>NZ_JBYSVX010000093.1:0-730 GCF_058986605.1 Pseudomonas sp. GW821-FHT07E12 | reverse complement strand
AACGGTCGGGAGTGTCATGGGGACGTACGCAGTGGTCTCAGAACATGGAAAGACAATCACGCCGGCGACGGCGGATCGCGTGTCGTTCCTCGCCGCGGATGTCGGCGGCACCCACGTGCGCGTCGGGCGGGTGCGGACCTGCCACGATTCCGACCATCCGATCGAGGTGCTCGACTACCGCAAATACCGTTGCGCGGATTACCCGAGCCTGGCCTCGATCCTGCGCGACTTCCTGCGCGACGGTCCGGCGGTATCCGACGTGGCGATTGCCAGCGCGGGCTTCCCGCTGGAAGACGGCACGGTCATCACCGCCAACCTGCCCTGGCCGGTATCGCCACGCGCGATCCGCGAGGAGCTTGGGCTGGCCGCGGTGCATCTGGTCAACGATTTCGAAGCAGTAGCGCACGCCGCGGCTTACATGGACGCCAGCGCGGTCATCCAGCTCACCGGTCCGGAACGCGTACCGCGCGCGCCGGTACTGGTACTCGGCCCCGGCACCGGCCTGGGCGCAGCGGTGTGGATTCCCAATGGCGGTCGCCCGGTCGTACTGGCGACAGAAGCCGGACAGGCCGCGCTGGCGACCAACTCCGACCTGGAAGCGCAGCTGCTGCGCGAAATGCTCAAGACCCGCAGCCACATGCCGGTCGAGCACGCGCTGTCCGGCCCTGGCCTGCTGAATCTCTACAACGCGCTATGCGCGGTGCGCGGCGCTGCGCCCACGCTGGCAACG
>NZ_JBYSVX010000092.1:0-1092 GCF_058986605.1 Pseudomonas sp. GW821-FHT07E12 | reverse complement strand
ATTCGTCGGCGCCAAGGAATACTTCCCCGGCATCGGCCAGATCAAATTCGAAGGTCGCGATTCGGACAATCCGCTGGCCTTCAAGGTCTACGACGCCAACAGGAAGATCGGCGACAAGACCATGGCCGAGCACCTGCGCTTTGCCACCTGTTACTGGCACACCTTCGGCAATGCCGGTGCCGATCCGTTCGGCCCGGGTACGCGCAAGTTCCCGTGGGAGGCCGGTTCGCCGCTGGCCACCGCCGAGGCCAAGGTCGATGCCGCCTTCGAGTTCTTCACCAAACTCGGCACGCCGTACTGGTGCTTCCACGATATCGACCTGTCCCCGGACGCGGAGGACATCGGCGAGTACGAGAAGAACCTCAAGCACCTGGTCGGGCTGGCCAAGGCCCGCCAGGACGCCAGTGGCATCAAGCTGCTGTGGGGCACGGCCAACCTGTTCAGCCACCCGCGCTACATGAACGGTGCGGCGACCAACCCGGACTTCGCGGTGGTCGCGCGCGCGGCGGTGCAGGTCAAGGCGGCGCTGGAAGCCACGGTCGAGCTGGGTGGTGAGCATTACGTGTTCTGGGGCGGTCGTGAAGGCTATGCGTCCTTGCACAACACGAACATGAAGCGCGAGCTGGAGCACTTCGCCCGCTTCCTGACCGTGGCCCGTGACTACGGCCGCAGCATCGGTCTGAAGGGCAACTTCCTGATCGAGCCGAAACCCATGGAGCCGATGAAGCACCAGTACGACTTCGACAGCGCCACCGTGGCCGGCTTCCTGCGCCAGTACGGGCTGGACAAGGACTTCAAGCTCAACATCGAGGCCAACCACGCCACGCTGTCGGGCCACACCTTCGAGCACGATCTGCAGGTGGCCAGCGACGCCGGGCTGCTGGGCAGCATCGATGCCAACCGCGGCAACGCCCAGAACGGCTGGGATACCGACCAGTTCCCGACCGATCTGTACGACACCGTGGGCGCCATGCTGGTGGTGCTGCGCCAGGGTGGTCTAGAGGGCGGGTTGAACTTCGACGCCAAGCCGCGCCGTGAATCGACCGATCTGCAGGATCTGTTCATCGCCCACATCGGCGGCATGGACGCGTT
>NZ_JBYSVX010000091.1:0-1148 GCF_058986605.1 Pseudomonas sp. GW821-FHT07E12 | reverse complement strand
GTAGCAACTGTCTTGTTTACCCAAGCGCAGGTGTGCCGGCCCAGGCATCACGAGCGCGGGCATTGAGGATCACCAGCATCTTGCGCATGACCGCCACGATGGCGACCTTGGCGGCTTTGCCGCGTGCACGCAGGGATTGGTAAAAGTCACGCAGGACCGGCTCGTAGCGCAAGGCCGACAGGGCGGACATGTACAGGGCCTGGCGGATGTGGGCCCGTCCGCCCCAGATGCTGCGGGTGCCGCGCATCGTGCCGCTGTCGCGTGCCAGCGGCGCCACCCCGACCAGCTTGGCGATGGCTTTACCGTCCAGCCGGCCCAGTTCGGGCAGTTGGCTGGCCAGCACCGCGATCACGACCGGCCCGACGCCCTTGAGGGTGCCGATGGCTTGCAAGTGCGGCTGCTCACGCACCTGCTGAGCGATCTGCCGATCCAGGAAGACTTTGCTCTTGGTGAGTTGAGTGAGGTTGGCCTGCAGTGCCTGACGTAGCAGGCCATCCTTCACCGAGCGCAGCTGCTGCTGGGCACTGAGCAGCATCTGCACCACCTGGCGGCGGCTGTGCACGTGTTCGGCCAGGCGTCGCTGCCAAGGGGCTGGTGGCTGGTAGCGCGGCAAATTCAGCACCTGGGCGATATGTGCCAACACGACGGCATCCAGCCGATCCGTCTTGGCCAACTGCCCGGTGGCACGGGCGAAGTGACGGACCTGGCGGGCATTGGCGCGCACTATCGGCAGCCCTGCCGCATGCAGGGCATCGAGCAGGTCCTGTTCGTAGCCCCCGGTCGGTTCCAGCACGACCTGACGCAGCGGCAGGGTCTTGAGCCATGCGGCCAACCTGCGGTGGCCGGCCTGGGTGTTGTCGAACTGGCGGAAGGGGCCTTGATAGACGGCCACGTCCAAGGAGGCTTTGCTGACATCGATCCCGATCCCATGCATGGGCATCTCCGTTAGGCTGGAAGGGTCGAGCGCTCCCCCGCTTGCCCAGTCTTATCCATCCGAGTGTCGGCTCGGGCAACTGTTCGGGCGGATCAAGGGAGATACCGGCGTGGGCACCCAGCTACAAAGCGATCGTGAGATCTAGAGCGGAGACGGTGGCCCACGCCGGCGCTCGACATCTAACCTGACAGATCCGGAGCAGATAAGAGCGGAG
>NZ_JBYSVX010000090.1:0-1160 GCF_058986605.1 Pseudomonas sp. GW821-FHT07E12 | reverse complement strand
AAAACGACGTGCATCCATGCACGTCGCCCTTCGGGTTTTTCCCGCTGGCTCCGTCGCTGCGGATGGGGGCCCCAGAAAGCGAAAAGCGACAGCAAAATCACGAGCAACAGCAACAGCCGTGACTCCACATGCCATGAGGCATCCTTCAACACACATCGGCCCAGCTCGGCTCTACAAGACTTCGATGCTTTACCAGGCCGTGGCACCACCATCCAATCTGAAATCTGCCGCAGTAACCCAGCCGGCTTCATCGGATGCTAGATAAGTCGCGCACCAGGCGATGTCATCCGGTGTGCCCAACCGGCCGATCATCATTTTCGACAGCACCGTTTCCTTGAAGCCGGGTTCGTTGTCCAGGCGTGGTTTGGTCGCGCCGGTGACCACCAGCGCGGGCGAGATGGTGTTGGCGCGGATGCCGTGCGGGCCGCCTTCCATGGCCAGTTGCCGGGTCATTGCCAGCACCGCGCCCTTGCCGGCGCAGTGGGCCAGGGCACCCGAGCCGGACAGGGCTTCGTGCGCGTTGGCGGAGGCGAAGTTGATGATCGAGCCGCCGCGCTGCTTGAGATGCGGCCATGCCGCTTGGCAGGCCAGGAACACCACGTCGATCTCGCCGGTCAGCGTGGTCTTCCACTGCGTGCGGTAGTCCATGTGTTCGACGAATTCGAAGGCGCCCCAGGCTGCGGCGTTGACCAGGATGTCGATGCCGCCGCCACCGCTCCGCACGGCGAGGTCGATCAATGCCGCCACGTCCTCGGGGTGGGTGAGGTTGCACGGATGCAGGCTTTCCAGCGTATAGCCCTGCTCGCGGGCTTCGTTGACCGTAGCCTCGGCCGAAGGGGCGTCGAGATCGCAGCCGATCACGTGCGCGCCCTCGGCGAGGAAGCGCAGCGCGCAGCCCTTGCCGATGCCGCTACCGATCCCGGTCACGATCGCGACCTTGTTCTGGAGTCTGTTCATGAGGGGCCATGCGCGGTCGGATTGACAGTGCAAGCATAGGCAGACGCGATCCACCCAGGAAATCGCGCTGTGCGATCCCTGTCATGAGCAGGCGGACTACATCGAACTGAGCAGTTTCGGACCTGCCATGCATCGTAGGAGCGGCTCTGGGTGGCCTAGGGCCATCAGCCGCGATGGGCTTCACCGGTAAAGCCCATCGCGGC
>NZ_JBYSVX010000089.1:0-1204 GCF_058986605.1 Pseudomonas sp. GW821-FHT07E12 | reverse complement strand
GTGTCCGAGCCCCTGCCCCCCCCACGCCTGAACGCACGGAGCGAGACGGTGAGCAGCCCCTGATGAGGGCTGCCATCCCTCCAAGAATGACCACATCCACAACGACGAAACCCGGCAGATCCAGTACCGGCGGCGCTACCCCGACGTGTGACGCATGACGTCAAACACCCGCTCGGGCACGGCGAATAGCATCATCGACCGTCCATTGCCGCCGATCCCCGACGAATGCGCCTGCTAGCCCTACTGCTTGCCGCGACCCAGACCCTGCCCACCATGACCGTGCAAGGCCCCGACCGGTTCGAAGGTCGCTGGAAGCCGGACCAGCAGGCCAACAGCATCCTGGCCCGCAGTGAGTTGTCCAAACACGGCGGACCGGCATCGGACGGCGCCCGCCCTCCGCGAGGCGGCCCGCCTCCCGGCGGCAAGGGTGGTGGCATGGGCGACATGGGTGGAGGTGGTGGCGGAGCAGGCGGCGGTGGCGGCGGTCCTCCGGGCGGCGCCCCGCCCTCTGGTGGCGGTGGCCCCGGCAAGGGTGGCCCCAAACCAGACCAACTGGAGAGCCCCGAATCGCGCATCGTCGTCCCCCCGATCGACGACCTGCTGATAGCCAGCAGTCCCGCCTTCGTCATATTCGCGTCCGGCCCCAGTGGCCTGCTGCAGTTGCCCGCCGACGGCAAACCGCTGACCTTGGTCGACGGCACAACCCACGCGCGCCTGCAGCACATCGACGACGACCTGGTGATCACCCTGGATCACCCCGACGAACGACACGAAACCCTCACCTACCACCTGGAAGGCGACGGCCGCCGCCTGCGCATCACCAGCACCCTCGAAGCACCGGGCCTGGGTGCACCGCTGAGCAGGCAACGACTCTACAACCGCGTCGAAGACCCGTAGGTCTGGGGTTTCTGCAGGGCTACGGGAGCGGAACCCCGAACAGGGGATGCGAGAACGTGTTCGGCGGCTTCCTGAGCTTGAAAGTGGGCATTTACAGCGCCGGAAAAGCCCCCGTCCGAATGGCCAACTTCACCTATCGGACATTGAGCCCCGCGTAGAGCAGGACGGTGTAGCGCTGTTGCTGTTGCTGTTGCTCGTGATTTTGCTGTCGCTCTTTGCCTTTGACTTTCCTGGGGCCCCCATCCGCAGCGACGGAGCCAGCGGGAAAAACCCGAAGGGCGACGTGCATGGATGCACGTCGTTTTCT
>NZ_JBYSVX010000088.1:0-1305 GCF_058986605.1 Pseudomonas sp. GW821-FHT07E12 | reverse complement strand
CATCAGCCGCGACAGGCTTTACCGGTAAAGCCTGTCGCGGCTGATGGCCCTAGGCCACCCAGAGCCGCTCCTACAAGAAATCAGGCGCTTTCACGATCCGTTCGCGACGGTTTTTGGCAGCCTCCGGGGCATCCTCCCCCGAAGGAACCCCGATGGCCCGCATACGCCTGCCCTGGCTGTGGCTATCGTTGACCAGCCTGGCCGCCCCAGCCGCCGCCGCTGAAGTCTGCGACCTGCCGCCACGCTATGGTCTCGGACAGGCCGCCATCGCCATCGTCCGTACTGCCTGCAACGAACACCGTCTGTGGCTGCGTCCGTTCATCGACGTGCACGGACGTGTCGCGAGCCTGTCGATCACCGAGGCCGAAAGCGGCCGGCTGGCCGACCGAGGCCTGATCGCATGGCAACGCGTGGCCGGCTACTGGCGCGATAGCGGCACGCTGTCGGCGATGGGCAGCATCGACGGCGCCTCCAGTTGCGTCGCGCCGGAAGGCTCGCGCTACACCGCCAGCGACTGCCGCGCCTTCATCAGCGACAACCCATGGTCGGCCGCATTCGTATCGTGGGTGATGACGCAGGCCGGCGTATCCGGCTTCCTGCGCTCGCCGCGTCATATCGACTACATCCGTGCCGCCTACCGCAACGACGGCGGCCCGTACCGGCTCACCGATCCGACCCTCGAAAAACCCGCGCCTGGCGACCTGCTGTGCCTGCTGCGCGGTCGCGACCGTTCGCTCGGTTTCGCCGGCCTGAGCGCCGAGTTGGCGCAGGGCGGCACCACGCATTGGAAATCGCATTGCGACATCGTCGTGGCGGCGAACGTCGGCGGCGATCGCACGCTCTACCTGATCGGCGGCAACGTGCTCAACACGGTGATGATGCGCAAGCTCGAGCTGGATCGCGCCGGTCGCCTGGTACTTCCCACACCGCAAGACACCCTCGGCGGCGACGAGGACACTGTGAACGCCGGCCTGGAATGCACGCCGGCCCATGAGGAACTGTGTGACTTCAACCGCCGCGACTGGGCAGCGCTGCTGAAACTGCGCGACGACGCGGCGCTGACCACACCGGCCAGCCTGCCGGTCGCGCCGCCGGAGTCCGCGCCGGCTCCTACAGCCACTCCAATGCCGCCGGGATTTCCACGCGTGGTGCCACCACGCTCGACCACCACGCAGGAGCCGCAAGCCTCGCAAAACCCCAGGGCCCAGGAAAACCCGTAGGAGCGGCTTCAGCCGCGATGAGGCGTTACCGATAACGGTAACGCCTCATCGCGGTCTCTTCTCCCCCTCTCCCAGCCCCCGCGAC
>NZ_JBYSVX010000087.1:0-1728 GCF_058986605.1 Pseudomonas sp. GW821-FHT07E12 | reverse complement strand
GCCATCAGCCGCGATGTGGCTTGCCCGGGAAAGCTTCATCGCGGCTGATGGCCCTAGGCCACCCAGAGCCGCTCCTACCAGGCAAGGCGCTGCCAGGCCATTTCGCGCTTCCGGCCGCTTGTGGCCGATAATGCGCGCCCACCAGGAACCGACACGATGAGCGACATTCTCACCACCATCCTCGCCCGCAAGGCCGACGAGATCGCCGAGCGCCGCCTGCGCGTGCCGCTGGCGGAACTGGTCGCGCGCAGCGTCGACCTGCCGACTACGCGCGGTTTCACCGCGGCGTTGCAGGCCAACATCGCGCAGGGCGATGCGGCGGTGATCGCCGAGATCAAGAAGGCCAGCCCCTCCAAGGGCGTGATCCGTCCGGACTTCCACCCGGCCGACATCGCGGTGAGCTACGAGTTCGGCGGCGCCAGCTGCCTGTCGGTGCTCACCGACGTGGATTTCTTCCAGGGCGCCGACGCCTACCTGCAGCAGGCGCGCGAGGCCTGCACGCTGCCGGTGCTGCGCAAGGACTTCACCGTCGACCCCTATCAGGTCTACGAAGCGCGCGTGCTGGGTGCCGACTGCATCCTGCTGATCGTCGCCGCGCTGGACGACACCCAACTGGCCGATCTGTCCGGGCTGTCGATGCAGCTCGGCCTGGACGTGCTGGTGGAGGTCCACGACATCGACGAGCTGGAGCGCGCGATCCAGGTGCCGGTGCCGATGATCGGCATCAACAACCGCAACCTGCGCACCTTCGAAGTCACCCTGCAGACCACGCTGGCGATGAAGAACGCGGTGCCCAGGGACCGCCTGCTGGTCACCGAAAGCGGCATCCTCAGCCCCGCCGACGTGAAGCTGATGCGCGACAACGGCGTCGACGCGTTCCTGGTCGGCGAGACCTTCATGCGCGCAGAAGAGCCGGGCGAGGCCCTGCGTCAGTTGTTCTTCGCCCATGACTGAGGCGTATCCGAGCCCGCGCGCCGACGCGCCGCTGGTCGTCTTCGACTTCGATCACACCCTCTACGACGGTGATTCCGGCAGCCACCTGTTCGCCTGGCTGATCCGGCGCAACCCGTTGCGGCTGCTGGCCGCGCTGCTGGCGACGCCGCTCCTGGGGCCGCTGGTCGCGTGGTTGCCGACCCGCCGCCACGGCATATCCGGCTATGTCTGGATCGCCACGTTCGGGCTGCATCGGGTGCGCGACTTCAATCGCGTGATCGATGCCTATGTGCTCAAGCACGAGGCCGAGATCCGTCGTCGGCTGCTGCAGCATGCGCTGCAGGTGTTCGCGGGCCATCGCCGGGCCGGCGATCGGGTGGTCGTCGCCACCGGCGCGCCGCCGGAGCTGGCACGCGCGATTCTGGGCTTCGTCGCGCACCAGGACGTGCCCGTGATCGGCAGCCTGGTCGGGCCGCGCCTGGGGGCGGTCACCGCCAAGCGGCATTGCCACAACGAAGAGAAGATGCGGATGCTGCGCGAACTCGGTTACGGCCAGATCGACGTGGCGTACTCGGACAGCAGCGCCGACCTGCCGCTGCTCAAGGCCGCGCGTTCCCCGGTGGTGGTCAACCCGAAGCGCAGCCGCGTGGCCTTGTTCCGCGAGGTGCTCCCCCCCGGCACGCCGATCCTGAATTGGGGCTGCCACGATCGCGGCGGCGATCCGGCATAGCGCAGACCCGTCGTTGTAGGAGCGGCTTCAGCCGCGATGGGGCGTTACCGGGAACGCCCCATCGC
>NZ_JBYSVX010000086.1:0-2060 GCF_058986605.1 Pseudomonas sp. GW821-FHT07E12 | reverse complement strand
CATCAGCCGCGATGGCCTTCCCGGGAAAACCATCGCGGCTGATGGCCCTAGGCCACCCAGAGCCGCTCCTACAGGGGCCACACTTCAGGAAGCGCGCGCCTTGGCCTTGCTGTCGGCGATGAACTGGCGGACCTGCTGCTCCAGCACCGGCAGCGGCACCGAGCCCTGTTTCAGCACCACGTCGTGGAATGCCTTGATGTCGAACTTGTCGCCCAGTTGCTGCTCGGCCTCGGCGCGCAGCTTGACGATGGTGATCTCGCCGAGCTTGTAGCTCAGCGCCTGCGCCGGCCAGGAGATGTAGCGGTCGACCTCGGTAGTGACCTCGTGCTCGGACAGCGCGGTGCGATCACGCAGGTAGGCCAGCGCCTGCTCGCGGCTCCAGCCGTCGTGGTGTACGCCGGTATCGATCACCAGCCGGCAGGCGCGCCACATCTCGTAGGTGAGCTTGCCGAACTCCTCGTACGGGGTTTCGTAGATGCCCATCTCCTGGCCCAGCTTCTCGGTGTACAGCGCCCAGCCTTCGCCATAGGCGGAGATGTAGTTCTCGCGACGGAACGCCGGCTGCTCGCCCTGCTCCAGCGCCAGCGCGCCCTGCAGCGAGTGGCCGGGCGAGGATTCGTGCAGGGTCAGCGCCGGCAGGTTGTACAGCGGGCGCGAAGGCAGATCGTAGGTATTGACCCAGTAAGTGGTGGCGCCGCCACGACCGGCGGTCCAGAACGGGGCGATGTCGGCCGGCACCGGCTTGATCGTGAAGCGCCCGCGCGGAAGCGTGCCGATGAACTTGCCGACCACACCATCCACGCGCTTGGAAATCCATGCGGCGCGATCCAGCAGTTCCTGCGGGGTCTTGGCGTAGAACTGCGGATCGGTACGCAGGAACTGCAGGAAATCGGCGAAGCGCGTGGCCGGGCTGCGGCCTTTGAAACCGACCTGATCAATGATCGCGTTCATCTGCGTCTGGATGCGCGCCACTTCTTCCAGGCCGATCTGGTGGATCTGCTCCGGGCTCAGGTCCAGCGTGGTGTATTCGCGGATCTGCTGGCGGTAGAACGCCTTGCCGTCCGGCAGCGCTTCGGCGGCCAGCGTGGTGCGCGCCTGCGGCACGTATTCGTTGCGGAAGAACGTCAGCAGATCGGCGAAGGCCGGGATCACCGAGCCGGAGATCGCCGCCTTGGCCTCCTCGCGCAGCCTGGCCTGCTCGGCCGCGGGAATGGTCGAAGACAGCTGCTTGAACGGTGCATAGAACGCCGATTCGGTCGGATCCTTGATGTCGGCGACGGTGGCGATCGATACATCGCGCCCGTCCAGCACCGCGCGCGGCACGCTGAAGCCGCGCTTCAAACCGGCGCGCATGTTCTCGATGTTCTGCCCGAAGTAGCGCGGCACGTCGTTCAAGCGCGCGATGTAGGCGCGCAGGTCGGCCGGCGTGCGCAGCGGCCGCTGCGCCATGAAGCCCAGGTTCGACCAGAACGAGCTGTCGGAGTTGAACGGCATCTCGTAGGCCTTGAAGCGCACCTCGGCGGCGAGATCCTCGACCTGCGGGCGGTAGATCGCGTAGTTGATCTGGTTGTCCGCCGAAAGCTGCTTGACGTCGAGCCTGTCGAGCTGGGCGAGCACGTCGTCCCAGACCTTCAGTCGCGCCTGCTGCGCGGCCGGGCCAACATCGGGCAGGCGGGGGTTGTCGCCGGAACTGTCGCTGTCCTCGTCGGCCGCACCGGTCTGCGCCTTGCGCCAGGCCCACTCCTTCTCGTAGATCGCGCGGAACTGCGCGTCGACGGGGCTTTCGGCGGGCTTGGCTGCGCTCGCAACGGTAGCCGGCGTTTCCGCCGCAACGGCCACACCTGGCGGAACGGACAGCAGCGCGAGGGACAGGGCGACGGCGAGCGGTGACTTCATCGGGACAGGCCAGGCAGTGGGCGACCGTCGATGATCGCACTCACGGCTGCTGTGGCGATGGGCCGGAAGTCCTGCAAGAGCCTCGCGGCGACACTGTAGGAGCGGCTCTGGGTGGCCTAGGGCCATCAGCCGCGATGGGGCTTCCCCGGGAAAGCCCTCGCGGC
>NZ_JBYSVX010000085.1:0-2333 GCF_058986605.1 Pseudomonas sp. GW821-FHT07E12 | reverse complement strand
TGCTGTAAAGCGCTTCTTTTGGTTACTTTTCTTTGCACAAGCAAAGAACAAGTGACTCGCTCCGAAGGAGCGAAAGCTGTTGCTGTTGCTTCAAACCCAAGAAGCTAAAAAGCAACGTCCATGGATCCCCGCTTTCGCGGGGATGACGGTAGAGAGATGGTGCCGGCAGTGAGACGACGCGGAAGTCACTGGGTCCCCGCCTTCACGGGGACGACGATTTTTGGGTTTCCCGCGAAGTGAGCCCTACCGCATCACTTCATCCATCACCGCCCCGAAAAATGAAACCCCCAATAGCGAATGCAATCACAGGCCCAGCTCCACGAGCCGCCTCCTCCTCGCACCATCAAAACCAACCAACCAACACCTAAGACTCCGCCATCGCCTCAACCAGAAACTCCGCCACCGCCCGCACCGCCGGCGCCCGCCGCAAATCCCGATGCACCACCAACCACAACTCCCGCTCCACCACCTCGCACCCACCCGGCAACCGCACCATCCCCGGATCCTCCAGATGCCCCGGCAGATCCGCCAACAGCGCAATACCCACCCCGGCACGCACCGCACCGCGCTGCACATCGGCACTGTTGCTGCGCACGACCAGCGGCCGCCCGGCGGCGAATTCGAACAACTGCCGCTGCTGCGGACTGTCGTCCAGGCTCTCGTCGTAACCGATGAACACGTACTGCGCCGGGGCGGTACGCGCCAGATACTCGGGTGCGGCGTAGTACGAAAACTGCAGACGCCGCAGCCGCCGCACCACCAGCTCGGGATCGTCCGGACGGCTCAGCCGCAGCGCCAGATCGGTCTCGCTGCGCAGCGAGGCCATGCGCGTCTCGGCGATCAGCACCAGATGGATCGCGGGATGGCGCCGGCGCAGTTCACCCAGGTGCGGCGCCACCAGCGTGCTCGCGGTGGCCGGCGGCGCACTCAGCGAAACCTGTCCGCCAACCTGTTGCTGGCCGGCCGTGGCGGCGCGCAGCACCGCCTGGGCCTCATCTCCCATTCGCCGCCCCAGCTCGGCAATACGCTCACCGTCCGGCGTGAGCACGTAGGCACGTGCACGCCGATCGACCAGCTTCAGCCCCAACTCCGCCTCCAGCGCGGCAATCCGCCGCGCCACGGTGGCGTGTTCGACCTGCAACCGGCGCGCCGCGGCCGCCAGCGAGCCGGCCTGCGCGAACGCGGTGAAGTGCCGGAGGTTCTCCCAGTCCAACATGGGAATTTATTCACATCCAGGGATGAGCATCTGGGAATAGTAAGCGCATGAGCGGCGGCGCAGCATGCGCTCCTTCTTCATCCGAAACCCCGCCGCCATGCGCTCCAACGCCCTTACCTACGCCAGCCTGGTCCTGACCGCCTTCTTCTGGGGCAGCGCCTTCAACGTCGGCGCCCACGTCATTCACTGGATGCCGCCGATCAGTGCCGGCGCCGAGCGTTTCGCGCTGGCCAGCATCGTCCTGCTCGGCACCCTGGGCGCTGTCGGTCGATTGAGCCTGCACCGGCTGCGCGAACACCTGCCGGCGCTGGCCGCGGTCGGCCTGCTGGGTGTGGTCGGCTTCAATCTGGCGATGTTCTTCGGCCTGCGCTCAACTACCCCGTTCAACGCGGCGCTGATCATGGCGACGACACCGCTGTGGACGCTGCTGCTGTCGGCGCTGGTCGAAGGCGAACGCATCGACCGCTGGCGCGGCGCCGGCCTGCTGAGCGGACTGGCCGGCGTGGCACTGGTAGTCAGTGGAGGCGATCCATCGCGGCTGGCGCAACTGCACCTGACCCCCGGCGATGTCATCGTGCTCGGCGGCTCGCTGTCCTGGGCGCTGGCGACGGTGGTCTCGCGCCGCTACCTGGGCGCCCTGAACCCGCAGGAGACCACCGCCTGGTCGATCGCGCTCGGCACCGTCGTGCTGCTCCTGTTGGCCGTCCTGCACGAACAGCCGCTGGCTGCCGCAGCCGATGCTCCCGCCAGCGCGCACTGGGGCATCGTCTATCTGGCGCTGTGCAGCTCGGTGCTGGGCTACCTGTTCTGGTTCGCCGCCGCGCGCCGCCTGGGTACCGCGCGCACGGCCAGCTTCTTCAACCTGGTGCCGGTGTTCACCTTGCTGGTGAGCATGGCCGGCGGGCAATCGCCACAACCGGCGCAGTTGCTGGGTGTGGTCGCGGTGATCGGAGGCGTCGTGCTGGCCTCGCGTACCCGGCCGGCAGCAGCACCTGCGGATCGGCACGAGGTGAAGTCGGCCTGCCCGGAATCCGGTTGACTCGCCGCTCGCGGTTTCTTACGTAGGAGCGGCTCTGGGTGGCCTCGGGCCATCAGCCGCGATGGGGCGTTACCGGTA
>NZ_JBYSVX010000084.1:0-2955 GCF_058986605.1 Pseudomonas sp. GW821-FHT07E12 | reverse complement strand
CAGAAAACGACGCACATCCATGTGCGTCGCCCTTCGGGTTTTTCCCGTCGTCTCCGCCGCTGCGGCAGGGGCCCCGGGTAAATCAAAGTCCAAGGCAACAGCAACGGCAAAATCACGAGCAACAGCAACAGCAACAGCAACAGCAGAAGCAGAAGCAGAAGCAGGAGCAGGAGCAGGAGCAGGAGCAAATTCAAAACAGCGGCCGGTTGTGGTCTTGGTCCGTCTTTGTTGTTCTTTCCTTATGACGGCTCGTTCCAGTTCGCAGGAACGTTCCTGGGTGATCAACCTTCGGCTGCTGAAAAGCGTTTTCCGCTTGCTTGGGGATGACGTCTGTGGGTGTATCGAAAACAGTCCAGCCTGCGCACCGTCCCCCCGACAATCTCTCTATCGTCGCCCCTGCGTAGGCGGGGGGCAGTGCCTTTGCCGGAACGGGGCAGGGAAGCTGCCAGCCGGCTATTCAGCGGAGGGGCCGCGCTTGCGCGATGACGGCTCGGCGGGTTCGTTGGGGGCATTTCGTGCGGTCGGTCCAAAAGGGGCGCTGCGGTCTGCGGATATTCTGGCTCGCTGCCCATTCGCCGACGTATGCTGCGCGGCCTCGCGTGTTGTGCCCTTCATCGTGTGGGATGGGGCACGGATTGGCGACAAAATTCACCTCCTGGCCTGCCCGCAAAGCTAGAATTGGCGGCTATGTAAACGTTTTCTCAAGGATGCCATGGCTGCTGTTGACCGAATCGAAGCCCTGATCGCCCGCATGACCCTCGAAGAGAAGGTCGGCCAGCTGGGGGCGTTCGCCGACATGGTGCGGCCGTTCGCGCCGGACGTGAATCCGGACGCCAATGTGCGCAACGCCGATGAGGTGCTGGCGCAGGTGCGCGCTGGGCGGGTCGGCTCGCTGTTCAATGGTGTGGGTGCCGAGCTGGGCCGGCAGATCCAGAAGGTGGCGGTGGAGGAAAGCCGGCTGGGCATTCCGGTGATCCTGGCGGCGGATGTGATCCACGGCATGCGCACGGTGTTCCCGATCCCGCTCGGCGAGGCTGCCAGCTTCGAGCCGGCGCTGGCCGAGCAGACCGCCCGCGCCACCGCGATCGAGGCGACCGCCGCGGGTATCCATTGGACCTATGCACCGGCGGTCGATATCGCCCGCGACCAGCGCTGGGGTCGTGGCGCCGAGGGCGCCGGTGAGGACACGTTCTTGGGATCGGTGCTGGCGGTGGCGCGCGTGCGTGGCTTCCAGGGCAAGGACCTGAAGGCCGCCGATGCGTTGCTGGCCACGCCCAAGCATTTCGCCGCCTACGGCGCGGTTGCGGCGGGCATGGAATACAACACCGTCGATATCGCGCCGCAGACCTTGCGTGATGTGCACCTGCCGCCGTTCAAGGCCGCCTTCGAGGCCGGTGCGGTGTCGGTGATGACCTCGTTCAACGACATCAACGGGGTGCCGGCCAGTGCCAATCGCGAGTTGCTGACCGGGATCCTGCGTGATGAGTGGCAGTTCCCCGGGGTGGTGATTTCCGACTACACCGCCGACATGGAACTGGTCGCGCACGGCTATGCGGCCGATGATCGCGATGCGACCAGGAAGGCGTTCCTGGCCGGCATGGACATCAGCATGCAGAGCGGCTTCTACGCCGCGCACCTGCCGGATCTGGTCGAGAGCGGTGAAGTTCCCGTTGAGGCGCTCGACGCGGCGGTGCGGCGGGTGCTGTGGCTCAAGGACCAGATCGGTCTGCTCGATGATCCGTATCGCTCGCTCGATCCGGCGCGCGAGGCCGACGACTCGCATCTGCCGGCGCACGATCTGCTTTCGCGCGAGGCGGCCAAGCGCTCGATCGTGCTGTTGAAGAACGAGGGCGGCGTGCTGCCGCTGAAACCGAGTGGGCAGAAGATCGCGTTGATCGGTCCGTTCGTGAGCGACCGCGACAACATCGAGGGTTGCTGGACGCTGTTCGGCGACAAGTCGCGCTATGTCACGCTGGAGACCGGCGTGCGTGCGGCGATCGGTGATCAGGCCGATCTGATCATCGAACCGGGCTGCGGGTTCGAGGAAGCCATCGACGGTGGTTTCCAGGCGGCGGTGCTGGCGGCGCAGTCGGCCGACGTGGTGGTGCTGGCGCTGGGCGAGCCGCAGCGGTTCAGTGGCGAGGCGCAATCGCGCATCGACATCGTGCTGCCGCCGGTACAGCTGGCGCTGGCCGAGGCGGTGGCCGCCACCGGCAAGCCGCTGGTGGTGTTGCTGCGCAACGGTCGCGCGCTGGCGCTGACCGGCGCGGTCCGCAACGCCGCGGCGATCGCGGTGACCTGGTACCTGGGCACCCAGACCGGTCATGGCGTGGCCGATGTGCTGTTCGGCCACTACAGCCCGTCCGCGCGGCTGCCGGTCAGTTTCCCGCAGGCGAGTGGGCAACAGCCGTTCTTCTACAACCACATGCGCACCGGCCGCCCCGAGTTGCCGACGATGTCCGAGTACAAGGCACGTTGGCGCGAGATCCCGAACGAGCCGCTGTATCCGTTCGGCCACGGCCTGGGCTACACCACGTTCGAATATGGCGTGCCGCAGCTGTCCACGGCCACGCTCGGCTGGGACGACACGCTGACCGTGACCACCCGCCTGACCAACACCGGCACGCGTGCCGGCGAGGAAGTGGTGCAGCTGTACATGCACGACCGCGTCGCCAGCCGGGTGCGCCCGGTGCGCGAGTTGAAGGCGTTCCGCAAGGTGCTGCTGCAGCCGGGCCAGAGCACCGAGGTGGTGTTCGCGCTGGATCGGCAGGCGTTGGCGTTCACCAATCCGCAGGGTGAGTTCGGCGCCGAGCCGGGCGTGTTCGACCTGTGGGTGTGTGCCTCGTCGAAGAGTGGCGAGGCGGTGCAGTTCGAGTTGCTGACGCGGTAATGGTGGTACGCGTAGGAGCGGCGTGAGCCGCGATGGGGTTTTACCGGTAAAACCCCATCGCCCGT
>NZ_JBYSVX010000083.1:0-3020 GCF_058986605.1 Pseudomonas sp. GW821-FHT07E12 | reverse complement strand
TCGCTGCCGAGGATCTTGCCGTCCCTTCCGATCCAAAACCCGAAGGCCTTTTCCCTGAAGGAAGCCGCTCATTGTAGGAGCGGAATCTCGAATCGTCAACAACTTTGTTTCGGAAGTCTTTGATTCGAGACCCCTTTCCGAGACCGGCACTTCCGAAGAAGAAAGCCTTTCCCGTCGAGGGCTGCGCAGTTTAATCGGATTCCTGAATTCGTCAACACTTTTCTTGAATGCGGGTTCGGAGACCTGCTCATCCCGCTCTCCGCCCCCGTACGCTGGCGGCCGCGCTCGGTGAAAATGGGTGCTTGTCTATCTATATGTATAGGAGCCCTCATGTCGCTGACCCGCAGGCCTTCGATCCTCGGCGATGCTTCGCTGTCCGCACTTGCCGCCGGGTTCGTCACCGTCCTGGTGGGCTTTGCGAGTTCGGCGGTCATCGTGTTCGAGGCCGCCCGGCATCTGGGCGCCAGCCAGGCCGAGATTGGCTCATGGATGTGGGCGCTGGGCATCGGCATGGGCGTGACCTGCATCGGGTTGTCGCTGCGCTGGCGTATCCCGGTGGTCACCGCCTGGTCCACGCCGGGCGCGGCAATGCTGATCGCGAGTGCGGCGGCGGTTCCGCTCTCGGATGCGATCGGTGCATTCGTGCTGGCGGCGCTGCTCGGCACGGTGGCGGGGTTTTCCGGGGTGTTCGCGAGCGCGATGCGGCGGGTACCGGTGTCGCTGGCGTCGGGCATGTTGGCCGGGGTGCTGCTGCGGTTCGGGCTGGACCTGTTCGTCTCGATGCAGACGCAACTGGGAATGGCGCTGACGATGCTGGTGGTCTATCTGGTCGGCAGGAGGCTGTTCGCGCGCTATGCGGTGATCGCGGCGCTGCTGGCCGGGTTGGCGATCGCGGCCGGCGGTGGATCGATGCACTGGGGCGAGGTGCATGTCGCGCTGGCGCGTCCGATATTCACGATGCCGTCGCTCTCGCTGGCGGCGGTGTTCGGCATCGCGCTGCCGTTGTTCGTGGTGACGATGGCTTCGCAGAACGTGCCGGGCGTGGCGGTGGTACGTGCGTCAGGCTACGAGTTGCCGATATCGCCGGCGATCGGCTGGATCGGCGTGGTCAACACGCTGCTGGCGCCGTTCGGTGCCTATGCGTTGAACCTGGCGGCGATCACCGCGGCGATCTGCATGGGCCGGGAGGCGCATGAAGATCCGGCGCGACGTTACATGGCCGCGGTGTTCGCCGGGCTGTTCTATGTGTTGATTGGCGTGTTTGGCGCGACGGTGGCCGCGTTGTTCTCGGCGTTTCCGAAGGAACTGGTGATGGCGATCGCCGGTATCGCGCTGCTGGGTACGATCGGAAACAGCCTGGCGGTGGCGCTGCGCGAGGAGCCGCAGCGCGAGGCGGCGCTGGTGACCTTCCTGGTGACCGCTTCCGGCCTGACGATGGCCGGCATCGGGGCGGCGTTCTGGGGACTGATTGCCGGTGGGGTGGTGCTGTTTGTGTTGGGGCGGCGTCGCGAGTCCTGAAGTAACAGCGGCTTCAAAGCGCCCTCATCCGCCCTTCGGGCACCTTCCCCCGCATGCGGGGGAAGGGAAACATCGATATTGCCTGACACATGGGGTCTTACCGCGACTCACGCCGGCGTTGCTACCGCCTTGCGCCATGCCACGCCCCAGGCGGCAGCGAGCAGCAGGCCGGCCAGCAGCCAGGGCGCGCCCGGCAGGTGCATGGGCGCCTGCTTGCCGATGAACCAGGCGAACACGTTGGCGAACAACAGCGGGCCAACGATGCCGGCGAGGCTGACCAGGCTCATCAGGGCGCCCTGGATACGTCCCTGGACTTCGCCACCGACCTGCCGGGTGATGAGCGCCTGCGCGGCGGGACCGGCTATCGCCCACAGCGCGCTGACCGGAACGCCGATCAGGAAGCTGCGACCGCTGCCGGCCAGTCCGTAGATCACGAAGCCGGCCACGCCACAGCCCAGTCCCAGCAGCAGCGCGCGCCGTTCGCCCAGCGTTTTCACGATGCGGCCGACCAGCGCCACGTTGACGATGATGCTGCACACGCCGACCAGCGCCAGCACCCAGCTCACTTCAAGCGGGCCCCAGCCGTAGAGGTAGCCGGCGAACAGCACGAAGATGCTGGGATAGACGTAATGCGCCAGGTTGGCGAGGAATACCACGGCGGCCAGGCCGAACACCTGCGGGTAGCTGCGCAGCAGTTTCAATGCGCCGAACGGATTGGCATGCGACCAGTCGAAGCGCGGGCTGCGTTTTTCCGGCGGCAGCGATTCCGGCAACACCAGCAGGCCGTACAGGAAGTTCAGCAGCGCCAGCGCGGCGGCGAAGAAGAACGGCAGGCGCAGGTGGATGCCGCCGAGCCAGCCGCCGATCAGCGGGCCGGCGACGAAACCGATACCGAACGCGGCGCCGATCATGCCATAGGCCTGCGCACGCTTTTCCGGCGCGGTGACGTCGGCGATGTAGGCATTGGCGGTGGAGAAGCTGGCCGAGAACATGCCCGACACCACCCGCGCCACCAGCAATAGCGGCAAGGTGTGCGCCACCGCCATCAGCAGGAAGTCCACGCCCAGGCCGAAGCAGGACAGCAGGATCACCAGACGACGGCCGTAGCGGTCGGACAGCGCGCCCTGGATCGGCGAGCTGAAGAACTGGATCGCGGCGAACAGGAAGCCGAACCAGCCGATCCACTCGGCGGCCTGTGCGTAGTCGCCGCCGGTGAACTGGCGTATCAGGCCCGGCAGCACCGGGATGATCACGCCGAACGCCAGCACGTCGATCAGCACGGTGATGAAGATGAAGATCATCGCTGCGCGGCGCATGCCGGGGACGGAGTCGGTCGAGGTCATGCGGGTTTCTTGGGTGGGACGTTGGCGGAGTTTAGCGGTGGTTTGATATGTCGCGATGGTTCGCGGCTGCGTGGGGTGATTTCGTAGCAACTGTCTTGTTTACCCAAGCGCAGGTGTGCCGGCCCAGGCATCACGAGCGCGGGCATTGAGGATCACCAG
>NZ_JBYSVX010000082.1:0-3026 GCF_058986605.1 Pseudomonas sp. GW821-FHT07E12 | reverse complement strand
CAGAAAACGACGCACATCCATGTGCGTCGCCCTTCGGGTTTTTCCCGCCGTCTCCGCCGCTGCGGCAGGGGCCCCGGGTAAGTCAAAGTCCAAGGCAACAGCAAAATCACAAGCAACAGCCTCGACGTCGGTTTTCCCTAGACCAGTGCAGCGATCTGCGCGGCGGTCAGGGCACCGTTCCAGATGCGGAAGTCGTCGTAGCGTGCTTTCAGGTACGGGTCGGCGCCGAACTGGGAGCGTCCCAGGTAGGACGAGGTGGCGGGGCCCAGGTCGCTTGGGGCGAGGGTGAAACCTGTGCCGCTGCCAACTACGTTGCCGTTGATGTACAGGGTGCAGACGTCGCCGGACAGGGTCACGGCGATGTGCGTCCACTGGCCTGCCGGCAGGGCGATGTTGGAGCGGATTTGCTGCTGGTTGTAGCCGTGGGTGGTGGTCATTCTGAACATCGGGCGGCCGTCCTCACTGGCGACGGTGAGCATCATCCAGCGGCGGGTGCCTGAGCCGAAGTCGAATACGCGTGCCCAGGTTCGTACCTGGTCGGCATAGATGCGGCTGGCGATGGTGAAGTCAGCCAGACCGGCGATCGCGCTCTCCGGCAGTTGCAGGTGTCCATCAACGCCGTCCAGTGCCACCGCCGAGCCCTGCACGCCAGCAGTCCAGGAGGTACCGCCGACCAGTTGTGCGGCGCGGTTGCCGATCGTATCGACCGTGCTGCTGCCGCCGCCTTCGTTGAATGGGAGCTGGAACACGAGTTGTGGAGAGACATCGACGCGCATCGTGTCGGAAGCGGTGCCCGCGGCACCGTCCACGACCGCACTCACGGTGTAGTAGAGCGCGCTGTTGCCGGTGATGCTGGTGTCCTCCCAGGTCAACCGGTCGCTGATGCCGGAGGCGACGGTCGAGAACGGGCCGGAGGCGCTGGTGGCGCGTTTGATGATGTAGCTGTCGGCTTCCACCACGCCCCACCAGGACAGCACGACCTTGTCGGCGCGACGGTAGGCGGTCAGGCCGGTTGGTTTCAGTGCGCTGGCTTCCAGGTCGCGCGAGAACAGCAGCGTGCCGAAGCCGAGCTGGTCGCCGGTGCGGTCGTTGCCTTCCGGATACAGCTGAGCGACTTGCTTGCCTACGTAAGGTGTGGCGATGCCCTTGCGCATCGCGTAATGGTTGTGGATGGCCTCCCAGGTCGGGCGGATGCTGCCCAGCCCGGCCGGCGACACGCCGTAGGCCCAGCCGTGACGGTTGTTGTAGTTGAACCACGGCATTGCATAGAACGCGCCGCTTGCATCCAGCAGGTTGCTCTTGGCGACGTACTCGGCACCGGCCAGGAAGCGGTTGTTGTCGTAGCCGTACATGTCGTCGCCCTGGTTCCAGGCCATTTCGCAGAACGCGGTGGCCAGGCTGATGCCGAGCGTGCAGTGGCCGCCGTCGCGGCTGCTTTCCTGCCACTGGCCGAGATTGCCGGGGTGAACGTAGTAGACCGCGTTGAGCGCCGCGCCCATGCCGGCGCCGTACTTGTAGTAGTCGAGCGCTTCGTTGTAGATGTCTTCGCGGTCGCACAGGATGCCGGTGGCCAGGATGCAGGCGATCGCGCACTGGTCCCAGTTCGCCCAGTAGTTGGTGATTTCGGCATCGTTGTGCTCGCGCAGGAAGCGGCTCGACAACGGATAGAACACGTTGAGCAGCATCTGCTGGAAGCGGGTGAAATCCGCGCTCGCCCAGCCCGAATAGCTGCGCATGATTTCGCCGACGTTGGCGAACTGGTAGCCGTAGATGCCGGCGGCCAGGTAGCGATCGGCGTTGCCGTTGACGGTGGTCAGGGTCGCGGACCAGGCATTGAGGTACTTGAGCGCTTCTTCGGCGTACACGGTGTTCTGCGAGACCTTCCAGCGTATCGCCAGCTGGTAGGCGCGATGGATGTCGATGTAGAGCTGGGCGGAATTGTTGTTGTCGGCCGCGCGCCACACCGTGTCCAGCGGGCGCGGGGCGCTGCCGAGCTGGGAGTAGCCGTCGGAGAGCAGCTTGTTCCAGCCATCGACCCACGGCTGCTCGCCGGCATTGACCTTCTCGCGCATTCGAGTGAAGTCGGCCTCGGTGTGCAGCATACCGGGGTGGCTGAAGGTGCGGCTCGCGGCGAAGGCTGCCGTCGCCGCACCGCCGGCACCGATCAGCGCGGCGCTGCGTGCCAGGACGCTGCCGCCCAGGCCGCGCAGCAGGTTGCCGGCGGCGGCGCCGACGCTGGCTTTCAGCAGCAGGCGGCGGTTCGGGTCGAGGGCTTGTCCGGATGTGTTGCCCGGTGTCTGCTGGCCGATGAGCGGGCGGGAATTACGGGAACGCCAGTCGTTTTCCATGAGGAAGGGCTCTTGCGAAGTAGTTTCGACCACCTGTTTCGATCGTTCGTTCCATGCGCACTCGCACTGCCCGGCGGCGGACGGTTCGCGTCGGTGCCCAGGCGTCATGATGCGGGTGTGGACGTGATGCCGGCGCATGCGCAATCCCCTGTGCGCGCCGGCCATCCGTCTGTGGGTCATGGTCGTTGCGATGCCGTCGGGGGCGGTTGGCCCGGTGGCGGAATCGGGGCCATGCTAGTGAGCGCGGTCGCGGCGTGTGCCGCTGTGTGTCTCACTTTGTTGGTGGGGTTTTCGTTTCGCGGACGGGGTCACGGGTGGGGTTGGGTGGGCGTCGCAAAGCGACGCTTGGGAGCTGGGCTTCTGCTCGTTTGTTCTTTTCGGGGGAGCCGTTTTCATGGAATCCATCTGCCGTTGTCCCCGAGCAGAGCCTGCCCCCCGCGAAGGTGGGGGCGGAGACCCAGTGCTTTCCAGGCCATGCCACTACTGTCGTCCCCGTGTAGGTGGGGACCCGGCGACTTTCCACGTCATCTCGCTATCGTCATCCCCGCGAAGGCGGGGATCCAGGGACGTTCGTGCAGATGTGGAGATGGCTGACGCAGATTTGTAGCAACTGTCTTGTTTACCCAAGCGCAGGTGTGCCGGCCCAGGCATCACGAGCGCGGGCATTGAGGATCACCA
>NZ_JBYSVX010000081.1:0-3706 GCF_058986605.1 Pseudomonas sp. GW821-FHT07E12 | reverse complement strand
GATCCGCCGTCGCCGGCGTGATTGTCTTTCCATGTTCTGAGACCACTGCGTACGTCCCCATGACACTCCCGACCGTTCTTGACCCTGGATCGCCTGGTTTGCCCCTCAGGCTTATGTCGATTCTTGGGATGATGTGACAACGATGTCAATAGCTTGTCATGAAATTTGTATTGGAGTGCTGCTAGGGACATAGAGAGTGAAGTGCCGTCAAATTGGCGTTACAGGCAATAATTTCTGCGGCGCCGCAGCATGTTTTCGGCATTGGTCCTATCGGTAAAATTGGTACACGAAACATTTCATGACAACGATGCATGGGCGAGGCTGTGCCCGTGGATTTTTTTGTCAATCAAGCCATTGAAAAATAAGGTGAAATAGATCGCGAGTTGCGCTGATTTCACTCTTGTCATGGACAAAGTTCACGCGACCATTGACATGATGTTTCTGATACCATAACAATCGATTCACCCTCGATTGGTTCGAGTCGATCGAGGTGGTGGATCAGGGGGCCGTGCCGACGTGGGAGCGTCGACGGCTGCAGAAATGTCGGTGGTGCGTGCGGATGCGGGGCGGGAGCCGCCCTGTGGATGGAGCGCCGTGCTTGCAGGAAATGGTCTGGTAGTTGCAGGCCGTTGTACCTGGCCGATCTGGTCTATCGATCGCTGTCGTCTTATCGCCTAGCCATCACTCAGGATAGCCATATGTCACGCACCGCCCCCCTCCGTTCGTGTCGTTGTCCCTTGTCCGTACTCACCGTCGCCGTGGCGGCTGTGCTGTGCACCGGTGGCGCGCTGGCCCAGGAGGCCGCCACCGGCTCCCAGGACAAGGTCGCCGAGCTGGACGCCATCACGGTGACCAGCAGTTACGAAAAAAGCCTGATCACCGCGCTCGACAAGAAGCGCGACGATGTCCGCGTCACCGATGGCATCTCCTCGCAGGACATCGGCAAGTTCCCGGCCGAGAACATCGCCGAGGCGATCCAGCGCATTCCCGGCGTGCAGATTTCCAGCATCAACGGTCGCGGTTCCACCATCAGCATCCGCGGCCTCGGTCCGCAGTACGCGATGACCACGGTCAACGGCCAGACCTTCAAGAGCGCCGATTTCACCGACGGTTTCCGCTACGACATCATCCAGCCCGAGCTTGCGGCGGGCATCCAGGTGATCAAGTCGCCGACCGCGGACATGGATGCTGGCGGGTTGTCCGGCACCGTCAACATCGACACCATCAAGCCGCTCGACTACAAGCAGCGCAAGCTGATCGTCTCGGCGACCGGCCAGCGTTCCGACTCGGTCGGCACCACCACGCCCAAGGCCGTGGCCAGCTACATCGACCAGTTCGACGTCGGCGACGGCAAGCTCGGATTGTTCCTCAATGCCGGCTACCAGAAGCTTGAGGATCGCGCCGACTACTTCTGGATCGACCGCTGGGGTACCGGCACCTACAACGGCGAATCGGTGGTGATGCCGACCCGCACCCGCTACCGCCGCATCGATCGTGACACCAAGCGCAAGATGCTCAATGGGGAACTGCAGTGGCAGCCCGCCGATAACCTGGAAATGGGCCTGACCTGGCTGTACAGCAAGGACAAGACCCAGAACGACATCAAGCAGCAGGTGTTCCTGCTCAGCTCCGGCACCGAGACCGTGCAGGATGCGAGCAACGGCTATGCCACCAACGTGCTGGCCGAGAACTACAGGATGGAAAACAACCGTCAGCTGGAGGAGCACGACTGGACCTCCGAGATGCTGACCTACGACTTCAAGTGGACGCCGGACAACTGGACGATCACCGGCGCGCTCAATCACACGGTCGGCAAGACCAAGGAGAGCGAGACCGCCGCGATCCTCGGCGTGGTCGTGGATTCGAGCGTGCTCGACATCGCCAATCCGTCCAGCCCCTCGTTCAGCGTGTCCAACAACCTGACCGATGCGAGCTGGTACGACCCATACACGATGGTCCGCAACGAGTACCCGAACGGCGCGATCCGGCACGTCAAGAACCAGGAAGACTCGTTCCAGCTCGATGCCGAACGCTGGCTGGGCATGGGCTGGCTGAGCGCGGTCAAGTTCGGCGCCAAGTACCGGCGCGAGACGCTGGACCGCAACGTGTGGCGCCGCGACCGCTACGTCATCGGTGACGCCGACCCGGCGGACCTGCCGCTGATGTCGGAGTACGGCACGGTCGATACGGGATTCCTGGGCGGTCTGTACGACATCCAGCATTCCTTCATCGTGCCGAACCTCGCCGCCTACGAGGCCGCGCTGAAGGCCGAAGGCGTGACCATCCCGGTGGTGTTCGCGCCGCAGAGCAGCTACTCGATCACCAACGACATCTGGTCCAGCTACGCGCTGGCCAAGATCGATACCGAGATCGGCTCGATGCCGCTGCGCGGCAACATCGGCATGCGCTACGAGAACACCAAGCGCACGACCGACACCTGGCTGACCACGCCGGACGAGGTCAACGAGGAGGCCAACGACATCGTCGGCACCGCCAACTCCACCTACCGCTACAGCAACTGGCTGCCGAGCGCGAACTTCGTGCTGGAGATGCGCCCGGACCTGCTGCTGCGCCTGTCCGCGGCCAAGGTGCTGGTACGCCCGATCCTGACCAGCAACACCGCGATCGCCACCACCGAGGAAACCAGCCTGCTGACCGACGGCCGCACGCTGAACTCGGTGACGCTGGGGTCGGCCGATCTGAAGGCGATGACCGCCAATCAGGCCGATCTGGGCGTGGAGTGGTACTACGACGGCGGTGGCCTGTCGCTGTCGGGCTTCTGGAAGGCGATCAAGAACGGCACCTACAACCAGAGCATCTGTCCGGGCAGCTACAACGGCGTCTCGCTGAGCACCAACTCGAACAGTGAGTGCGTGGCGGCCAGTGGCGAGGTCTACGAGATCACCAAGACCTTCAACAGCAACGAGACCAACTACCTGAAGGGCTACGAGCTGTCGTGGACGCAGTCGCTCAATGCCTGGCTGCCGGTGGACGGCTTTGGTGTCACCGCCAACTTCACCCGGGTGATTCCGGATTACAAGGACGATTTCGTCATCAGCAATCTGTCGGAGAAGACCTGGAACGCCACCGCGTTCTGGGAGAACCGGGTGTTCAGTGCGCGCTTGTCGGCGACGCATCGCAGTGAGTACTACCAGACCAGCTCCGACAGTTTCTTCGCCTACGCCGGGCACGTGATGAAGGCGCGGACGCAGTTGGATGCTCAGTTGGGCTATCAGTTCAGCGACAAGCTGAGTTTCTCGCTGGGTGCGGTCAATCTGACCAATCAGAAGGAGCAGGCGTACTACAAGACGAGCGATATCTGGCAGATGACGGGTGTCACCGGGCGTAGTTACTACTTGACGGCCAAGTGGGAGATTCTCTGAGGGTGGTTGATGTCGTGCCCGGATTTTTATCGGGCACGATGTTGAAGATTACTCAGTGATGCTGTGGATGGTGTGCTGTTGTAGGAGCGGCTTCAGCCGCGATGAGGCTTTACCCTTGGGGTCGAAATTTCTCGTGGATCTGTGGGAGGGACTTCAGTCCCGACGGGCTTTCCCAATGATGTTTCGGTGTTTTTGTTGACGTTTTGGCCTTGATCTAAATCAAGATCAACAGCAACAGCAACAGCAAAGGCTTTCGCTCCTACGGAGCGAGTCACCTTTCTTTGCTCGTGCAAAGAAACGTAACCCAAAGAAACACGCCCCAG
>NZ_JBYSVX010000080.1:0-3931 GCF_058986605.1 Pseudomonas sp. GW821-FHT07E12 | reverse complement strand
ATTCCCGTGAAGGTGGTTGAACACGGGCAACTCGGTGTGGTTGGCGCAGCGAGTTGGTACCTCGGTCGCAACAGCAATACCTGATCCATCCCTCCCCCCAGGGATACGAAAGGCCCGCAGGACGCGATAGCTGCAACTGGTTTACCGCAAGACCCGCTTACGCAAGGCAGCCACGGCAGCCGTATGGCTGCCGCCCATCCAAAAACCCGCCAGTCAAACCAGGGGTGCTCACCATGAGTCGCGACAATACCCGTCATATCAACAAGCTCGCCGTTGGAATCTCCATGGCGCTTTGCGTATGGGTACAACAAGCAAGCGCGCAGGATCAAACTGCAGCCTCCACTTCCACGTCCGCGTCGAACCAGAAGCTGCAAGAGCTCGACACCGTCACCGTCACCGGCTATCGCGCGTCCCTGGAGAAAAGCCAGGCGGTCAAGCGCGCGGCCAACTCGATCGTGGACGCGATCAGCGCCGAGGACATCGGCAAGTTCCCGGACACCAACGCCGCCGAGTCGCTCTCGCACCTGCCCGGCATCAGCGTGGACCGCCAGTTCGGCGAGGGCGAGAAGGTCAGCATCAACGGTACCGATCCGGCATTGAACCGGGTGCTGCTCAATGGTCAGACCATCGCCTCCGGCGACTGGGGCGGCAACCCGACCGACACCAGCGGCCGCACCTTCAACTACACCCTGCTGTCACCGGAAATCATCGGCCTGATGGAGGTGTACAAGAGCCCCGAGGCACGCATAGACGAAGGCTCGATCGGCGGCACCGTGATCGTGCACACCCGCAAGCCACTTGACCTGCCGAAGAACACGATCCGTGGCTCGGTCGGCTACAACTACAACGATCGCTCCGCCGAAGGCAATCCGCGCGGCTCGGCGTTGTGGAGCTGGAAGAACGACGACGAGACCTTCGGCGCGCTGATCTCGGCCACCCACGACAAGCAGGACATCGCGCGCGCAGGTGTCGAATTCTTCGGTTACACCACCGGCGCCAACATTCCGTCCTCCGCCACCATCACGGGTGACGGTGGCGACGTGGCCACCGCCAAGGTGCCGGCCGGTATCAACAGCGCCTACTTCCAGCAGACCCGTGAGCGCAATGGCCTGCAGGGTGCGCTGCAGTGGAAGCCGAACGACCAGAACGAGCTCAACCTCACCGGCATCTACATCAAGGGCAAGTACAACAACTTCAGCGAATCGCGTTACGTCTGTCCTGCATGTAACAGTGATCTTTCCAAGGTCACCGCCGCCAACGTCGAGAACGGCTACATCACCTCGGCCACGGTGACCGACGGCTCGGCCGGCCAGCCCTATGCCCAGCTCGATGCGAACTACCGCATGAGCACGGTGGTGACCAAGAGCCTCAATCTGCGTCATGACTTCTACGGCGACAAGTGGGTATTCACTTCGCAGGTCGGTGCCACCAAGGCCACCGGCGGCAAGAGTCCCGAGTACCTGATGAAGTTCCTGCTGCAGAACGGCGGTTACAACTTCGCATACGATGGCAGCAACACTTCGGTCAATTACGACGACAACAGCGCCTCCAACTGGGGCCTGACTTCCGGTCAGCAGGCTGGCGGCGTCGAGTACACCACCACCAAGGACCAGGAGAAGTACTTCCAGTTCGACGCAGCGCGCGACCTCGACTGGGGTCCGCTGAACAAGCTGCAGCTCGGCTACAAGTACATCAACCACGACAACGGCCAGACCTCGCGCGGCAATTCGCTGTATGCCGATGAAGACATCCTGCTGACCTCCTTCAGCCCGGGTACCACACCGAGTGGCCTCTACGACGGCCTGGGTGCCAGCGGCGACCTGGTCAATTGGCCGACCGCCAATCTCAGCTCGATCCTGGCCTACCTCAAGTCGCTGCCGCAGGGCGCCTACACGGAGAAGTACGGCCAGGAGTTCGACGTCAAGGAGATCACCAGTGACCTGTACGCGCAGGTCAACTTCGAGTCCGGCTCATGGCGCGGCAACTTTGGCCTGCGTTACGTGAACACCAAGGACAAGTCGTTCTATTGGCAGACCACCGATGGCGGTACGACCTACACGCCGGTGCAGGTGTCCAAGCAGTACGAGAAGCCGCTGCCCAGCTTCAACATTGCCTACGACCTGGATGACGACAAGGTCCTCCGTTTCTCGGCCGCACGCGTGATCGCACGCCCACGCTACAGCGATCTTTCCGGCGCGTTCAACTTGAACAGCACCAGCGGTGACCTGACCGCAAGCGGTGGTAATCCCGATCTGAAGCCGTACCAGTCCACCAACTACGACCTGGCCGCAGAGTGGTACTTCGCACCGTCCAGCATGCTGTCCGCCGAAGTGTTCTACCGCGACATCAGCTCGTACATCGTGACCACGACCACGACCGAGACGCTGAGTGACCCGACCAACGGCATCGTCAACGGGCAGTACACCGTGACCCGGCCCGAGAACGCCTCCGGCGCCAAGGTCACCGGCGCTTCGTTGAACTACCAGCAATCGTTCGGGCTTGGTTTCGGCCTGGCGGCGAACTACACCTACGCCGAGTCCAACTCGAGTAGTGGCCTGAACCTGCCGTACCTGTCCCGGAATACCTATAACGTGATCCCGTACTGGGAGCATGGTCCGTGGATGGTGCGCGTCAATTACAGCTATCGCTCCAAGTACTTCACCCAGATCGGCCGCCTGGATTCGAACGTCTTCACCGACGAGTACAAGCAGCTCGACCTGACCGCGTCGTACCAGATCACCGACTGGGTCAGTCTGAATCTGAGTGCCACCAACCTGCTCGACTCGACCTACTACTGGTACAACGAGGTCAAGTACGCACCGATCGGCATGTACAAGAATGGGCGCGGCTATCAGGCCCAGCTGAACTTCAAGTTCTGATGTGGTACAGGCGCGCCTCAGCCTCCCTTTGGAGGCGCGCCTCTTTTTTCATCACGCCAGCGCGGGGACGGACTCCCCCCGGCATTTACCTCGCAGGCACTTGCACGTCTACATGCGGGGATTCAATCGCGCTGCTGCACGAATCAGTTCGCCGCACCGATCACGCCTAGTTGCCCGTGCTCCACGAGCTTGACCGGCACCTGCTCCAACGCGGGACGCATCTTGCCCTTGTCGAGCATGCGTGTACGGAACGAGCCGACCGCCAGCATCTGCGCCAGACGCGACAACAATCCGCCGGCGAGATAGATGCAGCCACGGACTCCATAGAACAACATCCTGTCGCCCACGACGCTACCCAGCAGCCCGCGGAAGATCTCAAGGGTTTCGCGGGCCAGCGCATCACGCCCTTGCTGCGCGGCCGCGGTGACTCCGGCCGGTAGCTACCAGACCATTTCCTGTAAACACGGCACTCGATCCACAGGGCGGCAACCGCCCTGTATCCGCACATATCGATATTTCCGCAGCCGTGAGCACGCTCCCGCATCGGGACCGCGCCCCCATCCATCCCTCCGATCGTCGAACCAATCGGGGGTGAATCGATTGTGCCGGCGCTGGAAACAACATGTCAGTGCCCACGCATTTTGTCTGCGACATTAGTGACATTTATCTGTTTCCTCGGTGTTTTCTTCTTTATTTTCATATGGTTATTTGTGCTTTTGTGAGTCACAAATGGCTGACAAATATGCAACGTTGTCATTTATTCCTTAAAGTCCAATCCTACCGATAGGACCAATCTTCGAATCGTGCTGCGCTATCGCAAGAAATGCCCGGTAAAACGCTTATTTTTAGCGGTATCGCTCTATAAGTGCCTAGCAGGACTTCCATACGAATTTCATTACAACCTGTTGACATCGTTGTCACGACGCCTTAAGAATCGCCCCAAGCCTGAGGTCAATCCAGGCGATCCGGGGTCGAAACGGTCGGGAGTGTCATGGGGACGTACGCAGTGGTCTCAGAACATGGAAAGACAATCACGCCGGCGACGGCGGATC
>NZ_JBYSVX010000079.1:2863-4458 GCF_058986605.1 Pseudomonas sp. GW821-FHT07E12 | reverse complement strand
GGCAGCGTAAGGGGTGTAGAAGAGACAGCGAGGGGCTTTACCGGTAAAGCCCCTCGCGCCTGAAGGCGCTCCTACGGGTCCTGCATGCCCCGCAGGGCCTGTGCCGATGCAGCCCTATCCCAACGTGATCCGCCGCCCGCCATCACGCGCCGAGGCGAAGATCGCATCGACCACGCGCATGTCGGCCAACCCTTCCTCGCCGGGCACGCGTGGCGGATTGCCCTCGATGATCGCCAGCGCGTCCTCGTCCATCTGCAACGCCTGCTGATGCCGCACCACCGCGTCGAGCACCTTGCCGTCGCTGGTGCGGCCACGGATGCCGCTGTAGGACTGGAACGGCGACAACTCGTACCAGCCACGCTCGGCCTCGACACGCAGCAGGTTCATGCTCTCGCCGAAACTGGTGGCGCACTCGGCGACCACGCCTTCCGGGAATTCGAGGGTGAAACGCATGGTCTCGTCCACGCCGCGGAAGATCTCCGGGCGCGCGATCTCCTGCTTGGCACTCACCGCGATCGGCTCACGGCCGACGGCATAGCGCGCCCCGTTGAGCGAGTACACGCCCATGTCGTACATCGCACCGCCACCGCGCGCCGGATCCAGCCGCCAGTTGCTGGCGTCGCCACCATCGAAACCGCGGAAGCCGGCCTCGGCGCGCACGCGCCGGATCGCCCCATACGGATGGCTGTCGGCGAAACCGATGATGCGGCGGGTGTTGGGCTCGTGCTGCATGCGATAGCCGATGGTCAGCTGCACCTTGTTGGCGCGTGCGGCATCGATCATGCGCTGCGCCTCGGCGGCGTTCATCGCCATCGGTTTTTCGCACCACACGTGCTTGCCGGCTTCGGCCGCGGCGATGCTGTACTTGGCGTGCAGGTGGTTCGGCAACACCACGTAGACCACGTCGATATCGCGGTTGTCGGCGATGCTGGCGAAGTTGTCGTAGCTGTAGCAGTTGCGATCCGGAATGCGATAACGCCGCTGCCAGTCCTCGATCTTGGCCGGTGTGCCGCTGACCACGCCGGCCAGCTTGCAATGACGGGTCAGTTGCAGACCGGGTCCGAGCTGGCCGGTGCTGTAGCCACCGAGGCCTACCAGCGCCACACCCAGCGGCCGCCGCGCCGGCACCGCTCCGGCCGGCAACGCCACCGACGCGCCTGCCAGCAACGCCGTCTGCAGGAATCCTCTACGCGAAAAATGCCCGTATTGCATCGCACTCCCTCCCAATCGTGAGAAATCGCCGCCGGATTCGCGGCTGCGTGACGCGAGCCCCGCAACGGCAGGGCCAAGCTGTTACTCACCCACTCGCGAGCTGATCGGAGGTCAATGCCTGACCAATGAGCCCGGCTTCCCTCGAATGAGGGGTTGAGGTGAGGGTACGAGCGAAGCCGGCTTGCGCCAAATCTCATCCACATGCCCATCAGGTACCGCGATGGCTGTGGCGCTATCGGAAAGCGCCGCGCTGCCCCCCGGGACACACGTTCGGCCCACGCCCCGCAGGAGGGGGGGGGGGGGGGGGGGGGGGGGGGGGGGGGGGGGGGGGGGGGGGGGGGGGGGGGGGGGGGGGGGGGGGGGGGGTGGGGTTGTGGTGCGCG
>NZ_JBYSVX010000079.1:0-2853 GCF_058986605.1 Pseudomonas sp. GW821-FHT07E12 | reverse complement strand
GGCTTCAGCCGCGATGAAGCCTTACTGGTAAAGCCTCATCGCGGCTGAAGCCGCTCCTACGGACGCATTCCTGCTGCGTTGCGCCACAGCGCATCCACCACCGGCGGCAGCCGGCCGGCGGTACCGAGCGCCAGACCGCGCAGCAAGGTCAGGTGCATCTCGTCGTTGGAGAACAACGTGTTGATCGTGTCGAAACCGCAGGCGGCCACCGTGTTGTCGCTACGACGGTTGCGCGCCCAGCGCTGCAATCGGTGCGGCGCCGCCCAGTCCGCGCGCCGGCTCGCGGCATCACGCACCAGCGCACGCAGCGCGGCCACGTCGCGCAGGCCGAGGTTGACGCCCTGCCCGGCCAGCGGATGCACCACGTGCGCGGCGTCGCCCAGCACCAGCACGCGCCCCGCGACGTAGTCGCCGACGAGCTGGCGGCGTAGCGGGAACGCCGCGCGCCGCGACGCCACTTTGATCCGGCCCAGCCGCGCCGCGAACGCGTTGCCGAGTTCGCGCTCGAACGCCGCATCGTCCAACGCCAGCACGCGTTCGGCCTCGCCATCGGGCAGCGTCCACACGATCGAGCTGCGCCCCTGCGCGAACGGCAGCAATGCCAGCGGCCCCGTGGTCAGAAAGCGCTGCCAGGCCGTGTCCTCGTGTGGCAGCTCGGTTTCGATAAAACCGACCACGCCGCGCTGAGCGTAGTCATGACGGCTCACTTCCAGCCCGGCCAGCGCGCGCAGCGTGGACTCGGCACCGTCGGCGGCGATCGCCATCGCCGCGTCGATGCGGCTGCCATCGTCCAGCTTCACCCGCACGCCACGCTCGTCCTGCTCGATCGCCTCCAGCCGCGCCGGGCAATGCACTCGCACGCCTGCGGCCGGCAGCGCCGCCCACAACCGATCCACCAACAAATCGTTTTCGACGATCCAACCAAGCTGCTCGCGCCCGAACGTATCGGCATCGAAAGCCAGCTCACCGCCACCCGCGGCGTCCCACACCCGCATGCGCCGATACGGCTGCACGCGCGCGGCGCGCACCTGCGGCCAGACCCCGAGCGCATCGAGCAGCGCGGCGTTGTCCTGGGCAAAGGCGTAGACGCGCAGGTCCGGTCGTTCCGCGCTCCAACGTGGCGGCTCGCGACCTTCGACCAGGGCAACCTCCAATCCTGCATCGGCCAGCGCCAACGCACAGGCGGCACCGACCACGCCGCCACCGGCAATCACCGCATCCAGTCCACCGCGCCGGCTCACGAGGCGCTCCGGCACAGCTGCGGCACTTCGCCGCGGAACCCCATCGCCCCGCCGACCAGCAGCGCCTGCAAGCCCGCCACCTGCGAGGCCGCGAGCAAGCCGGCGCTGCGCAGCGGCCGCAGCAACGGCGCCGGATTGGAGGTCAGCCGTGCCAGTCCTCCGGAGAAGTCGATGGTCTGCGCGCGATCGGGTTCACGGCGCGCGACGTAGGCCGACAGCAGACCGGCGGCACCGGCATCGCTGCGATCGTGTTCGATCAGCTCGGCCAGCGTCAGCGCATCGCGCAGACCAAGGTTGAAGCCCTGCGCACCGACCGGATGCACGGTCTGCGCGGCATTGCCGAGCAGCACCACACGCTCGGCAACCAGCGATTTCGCCAGCACCTGCACCAGCGGGAAGGCACTGCGCTCGCCACTGGCCAACAGCCGCCCGGCACGCCAGCCGATCGCCTGCTGCACCCGCGCCAGCCACGCCGCCTCGTCGAGCGCGGCCACCGCCTCGGCCTGCTCGCGCGCCACGCCATGCACCACGCCGTAATGGCGATCGCCACGCGGCAGCAGCGCGGTCGGGCCGTGTTCGCCGAAGCGCTCCCAGGCGGTGCCGTCGGGCTGTCGCGCGGCACGCACACGCGCCACGAACAGGGTCTGGAAGTAATCGTGCTCATCCGTGCCGATGTGCAGCAGCTCGCGCACCGCACTGCGGGTGCCATCGGCGCCGACCACCAGCTTCGTATGCAGCGTGCGCTCGCCGTCGGCATCGGCGATGCGGACGCTGCGACGGCCGTCCTCGACCGCGCCCAGACCGATGAAGCGCGCCGGGCGATAACGGCTGAGATGCGTCAATTCACCCAACCGCGCTTCCAGCGCCTCGCCGAAGTCACGCGCCACCACCACCTGACCAAAGCTGTCGCGACCATAATCGGCCGCATCCAACTTGACCCGCCCGAAATCCCCGGCACGACTGACGTGAATCCGCCGGATCGGCCCGGTCGGCGCCCGCAGCTTGGCCATCACCCCCAGCGTGGTCAACGCATTGACCGTAGCCGCGGCGAAACTGAGGTTGCGCTGGTCGAACACCGCCGGCAGTTGCCCAGGCGGCGCGACCTCGACCAGTCCGACGTCAACGCCGATCCGGTCCAGGGCAATCGCCAGACTGGCCCCGACCAGCCCGCCGCCGACGATCAATACATCGTGTGTGGATTCCATCCCGACATGATAAGCGCTTGGGTTTCAGGTGCCGAAATGCCCGGCGGACGGGCCGGCGCGGGGCCTTCCATCATGATCTCCGCTCAAACCCACCCTTCCAGGACGGTCCCAAATCAGGACAAAGCCCCCTGAAGCCTTCAAGACGGCCTCCCGGAACCTGAACCCGTTGCCTCGCATGGGGAGGAACCGCGGGATGTCCCCGCGGTAGCGGATGGAGTTCCCGCCCATGATCCCGGAAGCCAGCCTCGCCTCCCCATGCAGCACAGGATGAATCGACATTCGCGGGCAAATGCTGTTGCTGTGGCCGTTGCTCGTGATTTTGCCTTTGCTGTTGCCTTGGACTTTGACTTACCCGGGGCCCCCATCCGCAGCGACGGAGCCAGCGGGAAAAACCCGAAGGGCGACGT
>NZ_JBYSVX010000078.1:0-4472 GCF_058986605.1 Pseudomonas sp. GW821-FHT07E12 | reverse complement strand
GCCGGGGTGTGCTTTCTTTTGGTTACTTTTCTTTGCACAAGCAAAGAACAAGTGACTCGCTCCGAAGGAGCGAAAGCTGTTGCTGTTGCGGTCACTACAACGTCAAACGCAACAAGCAACGTCCATGGATCCCCGCGTTCGCGGGGATGACGGTAGAGAGATCGCGTGGAAATCACTGGGTTCCCGCCTGCGCGGAGACGACGGTAGAAAAATGGCGCAGAAGTCGCTGGATCCCCGCCTGCGCGGGGATGACGGTAGATACATCACGTGGAAGTCACTCGGTCCCCGCCTGCGCGGGGACGACGATTGAAAGATCACGCGAAAGCACCGAAGCCCCCCCACTGCCCAACCCCACCTCAATCAAAAAACGCCTCAACCACCTTCCGCCGCCCCAACATGAACCCATCCGCCACATGCCGCAGCGGCGCCAGATCAACATCCGACCGCCCCGCCTTGATGATCTCGGCAAAGCGCTTGTAGAGCATCGGATACTCCTGCTCCGGCTGCTCATGCACCAACACACCATCGACCGAAAGCTTCGCCCCCCCCTCCGACAACACCATCTCACCCGCATCGGTCTGCGCAACGATGTCCCAGCTCTGCTTACCCGTCTGCCGCCAGTCGAACTCCGCCGCAAGATCAAGCCCCTGCGCATCGGTGAACGTCATCGATGCAGCAATCGGCGCATCCCGGTTCTCCGGGAATTCCAGCAGCGCGGCCGTGAGGAACACCGGACGCGGCAGGATATGAGTCACGATCGACAGCGCGTTGATGCCCGGATCGAACACACCCAGGCCCCCGGCCTGCCAGATCCACTCCTGGTTCGGATGCCACTGGCGCACGTCCTCTTTCCAGGTCACCCGCATCGAACGGATCTGCGTACCGGCCAGGAAGCTTTTCGCCGCTTCGACCGCCGGCGCATAACGCGAATGCCAACTGGCGAACAGCGACACGCCCTTGGCGGTGGCAAGCGCCTCAAGATCGGCCACTTCCGACAGCGTCGCGCCCGGCGGCTTTTCCAGGAACACGTGCTTGCCGGCCGAAAGCGCCTTCAACGCCGCCTCGTAGCGATACTGCGGCGGCATGCACAGCGAGACCGCCTGGATGCCCGGCACGGCGGACAACATCTCGTCGATCGAGGTGAAATTGTCGATACCATCGACCGTTCCGTTGCGGCTTGCCGCGGCAACCAGTTGGTAGTCACTGTTGCCGGCGACGGCCGGCAGGTGCTGATCGCGCACGATCTTGCCGACACCGACGATTGCGAGATTGATCTTTGACATGTGGCCTCACGGGGATGGGCGCACACCGATACACGGATACATATCGATTATGCGGATATTGTTATTTTTACAATATCAATATGCCCGGTACGATCGCCGCCGTAAAGCGTCTCGACGGCCATCCGGCGGGACCGGAGCTTCCCCCGCCCCATTCCGCACGAGGATTCCGCATCCATGGGTTCACCCAAGAAGCCGTCGCCGTCCAGGCGTAGCCAGGAGTGGTTCGGCCGCGAAGGCAAGCAGGGTTTCTACTACCGCAGCTGGCTGAAGGGCCTGGGCCTGCCGCACGACCTGTTCGATGGTCGTCCGGTGATCGGCATCTGCAATACCTGGTCGGAACTGACGCCGTGCAACAGTTCCTTCCGCGAGCTGGCCGAGCACGTCAAGCGCGGTGTCTACGAGGCTGGCGGCTTCCCGCTGGAGTTCCCGGTGATGTCGCTGGGCGAGACCCAGATCCGCCCGACCGCGATGCTGTTCCGCAACCTCGCCAGCATGGACGTGGAAGAGTCGATCCGCGCCAACCCGATCGACGGCGTGGTGCTGTTGATGGGCTGCGACAAGACCACGCCCTCCCTGCTGATGGGCGCGGCCAGCGTGGATCTGCCGACCATCGGCGTGTCCGGCGGCCCGTCGTTGTCGGGCAACTGGCGCGGCAAGCCGGTCGGCTCGGGCACCGGCGTGATCGAGATGTCGGAAATGGTCCGCGCCGGCACCCTCAGCCAGGACGAGTTCGTCGAAGCCGAGGCCTGCATGCAGCGCTCCAAGGGCAGCTGCATGACCATGGGCACCGCGTCGACGATGGCGAGCATGGTCGAGGCGCTCGGCATGTCGCTGCCGGAGAACGCGGCGATCCCGGCGGTGGATTCGCGCCGCTTCCGGCTGGCGCATCTGAGCGGCCGCCGCGCGGTCGAGATGGTGCGCGAGGACCTGCGCATGTCCAAGATCCTCACCCGCGCCGCGTTCGAAAACGCGATCAAGGCCAACGCCGCGATCGGTGGCTCGACCAACGCGGTGATCCATCTGCTGGCGCTGGCCGGCCGCATCGGCGTCGACCTCAAGCTCGACGACTGGGACGAACTCGGCTCGCGCCTGCCGTGCCTGGTCAACCTCAAGCCATCCGGCCAATACCTGATGGAAGATTTCTACTACGCCGGCGGCCTGCCCGCCGTGCTGCGCGAAATCTCCGGGCAATTGGATCTGGGCGCGCTCACCGCCAACGGCCGCACGCTCGGCGAGAACGTCGCCGAAGCGCCATGCTGGAACCGCGACGTGATCCGCCCGCTGGCCGAACCGTTCAAGGCCGAAGCCGGCATCGCGGTGCTGCGCGGCAACCTCGCCCCGGACGGTGCGGTGATCAAGCCCTCGGCTGCCTCGCCGCACCTGCTGCAGCATCGCGGTCGCGCGGTGGTGTTCGAAGACATCGAAGATCTCAAGTCGCGCATCGACGACGAGGACCTCGACATCGACGAGACCTGCGTGATGGTGCTGAAGAACTGCGGCCCGCGCGGTTATCCCGGCATGGCCGAAGTCGGCAACATGCCGCTGCCGCCCAAGCTGCTTCGTCGCGGCATCACCGACATCGTGCGCGTCTCCGACGCCCGCATGAGCGGCACCGCCTACGGCACCGTGGTACTGCACACCTCGCCCGAGGCCGCCGCCGGCGGCAACCTCGCGCTGGTGCGCAACGGTGACTTCATCGAACTCGATGTGCCCAACCGTCGCCTGCACCTGGACCTGTCCGACGAGGAACTCGCACGTCGCCGCGCCGAATGGACCCCGCCACCCGCGCCGACGCGTGGCTGGGCCAAGCTCTACGTCGATCACGTGCAGCAGGCACACCTCGGCGCCGACCTGGACATCCTGGTCGGCGGCAGCGGCGACCGCGTCACCCGCGATTCGCATTGATGGACGCATCGTCCATCACACGCGGCCCGGCGCAATGCGTCTGGCCGCTCGCCGCGACCCTCGGTGAAGGCGCCTGCTGGTCGATCCGCGAACAGGCGCTGTACTTCGTCGACATCCTCGGCAAACGCCTGCACCGCTACACCCCGGCCAGCGGCGCGCGCCAGAGCTGGCAATTCGGCGAAGAGATTTCCGCCGTCGCCGAACGCGCCGACACCGCCGGCCTGCTGGTCAGCCTGCGCCATGATCTGGCGCTCTTCGATCCCGACAGCGAGGCACTGACCCGCCTGCATCGCCCGGAACCGGAGCGAAACCACAACCGTTTCAACGACGGCAAGTGCGACGCGCACGGCCGCTTCTGGGCCGGCAGCACCGACTACGCCTGCACTGCCTCGACCGGCGCGCTGTACCGCTTCGACGGCAACGGCCGCTGCGCCCGCCATCTCGACCAGGTGCACATCGCCAACGGCCCGACCTGGTCGGCCGACGGCCGCACCATGTTCTTCAACGAGACCGGCCACGCCCGCACCTGGGCGATCGACTTCGACCCCGACAGCGGCACGCTGGGCGAACGCCGGCTGTGGCTGCAACACGACGAAGCCATCGACGGCGCCCCCGACGGCATGACCACCGACGACGCCGGCCACATCTGGATCGCCCGCTGGGGCGGCAGCGCCGTGACCCGCCACGACGGCGAAGGCGCGCAACAAGCCAAGATCGACCTCCCCACCGCCCACGTCACCAGCTGCGCCTTCGGCGGCCCGGACCTGCGCACGCTCTACATCACCACCGCCACCGTCGGCCTGAGCGACGCGCAGCGTGCAGAACAACCGCTGGCCGGCGGCCTGTTCGCGATCGAACTCGACATCACCGGATTACCTGCAAACCGCTTTGCCGGTTAATCCGTAGAACGCAGTCTGTCGCCACTGCACATCGACAGCGTGAGATTCGAATTCGAATCCCTGCAACTCCGATCGATCACCACGACAACACTTGATCTCGTCGCGCGCAGGCGGCGGCACAGCGTCTTGCGCAAACACCAAGACGAATCGACATCCTAAGCCCACAGCCACCGGCATCCCCAACCAACAGCCGCTGTTGCTCGTGATTTTGCCGTTGCCGTTGCTGTTGATCTTGCCGTTGCTGTTGCTGTTGCTGTTGCTGTTGCTGTTGCTGTTGCTCGTGATTTTGCTGTTGCTGTTGCCTTGGACTTTGACTTACCCGGGGCCCCTGCCGCAGCGGCGGAGACGGCGGGAAAAACCCGCAGGGCGACGTGCATGGATGCAC
>NZ_JBYSVX010000077.1:0-4601 GCF_058986605.1 Pseudomonas sp. GW821-FHT07E12 | reverse complement strand
GCCATCGGGCATAGCCCGATGGCGCTCAGCACCACGCGAGCCAGTGGCTCGCAAGCCGTGGCGCTTCGCCCCCGCTTCCGCGGGGATGACGGTAGAAAGATTGCGACGATGGCGAGATGACGAGGAAGACACTAGGTCCCCGCCTACGCGGGGACGACGGTAGCGGGATGGCGTGGAAGGTGCAGGTCCCCACCTATGCAGGGACGACAATGATTGGGTTCTCTACGAGAACCCTACTCCAGGCAAATACCGCCTCACCTCAATCCGCAACCTAGAACTTCCAGGAAAGCGTCAGCTCCACATCACGCGGATCGCCATAGATCAACTGAGTCTGATAGACGATGTTCGAGTAGTACTTGCGATCGAACAGGTTGCGTACGTTGAGCTGCGCCGACCATGCATCGTTGATGTCATAACGCGCCATCACATTGGCCAGCAGCACACTGCCCTGGGTCAGCCGCACCGCATTGCCGGACGGATCATAGGACTGATCGTAGAACGAGGACTGCCATTTCAGGCCGCCGCCAAAACGCCATGCCCCCTGCTGCCAGGTGGTGAACAACGTAGCCTCGCGACGCGGATTGGTCGGCGTCACGTCCACGCCGTCGGCATCGTCGGCATCGAACTGCGCCCAGCCGAAGCTGGCACGCCAGTGCTCGCTCAGTTCGCCGTCGAGCTGGAACTCGAAGCCCTTGCTGACCGTGCCCGTCACGGCACGATAGGCCTGATCGGTGGTACCCGGCACCACTTGCCCCGCATCGGCCACCGCATAATTGTCCTGCTGGATGCGGAACACCGACAGCGCGGCGTTGAGATGTCCGTCCAGGTACTCGCCCTTCACGCCGACCTCGTAGCTGTTGCCTTCAAGCGGCGCCAGATAGCCGCCGTTGCGGTCGCGGACGTTCTGAGGCTTGAAGATGCTGGTGTAGCTGGCATAGACCGAATGATGCGTGTCCACGTCGTAGATCAGGCCGGCGTATGGGGTGGTGCGGCCGTGGCTGGCATAGGAATTCGACGGGGTGATCCGATCTGTGTTCTCCCAGTCGCTGACGCGCGCGCCGACGATCGCCTTCAGGTCGTCGGTCAGGCTGAAGCGGCCGGCTGCATAGGCCGCCACCTGGCGGATGTCGTTGTCTCCGCCCTTGGTCAGCGCCGACCAGGTCGGCTGCGCCATCGTGCCGGTCCAATCGTAGACGCTCTCTTCAGCCAGCGATTCGAGTGGGTAGTTCCACCAGGAACGCACGTTGCGCCGCATCCAGGTCGCGCCGGCCACCAGTTCGTGATCGCGGCCCCACAGTGCCAACGGCAAGCTGACATAGGCATCCAGGCTGTCCTGCGTGGTCAGGGCCGGATAACGGCCGGCGTAGTCGCCGGTCAGGCCCAGGCCGGTGCTCTTGTCCGGGTACTGGTAATAGCCGAACAGCACCGCCTTCCAATCGGTCTCGAAGCGCTGATGCGAGTACTCCACGTGCAGCTGCGCGCCGTTGTCGAAGCGATGGATCAAGCCGGCGAAAGCATTGGTGGTGTCGGCCACGCCGCGCGCCCAGCGTGTGGCGAACGACGTCGAGCGCGAGAAATCCGTGCGGCTGCCATCGCTGAACCAGGCCGGCACGCCGCCCCAGGTGGTGCCGCGCGCATCGTTGCGCTGCTTGCTGACACCCGCGTAGGCCTGGGTGTCGTCGGAAAGATCCGCATCGACGATGCCGTACAGCAACCCCGATTTCTTGTGGTAGTAGTCGCGGAACGAATCCTTGTCCTCGTAGCTGGCCACCACCCGGCCGCGCACGGTGCCGGCGGCGTTCAAGGGCGACTGCACGTCGACGGTGCCGCGATAGCGGTTCCAGCTGCCGGCCGACAGGTCGACGCGGCCGGTGAACGTGTCGCTGTCGGCGTGCTTGCGGATCAGGTCGATCGAAGCCGCCGGGCTGCCGGCGCCGCTGGTGAGGCCGTTGGCGCCCCGCACGATCTCGACCCGGTCGTAGATCGCCAGGTTCTGCTGCACATCGCCGGTGTAGTCGGTGGGAATGCCGTCGACGCGGTAGTAGTCCACCTCGAAGCCGCGCACGGTGATGTAGGTGCGCTCGGTGTCGAAGGTCGGCGAGTTGAAGCCGGCGACGGTGTCGGTGACGTCCTGCAGCGACTGCAGATTGCGGTCCTCGATCTGCTGGCGGGTCACCACCACGACCGACTGCGGCGTCTCGCGCGCGGACAGCTCCAGCTTGGTCGAGCTGCGCACGACACCGGCGGCATATGAGTCGGTGCCTTCGGTCGCGCCGCCGCGGCGGGCCTTGACCTGCACGCCGTCCAGATCCACCGGATCAGTGGTAGTGGACTGCGCCAACGCCAGCAGTGGCCACGCACAGGCCAGCGCCAGCAGCGAACGCGACAAAGGAAAGGGGGAACCGGCGCGCACGGCAGCGCGCACAGCGATGGTGGGGGTGGACATCGTGTCAGCCTCATTGACCAGGAATGTTTGCCGTCGATGACGGCTGGCTGGCTTTCGTCCCGCACCGATCAAGGCACGGACCCGGTCACTGGCTGGGGGCGGATATTCTGCCCACGTTAAAATTCTGTCAAGACAGCCGTGGATCCCCGGTTCGAAAAGTGCGGTGGGTGTCGCACCCGCCTTTGCATCCAGGCCGCCGCTTTACTCTGAGGACAGTGGTTCGTCAGGCAGCACCGCGACCAGTCCACGCGCGGTCAGGGCTTCCAGCACCCGGCCCAGGATCGCGGGGTTGTGGCCATGCGCGCCGCCCTCGTGCAGCAGCACGATGGCCCCCGGTTGCAGGTCGGGGACGATGCGCGCCACGACACCGTCAGGCTCGCAGTCCACACCATCGAAGCCGCGCGCGCTCCATGCCACCCGCGTCAGCTGGTGTTCCCGCAGCGGCGCGGCCACGAACGGGTTGGTCATGCCGACCACCGAGCGATACCAGCGCGGCGACTGCCCAGTGATGGCCTGCAAGGTGCGCTGGGCCTGGCCGATCTCGGCCGCCATCCGGCGCGGCCCCAGCGCCCAGAACCAGGCCTGCGGATGGCTGTGGCTGTGATTGCCGATGCCATGACCGCGGCGGACGATCTCGCGCACCAGCTCCGGGTGCTGCGCCGCGCGCGCGCCGACCAGGAAAAAGGTGGCGCGGGCGCCGTGGCGATCAAGCAGATCCAGCAGATCCAGGGTGTCGCTGGAAGGGCCATCGTCGATGGTCAGCCAGACCTGCGGCGCCGGCCCGGCCAGGCGCGCGACCACCGGCGCGTACAGCCGCGCACGCGGCAGGAAGATCGGCACGATAAAGCAGGCATGTGAAAGCAGCAGCGCCGTCAGCCCCAGCGGCCAGCCGAACCGCCACCACAGCGCGATCACCGCCAGCTGGGACGCGGCCAGCCACCAGCCCCAGGCGGGCCGAAAGGCGGCGCGATGCTGTGTTTCCGCAGGACTCATGTCCCATGATCGCACGGCGCGTAGAATGGTCGGTCTCCCCAAGCTCCACGGTCTCCCGATGTCCCTCGATCCCGCCCTGCGTTCGCGCATCGAATCGCTGCTGCAGTCCAACCGCGTCGTGCTGTTCATGAAAGGCCAGCCGAACATGCCGCAGTGCGGCTTCTCGGCCAAGGCCGTGGGCGTGCTGAACGAGCTGGGCGTGGACTACGCCCACGTCAACGTACTGGCCGACCAGGAGATCCGCGAAGGCATCAAGGCCTACGGCGACTGGCCGACGATCCCGCAGCTGTACATCGACGGCGAGCTGGTCGGCGGCAGCGACATCGTGCTGCAGATGTACGAGAGCGGCGAGCTGAGCCAGGTGCTCGGCGTGGCCGCGCCGGACCTGACCCCGCCGTCGATCACCGTCACCCCGGCCGCCGCCGAGATGCTCAGGACCGCGCTCGCCGATGCCCCGGGCACCGCGTTGCAGTTGGCGATCGACGCACGCTTCCAGCCCAACTTCCAGCTGGTGCCGGAGAACCCGAAGGCGATCACGGCCGAGTCCAACGGCCTGCGCGTGCAGTTCGATCCGTCCAGCGCCAGCCGCGCCAACGGCATCACCATCGACTGGGTCGACGACATCCGCGGCCGCGGCCTGGCGATCGACAACCCGAACGCACCCAAGCCGGTCACCGAGCTGGCCCCGCGTGATGCCGACGACCTGCTCAAGACCGGTACGTTGACGCTGGTGGACGTGCGACCGGCCGACGAGCGTGCGATCGCCTCGGTCAACACGGCGTTCCGCACCCTCGATGGTGACGAGCGCGCCGCGCTGGAGCAGTTGCCGAAGAACACCCCGCTGGCGTTCCTGTGCCACCTCGGCGGGCGCAGCCTGCAGGCCGCCGAGCACTTCCGTGGCCTGGGCTTTACTCACGTCTACAACATCACCGGCGGTATCGATGCCTGGTCGAATGATGTGGACAACGCTGTGCCGAAGTACTGAGGCACGCGCTGGGAACCGGGAAAAACGCCGCGAAAGCGGCGTTTTTCGTTTCGGCACGCGCTGTGCTTTTGTAGGAGCGGCTTCAGCCGCGATGAGGCGCTACCGGTAACGCCCCATCGCGGCTGAAGGCCCGAGGCCACCCAGAGCCGCTCCTACGTAAGAAACCGCGAGCGGCGA
>NZ_JBYSVX010000076.1:0-5255 GCF_058986605.1 Pseudomonas sp. GW821-FHT07E12 | reverse complement strand
TGGGGAGAAGAGACAGAGGCTTTCCCGGGAAAGCCCCTCGCGGCTGAAGCCGCTCCTACAGAGAGGGGCATGCAGCAGTGCGCAGGTGGCCCCTCAGCGCGCGTCGTCGAACGCGAGCACCATGCCTGGCTTGAGTACGCTGTCCTGGCGCAGGCCGTTGCTGGAGAGCAGCGTCTTGACGGTGACGCCATAGCGGCGCGCGATGGTCCAGGCTGATTCGCCCGAGCGCACGGTGTGGGTGCGACGCGAAGCGCGGCGGGATGTCGCCTTTGTCGTCTTGCCGGCAACCCGTGGCGCGGTTTCTTCGACGGTTGCGACGGTGGTTGCGTCGGTTTCAGGCGTCGTCGGTGTCGTGAGGGCTGACGACGTCGCCGCGCGTGCGTCGGTGCGCGGTGCCAACACGCTTCGGGAAGTTTCGTTGCGGTGGGTCGAGCCCAGCGCAGGGTTGAGCCTGCCGACCATCGCCGTCTGTAGCGAACGCTGGTTCGCCCAGCCCTGCAGGCTGGTTCCCGCGGGCAAGGTGTGTTCGTCGAGGATCGGAACCTGGCGGTCCAGGCCGGCCATCAGGCTGCCCTGGTTCTGGGCGTGGTCGAGTACGCAGGCCAGCGCATGCACCTTCTCGACGTAGGCATAGCTGGTCTTGGCCAGGCCGGGGAGTGCATCCGGTCGGGCGTTCTGGGTGTTCATTCCAGCGCTGCGCATCGCCTGCAGGACGCGGTACTCGCCGGCGTTGTAGGCCATCATCGCCAGGCGCCAGTCGCCGCCGAACATGCCGTAGAGCGTCTTCAGATAGCGCACCGCGGCCGTGGTCGAGTCCACCGCCGACAGGCGGCCGTCGTAGCGCTTGGTGACCGCGACCTTGTGGTTGCGCGCGGTGGTGCCGATGAACTGCCACAGGCCGGCCGGGCCGGCCCCGCTGCGGGCGCCGGGCCGGTAGCCGCTTTCGATGAACGGGATCAGTGCGAACTCGGTCGGCAGGCCGGCGGCGCGCAGTTCGTCGACCACGTAGCCGAACAGTGGGAGTACGTCGCCGTCCTCGTCGGCCAGTTGCGACGGCGCCTTGGAGAAATGCTGTTCCCAGCGCGGGCTGCTGGCCTCGCTGTCGCAACCGGGATCGGCACGGCCAGCCAGGAAGTCGGCGAAGATCTGCCGCCCGTTGCGGGAAGTGGGCTCGCTCGCGGGCAGTGGGCTTTCAGGCGGCGTCTGGGCAGCAGCCGGTACCGGGTCTGTCGATGGTGTCGCCAGAGACGCCGGTGGATCGGTCTCCGCACTCACGCACTGGAAGGGCAACGCGGCCGGGAGTCCGGCCAGCACCGCCAGCAGCAGGCGCTTCATGCGCGGAAGTCGTCTTTCCAGCGCCGCAATTCGGCGAAGACTTCCACCTCGTCGCGGGGCGCGCGACCCAGACGATCGGCGACGGCATTGCGGATTTCCGCTGCCTGCGTACGCAGGAACGGATTGGTAGCCAGTTCACTCTCGAGCGAAATCGGCAGGGTAGGACGGGCTGCGTGACGCATGGCCTGGGCTTCCTGTTGACGGCGCTGCAAGGCAGCGTTGGACGGATCCACCTGCAACGCGAATCGCGCGTTCGACAGGGTGTACTCGTGGCCGCAGCAGACCTGTGTGGTACCAGGCAGCGCGGCAAGACGCTTCAACGAGGCGAGCATCTGTGGGGGCGTACCTTCGAACATGCGCCCACAGCCCAGGCTGAACAAGGTGTCGCCGCTGAACAATACCCCATCACCGACGTAGGCCACATGGGTGCGGGTGTGGCCTGGGACGGCGATCACCCTGAATACGCGACCAGCGACGTCCAGCACCTGTTCGTCGGTGACCGCCTGGTAGGGGAAGTCCAGGCGTTCATCGTGGGGGGCGAATACCGGTAGCGTCGGCCAGCGGGCAAGCAGCTCGCCGATGCCGCCGATGTGGTCGTCATGGTGGTGGGTGACGAGGATCGCGGCTGGCCGCAGGCCCTGCTCGGCGGCGTCCAGTACCGGCCGGGCCTGGCCGGGATCGACCACGATGGCGCTGCCGTCGTCGGCAGCCAACGCCCACACGTAGTTATCCTCGAATGCGGGCAGGGCGGTCAGTCGCATAGAATTGGACCATGCCTGCCGCTCCGATCCCCCGTCAAGCCGGCGTCTCATCCTGGTTTGAAACGGGGGCGGGACGCGCGTTGTTGCATCTGGAGCAGCCGGTGGCGATAGCCGCGCTGCGCTCGCGCCCGTCGCAGCCGTGGTTGTGGCTGTCGGCGATCCCGGCGGGCCTGCCGGAGCGCGGCGTGCTGCAGGGCCGTGGGTTGCGCTTGTTCCCGCAAGGGGCCGGTTTTGTCGGCGACCTGCGTTGCGGGTTGCCGTTGCCGATTCCCTCCGAAAGCCTGCATGCGATCGTGGTGCAGCATGCGGTGGTGGGCGATATCGACCGGTTCCTGGACGAGTGCGCACGCGTGCTGGCGCCGGGCGGCCGGTTATGGCTGTTCGCGCTCAATCCACTGAGTCCTTACCGGCTGCGCTGGCGGCGGCACATCGCCAGCACGCCGCAGCCGGAAAGCTGGCGGCGTTCGATCCAGCGCGCCGGCCTGTATTGCCCGGCCTCGCCCCGCTATCTGGGGCCTGCCTGGAACCCGGCGAGCGGAGGCGAAGGGCTGGCAGGGCGGGGGCCATGGCGAGCGGTATGCCTGTTCGAGGCCGAGAAACGTACGGGCTCGCCCAATGGCCTGATCCCGACCAAAGTCCGCTGGCAACGTCCGGTGGCGACGATCTGAATCACTCTGGAATCCGATGAAGTCAATTGAAATACACACCGACGGCTCCTGCCTGGGCAACCCCGGGCCGGGCGGCTGGGCGGCGCTGCTGCGTTACAACGGTCATGAAAAAGAACTCGGTGGCGGCGAGGCGAACAGCACCAACAACCGCATGGAGTTGATGGCGGCGATCGTGGCGCTGGAAACGCTGAGCGAACCATGCCAGATCGTGTTGCATACCGACTCGCAGTACGTGCGGCAGGGCATCACCGAATGGATGCCCAGCTGGTTGCGGCGGCAGTGGAAGACCGCCGGCGGTGCCCCGGTCAAGAATCGCGAGCTGTGGGAGCGTCTGCACGCTGCGACCCAGCGCCACACCATCGAATGGCGCTGGGTGAAGGGCCATAACGGCGATCCGGACAACGAGCGCGTCGATCAACTGGCACGCAACCAGGCGATCGCGGTGCGCAGCGCCACGCCGGCATAGGGAGGAAACCATGCGTCAGATCATTCTCGATACCGAAACCACCGGCCTGGAATGGCGCAAGGGCAACCGCGTCGTCGAAATCGGCTGCGTGGAGTACCTGGGGCGCCGTCCCACCGGACGCAATTTCCACCGCTATATCCGCCCGGACCGCGAGTTCGAACCCGGCGCGGCGGAAGTCACCGGACTGACCCTGGATTTCCTCGCCGACAAACCGCTGTTCGAGGAGATCGCCGAGGAATTCCTCGCCTACATCGATGGCGCCGAGCTGATCATCCACAACGCCTCGTTCGACCTGGGCTTCCTGGATTACGAGCTGTCGCGGCTCGCCGAGCCGCGCGGCAAGATCACCGATCGCTGCGCGGTGGTCGATACGCTGCTGATGGCGCGCGAGCAGTATCCCGGCCAGCGCAATTCGCTGGACGCGCTGTGCAAGCGCTTGGGCGTGGACAACTCGCATCGTCAGCTGCACGGCGCGCTGCTGGATGCGCAGATCCTTGGCGATGTGTATATCGCGCTGACTTCGGGTCAGGAGGAGATCGGGTTCGGCACGGAGGAGGATGCTTCGGGCGGCACCGGTGTGAACATGGCCGCGTTCGATCCGGCATTGCTGCTGCCGCGTCCGCGCGTGGTTGCGACGGGCTCGGAGCTTGAGGCGCACGAGGCGCGGTTGGAGCGGTTGCGCAAGAAGGCCGGACGGGCGTTGTGGGACGATCCGTTGGCGGTCGAGAACGCCGTTCAGGCCTGAGGTTTGTTGCGGGGGTTTTTGTAGGAGCGGCTTCAGCCGCGATGAGGCGTTCATGCAGATCCCTCTGCAAAAGCCCGCACATCCATGTGCGGGGATTTGAATAGGAAAGCCCCATCGCGGCTGAAGCCGCTCCTACAGAAGCGATCCGGGTATCAGTGACAACGCACCAGCACGGCGGTGACGTTGTCCGAGCCGCCGCCGTCCAGGGCGGAGGCGATCAATGCATCGACGCATTCCTGTGCGCTGCAGTCGAGATAGGCCAGGGTTTCGGCGATGCCGCGGTCGTCCACTTCCTCGGTGAGGCCGTCACTGCACAGCAGTAGTTGCATGCCCGGCTTCAGCTCGCCGGTCATCGTCGCCACATTCAGGTGCGCCGGATCGGTCACGCCCAGCGCCTGGGTGACGACGTTGCGATGCGGATGCGCGCGTGCCTGCTCGTTGGTCAGTGCGCCCTGGGCGACCAGTTCCTGCACGTAGCTGTGGTCCTGGCTGAGCTGGGCCAGGCGGCCGTCGCGCCACAGATAGGCGCGGCTGTCGCCGACCCAGGCGACCTCGAAACGGTTGCCGTGCACGCGCGCGGCGACCACGGTGGTGCCCATCGGCAGGCTGTCGTTGCGGCGGCGCGAGGTACGGATGATTTCCTCGTCGGCGATGCGCACCGCTTGCGCCAGCGACGTGCCGCTGCGGACCTCGCGCACGATGGTCTCGCGTGCCAGTGCGCTGGCGACTTCGCCGCAGGCGTGGCCGCCCATGCCGTCGGCGACCAGCCACAGCCCCAGCTCGATGTCACCGTAATAGGTGTCCTCGTTGAGGTCGCGGCGCAGGCCGACGTGGCTGAGGTGTCCGAATTCGAGCATGAGGATCTGCGCGGTGAGGTGTATGCGGGTGGAAAGCCATCATCGCGGCCGGCGTGACATCCGGCAACCGGCGTGGGGCTTGCGGGGGACGGCCGATTCATCGGAGGCGGGCGCCTGCGGTGCTTGTCGGGCGAGGCCAGGGCCCGTATCATGCACGGCCCCGGTACGCCGGGGTCACCGGGAAGGTGGCAGAGTGGTTGAATGTACCTGACTCGAAATCAGGCAGGCGTTTATAGCGCCTCGGGGGTTCGAATCCCCCCCTTCCCGCCAGATCGAAACAAAAGCCCGCGACTTGTCGCGGGCTTTTGCTTTTTGCGCTTGTGGGATTGATTGTGGGAGGGACTCTGGGTGGCCTCGGGCCATCAGTCCCCTTCCCTTATCCACATCCGACGCTGCCGACGAATGTCCAGCAGTGTAGACCTC
>NZ_JBYSVX010000075.1:0-5657 GCF_058986605.1 Pseudomonas sp. GW821-FHT07E12 | reverse complement strand
GGCTTCAGCCGCGATGAGGCTTTACCGGGAAAGCCTCATCGCGGCTGAAGCCGCTCCTACAACAGCGAGAGCGAGAGCGAGAAGCGAAAAGCCGCTTGGCAGGCGCCAAGCGGCTTTCCCGATTCCCGATTCCCGTCAGAACGTATAACGCACCCGGCCATACCAATACGCACCGTTGCTGCCGATCGGCGAGAGCACGTCATACGGCAGGTTGCCGTAGTAGTTGGTCTCGCTGTTGGACAGGTCCGGGTAGTTGTCGGTGATGTTCTGGCCGCCGATCGCCACGGTCCACTGCGGGGTGATGCGGTATTCGGCTTCCACGTCCAACTGCCATTCCGCGCCGTAGGTCTGCGGGGCCGAGGCCCAGCTGAAGACGCGGGTGACACTGCCGTAGCGCGACAGGCGCGAGGACAGCGTCCAGCGATCGTTGCTCCAGTTGGCGGCCAGCGAGGCGCGCGTCTTCGGGGTGGCGGTGGTCAGCGTGTTGGTTTCTTCCACGCCGAACAGCACGTAGTCCGAATCCAGCGCCAGCAACTGCGACGGTGTCGCCAGCACGTTCTTCAACGTGGTCTTGGCGTAGCTGAAGGTGCCGGTCAGCAGCAGGTCGCCGCCGAATGCCTGGTCGCGCCAGTTGGTCACCAGCTCGGCACCGCGGGTGCGGGTGTCGGCGGCGTTGACGAAGAAGCTGGCGCTCTGCAGGCCGGATACGCCGAAGGTGTTCTCCACGTACTCGGTGAGCGCATCACCGGTGATGCTTTCCGACAGCGCGATGCGGTCCTTGATGTCGATCTGGAAGAAGTCCAGCGACAGATCGAAGTGATCGCCGAGACGGCTGGTGAAGCCCAGGCTGTAGTTGACCGACTTCTCCGGCTTCAGATCGGTGGCGCCGAGTGCGCGCGCAATCGGGTTGTTGACCGACAGCACGCGGCTCTGCACCAACTGCCCCTCTGAGTTGTAGCCGGTCGAGGTCGACTCGAAACCGATCTGGCTCAGCGACGGCGCGCGGAAGTTGTTGGAGATCGCACCGCGCAGCGCGAATTCAGGGGCGAACTGATAGCGCGCGGCAAGCTTGCCGGTCCACTGGCTGCCGAAGTCCTGGTAGTGCTCGTAGCGGCCGGCCAGATCGGTGGAGAACTTCTCGCCGAACTGGCTGGAAACGCTGGCGTAGGCGCTGGCGACATTGCGCGACAGATCGGCCGCATCCTCCGGCGTCAGCCCGCCACCGGCCTGCGCGCCGGTCGGGCGGTCGGTGTAGGGGCCTGCCGCGTAGCTGGCTGGATCACCGGCATAGGTGCGGTACTGCTCGCGGCGGAATTCCACACCGGTGCCGAGTGTGTGGTTGGCGCCGATCGCCTCGAAGGCACGGGTCAGATCGAGGTTGGCCACGGTCTGGTCGAACACGTAGCGGCCGACCTTGAAGCTGGTCGGGCTGTCCGGGCCGAGCGAGGCGTTGAGCGAGTTGCGCAGCTTGTAGGTGAAATCGTTACGGCCGTAGTCGAGGCTGGCGTCGTAGTCCCAGTCGCCCCATTGCCCACGCGCACCGAACACGCCCTGGTAGTCGCGGTTGTAGCCCAGCGAGACCGGGCGGTAGCCGTTCGGATAGACCTCGGGCCAGTTGGCGCCGTCGGTGTCGTCCGGGTAGCGGAAGTAGTTGTCGCCCTGCGTATCGCGGTGGCTGTAGGTGCCGAACGCGTAGAAGCGGCTGGTCTGGCCGAACGGCAGTTCGCTGTTGAACCAGACGTTGATGTCGCGCGACTGGCCATCGCCCAGCGCATAGTTGCGCTTGCCCTGCAGCGCGAGGTTGGTCTCGTTCTGCTGCCAATCGGGAATCTGGTCGAAGCCGGCGCGGTTGGTGGCCGAGCGACGCTTGTACTCCAGGCCGGCCTTGATGAAGCCTTCCTCGCCCAGGCGCGTGCCGGCCTTGGCGGTGATCTCGCCGGTCTGGCCGTCGGTCAGTTCGCTGTGGATCGGCTTGAGGTCGGTGTGGTGCACGCCCCAGCTGGCCTCGACCTCGCCGTGGTCCGGATCGTCGTCGAGGATCACGTTGATGACACCGGCGATCGCATCCGAGCCGTACTGGGCGCCGGCGCCATCGCGCAGCACTTCGATGCGCTTGATCGCGCTGACCGGGATCGAGTTGAAATCAACCGGCGTGGTGCCCTTGCCGATCTTGCTGTCGGTATTGACCAGCGCCGAGGTGTGGCGGCGCTTGCCGTTGATCAGCACCAGCACCTGGTCGGGCGACAGGCCGCGCAGCTGCGCGGCGCGCACGTGGTCGGCGCCGCCGGAGTTGGACTGGCGCGGGAAATTGAACGACGGCAGCAGCGCCTGCAGCGCGCTACCCAGCTCGCCGTTGACGATGCCGGCCTTGCGGATGTCCTCGGCGGTGAGCACATCCACCGGAACGGTGGATTCGAGCACGGTGCGGTTGCTGGCGCGGGTGCCGGTGACGATCACCGTGTCCAGCGTGGTGGCGTCGGACTGTTGGGCGTAGGCGGGGGCCGACAGAGCCAGCGCCACGGCCAGGCCGAGCGCAGTGGGGTAGGGGCGCGACATGGGTTTTCTCTCCTGGAGCAACGACGGGACCGCGGGGAAATGGTTGCGGTCGATATCAACATCCATCTGGATGAAGCGATATATTAACAACGCGTTATGGCAGGGGCGAGGGGCGGCGCTTCTTTTCCCGGCATCACCACATCACCGATGCTTATGTGTGAGTCCCTCACAAGGGCGCGGCACGTCCTTGTGCCGGGGTTGTTGTTTGTGAGTCCCTCACAGGAGCACGGCACATCCATGTGCCGGTGTTCTTACCTGGGCGTCGCTCACAGCAGGGCCGCACATCCGTGTGCGGGTATCCTTTTTGCTTTCTCGCTCCCCCATTGGAGAACCGATGAATTTCCTGCGTACTTCCCTGCTGGCCGCGACCCTTGCGCTCTCGGCCTGCTCGACGCTGTCCCCGACCAAGCCGGCCACCACCGCCAGCACCACCGCCGCCATGCAGGGCGACGCCGCGCGGCCGTCTGACGGGCATGGTTGGGTACGCAGCGAGCTGTATTTCGGCGTCGGCGAGGAGAGCGGCCCGGCCGATCGCGCGCAGACCGAGAAGATCAGCGAGGCGCAGTGGCGCGCCTTCCTCGACAAGGAGGTGACCCCGCGCTTCCCGGATGGACTGACCGTGTTCGATGCCTACGGCCAGTGGCTGTTCCGGGGTGCCCCGGAGCCGAACCGGCTTGCCACCAAGGTGCTGGTGATCCTGCACGAGGACACCCCGCAGCGCCGCGCCGACATCGAGGCGATCCGGCTGGCGTGGAAGCAGGCCACCGGCCATCAGTCGGTGCTGTGGTCGCGTCAGGCGGTGGATGTTTCTTTCTGAGCACCGTCTGTTCACGGTCTCCGAGAGCAACAGGAATGTCGTCATTCCCGCTTTCGCGGGAATGACGAGCAAAGAAGCAGGTTTGTGGGCCTGTGGGATCGTAAACAGGCTCTGGGCTAGCGAGTTAGGCGCGACGTGCACACTCGGGATTGATTGTCTCTGTATAGGGATTTATTCTCCATATAGGGATTTCGAGTGAGGCGCCAATGTCAGCTCCAGACGATTTCGAACAGCGCCTTGCCGCGCGCCTGGCGGCATTGCGGCTGGAGCAGGGCTGGTCACTCGAACAACTGGCCGAGCGCAGCGGCGTCAGCCGCGCCGCGCTGTCGCGGTTGGAACGTGGTGATGTCAGTGCCACGGCGGTCGTGCTCGGGCGGCTCTGCGCCGTCTACGGCCGTCCGCTGTCTTCGCTGCTGGCCGAACTGGAAGGCGTGGCGCCGCAGCACCTGCCCGAGGCGCAACAGTCGGTGTGGGTGGATCCGCAGACCGGCTTCCGCCGGCGCGGAGTCTCGCCGCCGCTGCCGGGCCATCGCACCGAGCTGATCCACGGCGAATTGCCGGCCGGCGCCAGCATCGACTACCCGACCCCGCCGATCGCCGGCCTGGAGCATCACCTGTGGATGCTGTCGGGAACGCTTGAGCTGACCCTCGACAACACAAGCTACCGGCTGCAATCGGGCGACTGTGTGCGCTATCGCCTGACGGGTGCGTCGCGCTTCCACGTGCGCGGGGCAGCGCCGGCTTGCTACCTGCTTGCGATCACCCAACCCTGAGGCCCGTCGATGTCCGTCGAACTTCCTGCCGCTGCCCGCTTCGTGATCCGCGAGGACGATCTGTCCGGCACGCCCACGCGCGAATTGCTGGCGTACCACCTGCAGCAGATGCATGCGAACTCACCCCCCGGCAGCGTGTTCGCGCTGGACCTGTCCGGCTTGCAGGCGCCGGGCGTGACGGTGTGGGCGGCGTGGCGTGGCGAGCGGCTGATCGCGATCGGTGCGCTGAAGATGCTGGACGAGCGCAACGCCGAGCTGAAGTCGATGCGCACGCATCCCGATCATCTGCGCCAGGGCGCGGCGGCGGTGATCCTGGAGCACATCATCGAGGTGGCGCGCGATCGTGGTGTGCAGCGGTTGAGTCTGGAAACCGGCAGCGGGCCATCGTTCGAACCGGCGCTGGCGTTGTATCGGCGGCGTGGCTTCCGCAATGGTCCGGCGTTTTCCGATTACGTGGCGAGTGAGTTCTGCCAGTTCCTGCATCTGGATATCGATGGCGTCGACATCCCGGTAATCTGATTCCTCCCTTCGTTTCCCACGCCTGCGCCGCATGGCGGCGTCGGCACGGGACAGGACATGCAAGGAGTCGCAATGCCTTCGATGTATGAGATCTACGCCGGTCATGCCGACCGCTACGACGAACTGGTGTCGCGCGAGGATTGGCAGGGCAACCTGGGCCGGTACCTGCTCGAAACCTTCGATTTCGACGGCAAGCGCGTGCTGGAATTCGGCACGGGCACCGGACGCGTCACCGCGTTGTACGCCGATCGCGCGGCCGAGGTGGTGTGCTTCGATCGTTCCGCGCACATGCTGGAGCGGGCGCGGCATAGCCTGCGAGCGCATGCGGACAAGCTGGAGTTTCGTCTGCTCGACAACACCGGGATCGGCACGCTTGCGGAGCAGGCGGATGTGGTGATCGAAGGGTGGAGCTTCGGGCATCGGGCGCTGGATGTGGAGGATCCCGCGGTCGCCGCGGACGAACTGGTCAAAGCCTGCCTGGCGCAGTTGCGGCCGGGCGGTACGTTGATCCTGATCGAGACGTTGGGCTCCAACGTCGATGCGCCGGTGGCGCCGCTTCCGGAGTTGGAGGTGTTCTATCGGGCGTTGGAGCAGCGACATGGTCTGCGTCGCGATGTGGTGGCGACGGACTATCGTTTCGACAGTGTTGCAGAGGCGGAGCGGGCGTTCGGGTTCTTCTTTGGGGAGGAGGCCGCGATGGGGATTGGGGGGCGTGGGGATGGGGTGATTCCGGAGTACACGGGGGTTTGGTCGGGGCGGCGGGTTTTGTGAGGTTGGGTTGTGGTAGTGAGTAGTGGGTGTTGGAGCGGTAGTGGTGGTGTTGGTGGTGGGGCAGGACTTGCTCCGTTGCTTTGGCTATGTGCTGTCGTCCGTTGAGTGGTTGGCGATACGGTCCCTGCCATCCATCTAGCGTCGTCCCCGCGAAGGCGGGGATCCATGGACGTTGCTTCTCGGGTTTGAAGCAACAGCAACAGCAACTTCAACAGCAAAGG
>NZ_JBYSVX010000074.1:0-5779 GCF_058986605.1 Pseudomonas sp. GW821-FHT07E12 | reverse complement strand
GTGGTTTCGACTTCAGGCAATTCGGGCATGTCTGGATTGTATGCCTGCGGTTACTACGAAGTTTATAGGCGCGCAAAAAAGCAAACCCCCAGCCTTATGGCTGGGGGTTTGGGGGTAAAGCCCCTGGCGATGACCTACTCTCGCATGGCTTGAGCCACACTACCATCGGCGCAGCTGCGTTTCACTTCCGAGTTCGGGATGGGATCGGGTGGTTCCACAGCGCTAATTTCACCAGGGAGACGGTTGGAGAGTCGCCAGTGTTTGCTTCTCTTCAATAGTGCATACAAGGATGTATGGACTATTGCGGGGAAGCGCATACGGCGCTCGTCTCGCATAGTTAACTCATGACGTAGCGTGCATTTGGATTCTACCAACGTTGTCGTTGGGACCAAGGCAACTTGAGGTTATATGGTCAAGCCACACGGATCATTAGTATCAGTTAGCTCAATGCTTTGCAGCACTTACACACCTGACCTATCAACCACGTAGTCTACATGGTTCCTTCAGGGGGCTTGTGCCCCGGGAGATCTCATCTTGAGGCGCGCTTCCCGCTTAGATGCTTTCAGCGGTTATCGCTTCCGAACATAGCTACCCGGCAATGCCACTGGCGTGACAACCGGAACACCAGAGGTTCGTCCACTCCGGTCCTCTCGTACTAGGAGCAGCCCCTCTCAAATCTCCAACGCCCATGGCAGATAGGGACCGAACTGTCTCACGACGTTCTGAACCCAGCTCGCGTACCACTTTAAATGGCGAACAGCCATACCCTTGGGACCGACTACAGCCCCAGGATGTGATGAGCCGACATCGAGGTGCCAAACACCGCCGTCGATATGAACTCTTGGGCGGTATCAGCCTGTTATCCCCGGAGTACCTTTTATCCGTTGAGCGATGGCCCTTCCATACAGAACCACCGGATCACTAAGACCTACTTTCGTACCTGCTTGATCCGTCGATCTTGCAGTCAAGCACGCTTATGCCTTTGCACACAGTGCGCGATGTCCGACCGCGCTGAGCGTACCTTCGTGCTCCTCCGTTACTCTTTAGGAGGAGACCGCCCCAGTCAAACTACCCACCATACACGGTCCCTGATCCAGATTATGGACCTAGGTTAGAACGTCAAGCACGACAGGGTGGTATTTCAAGGATGGCTCCACTGCAGCTAGCGCCACAGTTTCATAGCCTCCCACCTATCCTACACAGACGAACTCAACGTTCAGTGTAAAGCTATAGTAAAGGTTCACGGGGTCTTTCCGTCTTGCCACGGGAACGCTGCATCTTCACAGCGATTTCAATTTCACTGAGTCTCGGGTGGAGACAGCGCCGCTGTCGTTACGCCATTCGTGCAGGTCGGAACTTACCCGACAAGGAATTTCGCTACCTTAGGACCGTTATAGTTACGGCCGCCGTTTACTGGGGCTTCGATCAAGAGCTTCGCCTTGCGGCTGACCCCATCAATTAACCTTCCAGCACCGGGCAGGCGTCACACCCTATACGTCCACTTTCGTGTTTGCAGAGTGCTGTGTTTTTGATAAACAGTCGCAGCGGCCTGGTCACTTCGGCCATCACCAGCTTATGCCCGCATGGGCCACCGGCAATGGCGCACCTTCTCCCGAAGTTACGGTGCCATGTTGCCTAGTTCCTTCACCCGAGTTCTCTCAAGCGCCTGAGAATTCTCATCCTACCCACCTGTGTCGGTTTACGGTACGGTCTTCGTGAGCTGAAGCTTAGGAGCTTTTCCTGGAAGCGTGGTATCAGTGACTTCGTCCAAAAGGACTCGTCTCGGTGCTCGGTCTTAAAGGATCCCGGATTTGCCAAAGATCCAAACCTACCGCCTTTCCCCGGGACAACCAACGCCCGGTACACCTAACCTTCTCCGTCCCTCCATCGCACTCACGCGAGGTGCAGGAATATTAACCTGCTTCCCATCGACTACGGCTTTCGCCCTCGCCTTAGGGACCGACTAACCCTGCGTCGATTAACGTTGCGCAAGGAAACCTTGGGCTTTCGGCGTGTGGGTTTTTCACCCACATTATCGTTACTCATGTCAGCATTCGCACTTCCGATACCTCCAGCGGACTTCTCAATCCACCTTCAACGGCTTACGGAACGCTCCTCTACCGCGCATAATAAATTATGCACCCCAAGCTTCGGTTCACTGCTTAGCCCCGTTAAATCTTCCCCGCAGACCGACTCGACCAGTGAGCTATTACGCTTTCTTTAAAGGGTGGCTGCTTCTAAGCCAACCTCCTGGCTGTCTGTGCCTTTCCACATGGTTTTCCACTTAGCAGTGAATTTGGGACCTTAGCTGTGGGTCTGGGTTGTTTCCCTTTTCACGACGGACGTTAGCACCCGCCGTGTGTCTCCCATACAGTCCGTCTCGGTATTCGGAGTTTGCAATGGTTTGGTAAGTCGCGATGACCCCCTAGCCATAACAGTGCTCTACCCCCGAGAGGATACATATGAGGCGCTACCTAAATAGCTTTCGAGGAGAACCAGCTATCTCCGGGTTCGATTAGCTTTTCACTCCTAATCACAGCTCATCCCCGTCTTTTGCAACAGACGTGGGTTCGGGCCTCCAGTACCTGTTACGGCACCTTCACCCTGGCCATGACTAGATCACCCGGTTTCGGGTCTACTGCCCGCGACTATGCGCCCTTATCAGACTCGGTTTCCCTTCGCCTCCCCTATACGGTTAAGCTTGCCACGAACAGTAAGTCGCTGACCCATTATACAAAAGGTACGCAGTCACCCCTTGCGAGGCTCCTACTGCTTGTACGCACACGGTTTCAGGATCTATTTCACTCCCCTCTCCGGGGTTCTTTTCGCCTTTCCCTCACGGTACTGGTTCACTATCGGTCGGTCAGGAGTATTTAGCCTTGGAGGATGGTCCCCCCATGTTCAGACAGGGTTTCACGTGCCCCGCCCTACTCGTCTTCACTGGTATGGCCCTTTCAAATACAGGGCTATCACCTTCTATGGCCAATCTTTCCAGATTGTTTTTCTAAAACCATACCAGCTTAAGGGCTAGTCCGCGTTCGCTCGTCGCTACTGACGGAATCTCGGTTGATTTCTTTTCCTCTGGTTACTTAGATATTTCAGTTCACCAGGTTCGCTTCCTGCAGCTATGAATTCACTGCAAGATACTGCCGAAGCAGTGGGTTTCCCCATTCGGACATTGCCGGATCAAAGCTTGTTGCCAGCTCCCCGACACTTTTCGCAGGCTGCCACGTCCTTCATCGCCTCTGACCGCCTAGGCATCCACCGTGTGCGCTTATTCGCTTGACCATATAACCTCAAGTCGCCTCGAAGTCATATGACGTATTGATGGGGTACAAAGCCATCAATGCGAACATACATCTCAATTATTAGGGACTCGAAGTCCCCGCCTTAGCCTCAACGACACGTTTAGATAGATATCTCAAACGCTCGCTACGTCACAAGTTATAAAAGAACATGCATCAGCCTCAACGCTGATCCATATAAATTCTTAGTGTGCGCTACATTCAGAGTGGTGGGTCTGGGAGGACTCGAACCACCGACCTCACCCTTATCAGGGGTGCGCTCTAACCACCTGAGCTACAGACCCAATGCCATTCCCGGAGGAATGTACTTGCTGCCTCAGATGGTGGAGCCTGTCGGGATCGAACCGACGACCCCCTGCTTGCAAAGCAGGTGCTCTCCCAGCTGAGCTAAGGCCCCAAAACGGGACTATCGATATCGGCCTGGCCGATATGGAACTCTGAATGCAGGTAACTTGTGAAGACGCCCGACAGGACGATGTTGTCTTGCTCAAAAGGAGGTGATCCAGCCGCACCTTCCGATACGGCTACCTTGTTACGACTTCACCCCAGTCATCGGCCACACCGTGGCAAGCGCCCTCCCGAAGGTTAAGCTACCTGCTTCTGGTGCAACAAACTCCCATGGTGTGACGGGCGGTGTGTACAAGGCCCGGGAACGTATTCACCGCAGCAATGCTGATCTGCGATTACTAGCGATTCCGACTTCATGGAGTCGAGTTGCAGACTCCAATCCGGACTGAGATTAGGTTTCTGGGATTGGCTCACCCTCGCGGGATTGCAGCCCTCTGTCCTAACCATTGTAGTACGTGTGTAGCCCTGGTCGTAAGGGCCATGATGACTTGACGTCATCCCCACCTTCCTCCGGTTTGTCACCGGCGGTCTCCTTAGAGTTCCCACCATTACGTGCTGGCAACTAAGGACAAGGGTTGCGCTCGTTGCGGGACTTAACCCAACATCTCACGACACGAGCTGACGACAGCCATGCAGCACCTGTGTTCGAGTTCCCGAAGGCACCAATCCATCTCTGGAAAGTTCTCGACATGTCAAGACCAGGTAAGGTTCTTCGCGTTGCATCGAATTAAACCACATACTCCACCGCTTGTGCGGGCCCCCGTCAATTCCTTTGAGTTTCAGTCTTGCGACCGTACTCCCCAGGCGGCGAACTTAACGCGTTAGCTTCGATACTGCGTGCCAAATTGCACCCAACATCCAGTTCGCATCGTTTAGGGCGTGGACTACCAGGGTATCTAATCCTGTTTGCTCCCCACGCTTTCGTGCCTCAGTGTCAGTGTTGGTCCAGATAGCCGCCTTCGCCACGGATGTTCCTCCTGATCTCTACGCATTTCACTGCTACACCAGGAATTCCGCTATCCTCTACCACACTCTAGTGACCCAGTATCCACTGCAATTCCCAGGTTGAGCCCAGGGCTTTCACAACGGACTTAAATCACCACCTACGCACGCTTTACGCCCAGTAATTCCGAGTAACGCTTGCACCCTTCGTATTACCGCGGCTGCTGGCACGAAGTTAGCCGGTGCTTATTCTTTGGGTACCGTCATCCCTATCGAGTATTAATCGACAGGATTTCTTTCCCAACAAAAGGGCTTTACAACCCGAAGGCCTTCTTCACCCACGCGGTATGGCTGGATCAGGCTTGCGCCCATTGTCCAATATTCCCCACTGCTGCCTCCCGTAGGAGTCTGGACCGTGTCTCAGTTCCAGTGTGGCTGATCATCCTCTCAGACCAGCTACGGATCGTCGCCTTGGTGGGCCTTTACCCCGCCAACTAGCTAATCCGACATCGGCTCATCTATCCGCGTGAGGTCTTGCGATCCCCCACTTTCACCCTAAGGTCGTATGCGGTATTAGCGTAAGTTTCCCTACGTTATCCCCCACGAAAAGGTAGATTCCGATGTATTCCTCACCCGTCCGCCACTCGCCACCCAGAGAGCAAGCTCTCCTGTGCTGCCGTTCGACTTGCATGTGTTAGGCCTACCGCCAGCGTTCACTCTGAGCCAGGATCAAACTCTTCACTTAAAACTACATGCCCGAAGGCAAATACTCTTAGCTGCAGAAGTTCAACCACTGGCAACGTATCGCTTGCAAAGCAATTGACTTGTTGCTTGATTAAACGTCTGCAAGATGGACAATCATCCTTCCTGCAGGACGTCTACACAAATTACCTGCGCACACTGTCAAAGAACATTGGGATCCGGCCTCAGCGCCTTTCCCGAGTGCCCCGAAGTTTCCTTCGAAGCGAGCCGCCCATTATAGCCGGCTTTTCGTTTCCGTCAACACCTCGCTGCGAGGTGGAGACTTCAACTTCGCATCCAGCGACCCGAAGGTCTTTGCTGAAGCGAGCCGCCCATCATAGCGGACTTTTTCTTTCCGTCAACCCCTCGCTGCCGAGGATCTTGCCGTCCCTTCCGATCCAAAACCCGAAGGCCTTTTCCCTGAAGGAAGCCGCTCATTGTAG
>NZ_JBYSVX010000073.1:0-6212 GCF_058986605.1 Pseudomonas sp. GW821-FHT07E12 | reverse complement strand
CCCGCATCACATTGCCCGGCTACGGCTTGCGCTGGTTGCAGCGGCGCTGAGGCACCCAGAACCTCGTAGGAGCGGCGGAAGCCGCGATGAAGCTTCCCCGGTAAAACCCCATCGCGGCTCACGCCGCTCCTACGAAGCAAGCGCTATGCCTTCGGGGTGAGCTTGAGCAGGCGACCCTGGCTGTCGCCGCGTTCGTCTTCCAGCAGCCAGAGCGCGCCGTCCGGGCCTTGTTCGATCTCGCGGATGCGCGCGCCCATGTCGTAGCGCTCGGCCTCGCGTGCGTCGGTGCCGTCGAACGCCACGCGCACCAGCGCACGCGAGGACAATCCGCCGATGAAGCCATCCCCCTTCCACTGCGGAAACAGCGTGCCGCTGTAGATCACGAAGCCGGCCGGCGAGATCACCGGATTCCAGGTGATCTTCGGTGCGGCGAATTCCGGGCGGGTGTCGTGGTCGGGGATCGGCGCGCCGCCGTAGTGGTCGCCGTTGGAGACGATCGGATAGCCGTAGTTGGCGCCGCGCCTGATCAGATTCAGTTCGTCGCCGCCCTGCGGGCCCATCTCGTGCACCCACAGCCGGTCCTTCGCGTCGAAGGCGATGCCGAGTGCGTTGCGGTGGCCGAGTGACCAGACCTGCGCGGTCACGCCACTTTGAGCGGCGAACGGGTTGTCGGCCGGCACGCGGCCGTCGTCTTCCAGCCGTACGATCTTGCCGAGGTTGCTGCTCATGTCCTGTGCCGGGTCGAACTTCTGCCGCTCGCTGGAGGTGATCCACAGCTTGCCGTCCGGGCCGAATGCGAGCCGGTGGCCGTAATGGCCGCCGCCCTCGACCTTGGGCACCTGCCGCCAGATCACTTTCAGTTCCGACAGCGCGCCGCCGCCGTCGGCATCCAGCGCCAGCCTGGCGCGTGCGACCGCTGCACCACGGGTATCGCCGTCGCCGGCCTCGGCGTAGCTCAGGTAGACCCAGCCGTTACGGGCGAAATCCGGATGCGGCAGCACGTCGCCGAAGCCCCCCTGGCCGCCATAGGCAACCTCGGGCACGCCGCTGATGTCGCCGGTGCGGCGAGTGGCCGGGTTGAAGCGCTTGAGCGCGCCGCGCTTCTCGCTGACCAGCAGGGTGTCGTCCGGCAGGAAGCTCATCGCCCAGGGTTCTTTGAACCTGCCGAACTCGGTGGCGGTGAATGGCCATTGCGCCTGTTTGACCGCCGCAGGTTGCGCGCAGGCGGTGATGGATAACGAGGAGAACGCGAGGCCAACGGCGTACAGGACCGTCAGCAGGCGGGCGGGCTTCGACATGATGCGGGCTCCGGGAGTGCGGTTCGAGCCTTCACCTTAGCGGATCGACGCGGGCGGCGGCGACCCGGCGTGGTTGTTGCCGCGCAGTCGGGAACATCGCGCTACATCCTGCGTGGCGTATCCACTTCGACGTGCGCGGCGTGTTCCCATGCGCGACGCACCGCGTGGCGCGCCTTGCTCCAGGCCAGCGAATGCGCGCCGCGGTGGGCATCCCAGTCGTGATGCAGCTCGGCTTCGACCTGTTCGTAGGTACGGTTGAAATCGCGGATACGCGCTTCGTGACCGGCGATGTAGGCCGGTTCGTAATCCTCGAACGCCTCGCCGTCGCTGTAATACGGTTCGTCGCCGAAGCGCTCGCGCCAATAGCGCGATATGGCTTCGCGGGCGCTGCCTTCCGGCGTGCGGCCGGGGATCTGGTAGGTGAGGTTCATGGCGAGGTTTCTCCGCGAAGGATGAACCATCACGCTAGGCCATCGGGCGTTAATCCGGTCGCCAGGATGGGTGATGCAAGCATGAAGTTGCGACGCAGCACGCGTGGCTCGCGGTGTAGCGGTAGCATCGCCTCCTGCCCCGAGGATGCTGTGAATGGCCGCCTATTCCCTGACCATGCTGACGCCCTACCTGACTGCGAGCGGGGTGCTGTGGCTGTACTACCGGCGGATGCGGCGTCATTTCGGCTACCAGCGCTGGCAGCCGCGGCGTACCTGGGTACGGGTGACGTTGCTGAGCCTGGTCGCCGTATTCCTGTTGTTGGCGGTGTTCGTGCTGCCGCATGTCGCGATGGGGGTAGCTGGCGGCGTGCTGGCAGGCGCGGCGCTCGGCCTGTTCGCGTTGCGGCATACCCAGGTCGAACTGCGCGACGGCAGCCCCGGCTATACCCCCAATGCCTGGATCGGCGGTGCATTGAGCGTGCTGTTGCTGGCGCGGCTTGCCTGGCGCTGGAGCCAGGGCGCGTTGTTGGGCGGGATGCAGCAGGACCCGAACCAGATCAGTCCGTTGACGCTGGCGATGGCGGCGGCGCTGGTGGCCTATTCGCTGACCCAGGGCATCGGCCTGCTGGTGTGGATGCGACGATTCACCGCGGTGCGTTGAGCATCGCTGCGCGCCTTGGTTCGTGAACAGTCCGCTGGACGGTTCAGCATGGAGTGGCGAACCCGCATGCTAGGCTGGAGTTGAAGGGGAGTAGCTCTCTCGTGCTGTCACCGTCATTACGGGCCCATCGCCCCGGTGCAGCAGCGGACGGTTCAGCCGTCTGTGGGCAAGACCTTCGCCGCTACCGCGGCGAGGGCATACCTTTGCAGGCATGTATCCCGTCGCGGTCCAGAACCGACTACGGAGACCTTCTTCATGCTTTGTCCCGCTTGCAAAGACGTAACCCTGTCCCTGGCCGATCGTCAGGGCATCGAAATCGATTTCTGCCCCAAGTGCCGAGGGGTCTGGCTCGATCGTGGTGAATTGGACCGGATCATCGAGCGCAGCGAACAGGTGGCACCGCCGCCGCCGATTCCGCCGGCTCGACATGACGCCGGCTACGACGAACGTGCCAGGCAGAGCCACTATCCGCAGGAACATCACTACAAGCGCAAGAAGAAATCCTTGCTGGGCGAGCTGTTCGATTTCTGACGGTGTGAGGGCCAGTCCTGATCAGGAGATAGCAAGTGCCATCGGACCGTAGGAGCGGCTTCAGCCGCGAGGGCGTTCCCGGGAAAGCCCTCGCGGCTGAAGCCGCTCCTACGGTGAACGGGCGATCGGAAAACCTTAAACAAGACTCAGCCCGTGCGTCTCGGGAACAGATAGATCACCGCGCCGACCACGATCGCCACGCCGGCGGCGAGCAGGTTCTGCCAGCTCGCGCTGGCCAACAGCGCCAACGTGAGCAACAACGCCAATACCGGAATCAGCGGACCGCCTGGCAAACGCAAGGCGCCCTCGCGGTCGCGATAACGGCGCGCCAGCACCAGCACCGCCGCGGCAGTGCCGAGGTAGGCGAGCAAGCGGGTAACCATCGACAGCAATGCGAGCTGTTCGAACGAGCCGCTCAACGCCAGCGCCAGCGAGATCACGAACTGCACCAGGATCGCCACGTACGGCGTGTGGAAACGCGGATGCACCGCTGCGACCAGCTTCGGGCCGTAACCATCCTGGGCCAGCGCGAACAGGAAGCGCGGTCCCAGCATCACCGTGTTGCTGGTGGTGCCGAGGATCGAGATGGTCGCGCCGACCGTGAGCAGCAGCGCCAGTCCTTCGCCGCCGAACTGCGCGGCGGCATCGGCCAGCGGTGTGGTCGAGGCGGTCAGGTTCGGCAGCGTGCCTTGCGCGACCAGTTGCACCAGCACGTAGATCGCGGTGACGGTGACGATCATCACCATCAACGCGAATGGCACGTCGCGACGCGGATTGCGGTACTCGCCAGCGGCGGCCGGGATGTTCTCGAAGCCGGCATAGGCGAACAGCAGCAACAGCGCGGCCTGGCCGAGGTTGCCGTAGTCGTGCATGTCCGGACGCGTACCGCCCAGTGCCTGGTCCCAGTTGATGTAGAACAGACCAATCGCCACGAACAGCAGCAGCGGCACCAGCTTGCCGATCACCAGGACCACCCCGGTGCGTGCGGCCGAGCGCACGCCGATCACGTTGATCGCAGTCAGCCCACCGAGCGAGATGATCACCACCAGCAGACGCCCGACGCCGTCGGCTGCAGCCGGCCAGAAGCGCGCGACCGCATCGGCCAGCGCGTTGCCGAGCGCAGCGGCCGAGCTGATGCGGGTCAGCCAGATCGTCCAGCCGACCTGGAAGCCGGCGAACGGGCCGAACGCCTCGCGCGCGTACAGGTAGCTGCCGCCGGGACGATCGAAATAACTGGCCGCCTGCGCGTAACACGACACCAGCAGCGCGACCGCGACGCCGGCCAGCACCACCGAGCCAATGCTGAAAGCGCCCAGATGCATGAACACCAGCGCCGGCATCAGGTAGATGCCGCTGCCGATCACATCGTTGATCGACAGCCCGACGATCTGCCAGCGGCTGACCGCGCGCAGCAGTTGCGGCTTGTCGGGTGTCGGCGCACTCATCGTGTTTTCTCCAGCGCCGGCAGTGCCCAGGTGGCCTGCAGGCGACGGTATTCGGCCCGTGGCAGCAGCACGAAGCGCGGGGTTGCCTTCGGATCTAGCCATGCCAGCAAACGTTGCATGTCGGCCGGCTCCATCGCGGTGCAGCCGGCGGTGGCTTCGCCCGGCGTGCGCCACAGGTGCGCGAAGATGCAGCTGCCGTGGCCGGGGATGGCCTGCGCGTTGTGTTCGATCACGAAGCCCTCGCGATAGCGCACGTCGCCATCGTGGTGCAGGTCCAGCCGCATCGGCTCGCTGGAGCCCTTCACCGCGTCTGCACCCACTTGTTTGGCATCGACGATGCGGTTGTAGAGCGGCGAGTCCGGCACGTCCATGCACCAGTTCGTGGCTTGCATCGGCTGGTAGGGCATCGCGCTGTCGATGTGGCCGGCGTAACCGAACGCGGTGCCGATGGCGAACACACCGGCCGGGCTGCGGCCGTCGCCCTCGCGCTTCTGCGGGCCGTCGGTCTGCGGCGCATTGAGGCCATCGCCCCAGCCGCTGCCGTTGCGACCGATCGCCACCGCGAACGCGGGAGCTGCCGTCTGCCAGCGGTCGCCATTGCGCACGAAGGTCTGCAGCCGGCCCTCGGTGGCATTCCAGTCCGGCGTCACCACCACGACCAGTTGCTTGGCCGCGTCGATCGGCGAGGACGTAGCCGCGAGGGCAGGCGCGCAGGTCAGCATTGCCAGGGGAGCCAGCATGCGCAGCAGCGTCGCGTGGAAGAGACGGGTCATGCGGGGCTCCGGGATCAGGATTCGAGCAGGCGCTGTACCCGCGCCAGGTTGGTGGCCAGTTCGCGGTGCCGGCCGGGGTTGGCCTGGCACAGCAGCACGAACACGAAGTCGAGCAGGTACTGCAAGGACGCACGATAGAGCAGTTGCGCGATGTGCGGGGCCGGATCGTGCGCGGAGATCGCCAGCGCGGCGTCGGCCATCGCGCGCAGCGGGTTGGCGGTGTGGCGGGTGATCGATACCAGCTTGCCGCCGCTGGTCTGGAACTCGCGTGCGATGTGGCCGAGCTGTGGCAGTTGGCCAAACTCGGAGAACATCAGCAGTACATCGCCCTCGCGCGTGGCGGAGAGGTTGGACATCAGCAGGATCGGATCGGCGTGATGCACGGTAAGCACGCCGAGCAGCGACAGCCGCATCGCGAACTCGCGCGCGAACAGGCCGTCATCGCCGATACCACAGACGAACACCTTGCCGGCACCGTCGAGCAGGCCGACGATCGCCTCGACGTTGCTGCGCGGATTGAGCAGGCGCGTCTCCTCCTCGGAGGCGGCCTTGCTGTCGCGCAGGGCGAGGTCGAGGCGGGCGTAGGCGTCGTCGTTGTCCTCGCTGGCGGCCTGGCGCGGCTGTGGATTGCCGGCGCGGGCGATGGCCTCGCCGATCGAGTACTTGAGGTCGGGATAGCCCTTGAAGCCGAGCTTCTGGCTGAACTTGACCACGCTGGACTGGCTGATGCCGAGTGCGCTGGCCAGTTGCTGGGAGGAGTAGTCGCGCAGCAGGTGGGCGTTTTCGAGGATGAAGTCGGCGATGCGGCGTTCGATGGCCGACATGCCGTCGCGCTCGGCGCGGATTTTCACCAGGGGGGGCATGGGACGGTCGTGGTCTCCGCGCGGCATTGGGTCAATCTACCGGGTTTGCGTGCTGTTGTTCTTGCCGTGGCAATTGATCTTGCTGTTGCTCGTGATTCTGTTGTTGCTGTTGATGTTGCTTTTCCGCTTTTCCGGGCCCCCATCCGCAGCGACGGAGCCAGCGGGAAAAACCCGAAGGGCGACGCACATGGATGTGCGTCGTTTTCTGCC
>NZ_JBYSVX010000072.1:0-6282 GCF_058986605.1 Pseudomonas sp. GW821-FHT07E12 | reverse complement strand
GGCGCGAGGGGCTTTACCGGTAAAGCCCCTCGCGCCTGAAGGCGCTCCTACATGTGCATCGCGAGTGACGGTGAAGTCGAAAGCCGATGCGGTGCGCTGTCATTTGACCCAGTCGGCCAACTGCTCGCGACTGAGTTTGCCGCGATGGGGGGTGTCCAGCAGATTGAACTCTTCGGCCAGCGCCGCATTGGCCTGGGCTTCCTGGCGGCTGATGAAGCCGTCGCGGTCGGTGTCGAGCGCGTCGAAGTCGATGTGCGGGTGAGCGGTGAGGCTGTTCGGCTCGATCGAACGCACCGTTACCGGCGCTTCGCCGACCGGCACGGCGAGTTGGACTTCGTGGCTGACCTCGCCGTCGCTGAGCGGTTGGCTGCGCACGTTGGCCGGCGCCTCGTGCAGGGGCTCGGTGGTCGCGGTGTCCTTCGGGATCGCGGCGTAGCGCTGCGCCGCGGCGGGGCCGGCGGCGAGCAGGCCGCAGAGGGCGATGATGTGGATGTGGCTGGCGCGTTTCATGGATCCCCCGTATCGGCTTTGCAACGGGGGCTACCTTAGCCGCGATGTGTTGAAGATGCCGCGAAGTAGCCGCGGAATGCGTGATGGAGCGCGGTCGTAGAGCCGAGCTTGCTCGGCCGGGCTTTCCCGGGAAAACGTCAGTGGAGCAAGCTTCGCTCTATGATGGCGCGCTATCCCGGAATGAACGGGAACGCGATCTTCAACAAGCCCCTCAACCCACCCTCGGCCGTGCTGGCGATCGCCTTGGCGCCGAGGCTGTTGAGCGCGCGTCGCACGTCTTCCCAGCGCAGTTGCTTGAGATCCTTCTTCAGCAGGTCGGCCACTTCCTCGGCGGTGGGCGAGAGCTTCTTCAGCTCGCGCACGGTCGCTTCCGGATCGGGTTGCAGGTAGCCCCAGCGCTCGGCGATCTTCAGCAGCGTGTCGAAGCGCACCGCGACGACTTCACGGTTGCGCTCATAGACCGGCAGTGCGCCGACGTCGAGGATCGCCTGCTCGAACCGCTGCGCATCGTCTGGATGCTCGATGCGCACCGCGAGGAAGCCCTCCTTGCGGCTGCGTTCGCTGACGTGCTTTGCGCCCGAGCGCAGGTTGTCCTCGGTCAGCACGGTGGCGACGATCCGCTGCAGGGCCGCGTCGGCTTCCTCGGGTACCAGCGCGCGCCAGCGTGCGTAGCCGTCGCGGCGCAGCGCCTTGACCTTGGCAGGGGTGACGCGCAGTTGCAGCGCCACCGTGGCATTGGCGTCGCCGCGTGCGATCGCGCCGTCACGTTCGAGCAGCACGAAGATCAGCAGTTCCAGGTCGCGCTTGGGCAACGACTGGAAGCCCTGCAGCAACGTCAGCCGCAGGAATTCGTTGGCGAACCCGGCCGGGTCCTTGAGTTCGATCGCTTGCATCGCCGCTCCTCCACGGTATCGATGCAGGATGCCATGACCCGGTTGCATTGGATGAGACGCCTTGGAGTGGTGCGGAGCGCGTCATCCCCGCCAAGCGCTTTTCAGCAGCCGAAGTGCTTCACAACAGCCGAATGGCTGGTAATGGCTGGTAATGGCCGATCAAGCGGGAAGCGCCATTCAGCGGTCCGAAGAGCCGATCATCCAGCATCTTCGCCAGCCCAGGGCACAAGTCGCTGGGTCCCCGCCTGCGCGGGGACGACAGTGGGGGAGGGCTCAGCGTTCCTTCTTGCGCCCGGTCTCGCGGCCCGGGACCTCGCTGTGGAAGGTCTCGATCGCGCCGCGATCCTGCAGGGTGACGTACACCTGCCGGCCGTCCTTGCCGCCGAAGGCCAGGTTGGTCGGCTTGCGGCCTTTGAGCAGGACCGTGTGCAGCAAGCGGCCCTGTGGCGAGACCACCACCACGCTGCCGGCGTCGTAGCGGGCGATGTAGAGGTTGCCGTCACGATCGCAGCGCATGCCGTCCAGGCCGGCATCGGGAAACTCGATCAGCAGGCGCTTGTTGGAGATCTTGCCGTCGTCGTCGAGGTCGTAGACCCAGACTTTGCGCTGCACGCTTTCGTTGACGTACAGGTGGTCGCCGCGCGGCGATACCTCGATGCCGTTGGTGGTGCCCATGCCGGTTTCCAGCAGTTCGGCGCGGCCTTCGCGGTCGATCCGCCAGATCTGCCCGGTGCCCTGCGCCCAGTCCGGATCGCTGGCGTACAAGGTGCCGTCCGGCGCCCGTGCCAGGTCGTTGGGCTGGTGCATCCGCGCGTCGCTGGCGAAGGTGGAAACCTCGCGCGTGCTCGGATCGATCGCCAGCACCTTGTGGCCGGTGTAGTCGGCCACGTACAGGATGCCGCCCTCGCCGAAGCGCAGGCCGTTGCCGTTGCTGCCGGCCGGCAGGCGCACGAACAGTTCGGCCTGGCCGCTGTTGCCGTCGGCGCTGGGCGTGACCCGGCCGATGGTGCCGTCACCACCGAACGCGACCACGTACAGGCGACCGTCCCGGCCGACCGCAGGGCCTTCGATGCCCTTGCCGAATACGCCGTCGGGCACGTAGTCGCTGGCGACGTAGGCGGTGGGCAGCTTCTGCTGGCGCTTGCCGGTGGCGAACGCGCCGGTGGCCGCGCCCAGCAGCAGGGCTGCCAGCGCGATACGGATCAAGGGACGTGGACGGTGATGCATGAGTGCTCCAGGTCAGGTGCCTAACGCTGCAACAGTGATCTCTTCGCGGTCGTGGTACAGCTGTTTGGCGCGTATCCGCAGTGGCCTTCCGGCCTGATCCGCGAACAGTTGCAGGCACAGCTCGGTCTCGTCCCAGCGCTTCTTCATCGGCAGCTTGAGGTTGAAGATCGCATGCCGACACCAGCCCTCGCTGAACCAGGTCGCCATGCGTTCGGCCACGCGTCGAGGCTGTTCGACCATGTCGCAGACCATCCAGTCCAGCGGCCGCTCGGGCCTCCAGTGGAAGCCGTCGGCGCGCACGTGCTCGACCAGGCCGGTATCCAGCACGTGCGGGCGCAGCGGGCCGTTGTCGACGCTGGTGACGTGCAGGTGTTCGCGGGTCAGCACCCAGGTCCAGCCGCCGGGCGCGGCGCCGAGGTCGGCCGCGCGCATGCCGGGCTTGACCAGCGCCTGGTGTTCTTCTGGCGAGAGCAGCGTCATCAACGCTTCTTCCAGCTTCAGCGCCGAGCGCGAGGGCGCGTCCGGCAGCAGCTTCAGGCGCGGGATGCCGAGCGGCCAGGGCGCGCTGTCGCGGGTATCGGCGACGGCGAGGAACAGGTGGTCGCCCTGCACGAAGCACACATGCAGGCGTGGCAGCCGTTCCTGTGGCTTGTCGGTGAGCAGCCCGGCCTTGCGCAGCGCCGGCCGCAGCGCGTTGCCGAAGCTGCGCGCCAGCCCGGCCAGCGGTTTGCCGGAATCGGAATCGGGGTGTTCTACCCACAGATCGCCGAAGCGCGGCGCGCCTTCCAGCGCGGCGAGGATCGGGGTGATGCGGTCCTTCGGATCGATGCCGCGCAGTTCGGCCAACAGGCGCAGTTTCTGGCGACCGAAGATCAGCTCGCGCCACGCCAGTTGCCTGCTCAGCGCCTCGCTTTCATCGCAGACGAACACCACGTAACCGTCATTGCGCTGGGTACGCGCGTAGCCGGCGATGCCGGCCTCGGCGGCGCGCACCGACAGCTCGCTGGCCAGCTCGGGCTCGAAGCCCTGCCGGCAGTAGCACAGCAGGCCGTTCATTGCGTCACCGTGGGGCCAGCAGTGTTTTCTGGCTCGTCATCCCCGCGTAGGCGGGGATCCAGGGACTTTGCTTTCAATGGAGCAACGTCCCTGGATCCCCGCCTGCGCGGGGATGACGACATGTGATTGCGTGCTGCGGCGGACACCCGATGCTCAGTAATGATCGCCACCGCTTTCCCCATACGTGCGCAGCACCGCGCGCGCCTCGTCGCGATGCAGGCCGCACACCACTTCGATGCCGCGCTTGTTGAGTTCGCCGATCCAGTCCGCCGGCAGCGGGCCCTCGTCGAATGCGGTCAGCTCCATCACGTCCTCGGCGCTGGCACCGATCAGCAGCCGGTCGATGCCGGCCCACACGGTGGCGCCGTAGCACTGGCAGCAGGGCTGCGAGGAGGTGGCGAGCGTGACCGGCTTGAGCCGCTCGTTCAGGCGATGGGTCTGCAGGCGCTGCTGGGCGAGCATGTAGGCCATGTTCTCGGCATGCGCGAGCGAGGTGGTATGCGGTACCACCCGGTTCACGCCGACCGCGATGATGCGATCGTCCGGCCCGAACACCGCCGCGCCGAACGGGCCGCCGCTGCGGTGTTCCACGTTCAGCCGCGACAGTTCGATCGCCAGCGCGACCTTGGGCGCATCGCCGGGATAGGCGACGGCGGTGTCGACGTGCTCGTGGACCCAGGCGGGCAGGGTGAGATGGACTTGCGCGTAAAGCATCAGCGGACCGGTTCCGGGGTGTCGAGGGGGCGGCGCAGTGTATCGGCCTGGGTGTCCTTTGCGGTGCATTGGCCGGACACGCACTGGCAGCCGGTGATTTCGCGGAAGCCGCACACGCTCATGCGGCCGCTGGCACGGCATTGCGCCATCACACCTTCCGGATCGGTGCGGCTGGCGACGTTCACGCAGGCGGGGTAGGCGCCGCAGCAGTTGCCGACGTTCTTGACCGCGCAGTCGGCATCGGTATGGCAGGTGGTATTGAGCTGGGCCGGCGGACTGCCGGGCGCGGTGGTCTGCGATTGCGAGGCCGGGGCAGCACAGGCCGCCAACAGCAGGAGCAGGGCGGGGAACAGGCGTTTCATCGCGGGCTCCAGGGTCGAAGAGGCTCCGAATATAGCCATTCTTCCCGTAGGAGCGGCTTCAGCCGCGATGGGGCCTTAGCGCAGATCCCTCTGCAACAGCCCGCACATCCTTGTGCGGGGATTCAAATGGGCAAGCTTCATCGCGGCTGAAGCCGCTCCTACGAGGCAGGCTGATGCACCCTGCGCCGCTCCACATGCGCCGAGGCGCACCAGATCACGCCGCCGATCAGGCAGGCGATGGCGAGGCTCTCCAGCAGCGTCGGCAGCCGCCATTCCCACAGGAAGCCATACAGCAGCGCGAACACCGTCTCGAACACGATCATCTGCCCGACCAGGGTCAGCGGCAGCAGCCGGCTGGCGCGGTTCCAGCAGGCGTTGCCGACCACCGAGGCGAAGATCGCCAGCACCAGCCCGATGCCCCAGAAGCGCGCCCAGTCGGCCGGCAGATGCCCGACACGATCCAGCGCGAACGCCGGCACCGCCGCCAGCAGTGCCAGCGCGCCGGTGACGATGCCGGTCAGCAACGACCAGTCGCCGCCCGACAGGTCCGGCCGGCGCGACAGCCAGCGCGCATTGACGATCGAGTAGGCCGACCACGACACCAGCGCACCAAACGCGCAGGCCAAGCCGGCCGCGCGCGTGACCAGGCTGCCGGTCTCCTGCGTGCTGCCGTGCAGTGCCTCGAATGCGACCAGCGCCACGCCAAGCACGCCCAGCGCGGAAGGCGCGGCCAGTCGCGACAGCGTCACCGCGCCAGCCGCGCGCGTGCCGATCACCGTCACCACCACCGGCAACAGGCCGATGATCAGCGAGGTCGCCGCGACACCGGCCCACTGCACTGCCGCGCCCAGCAGCACGTAATAGATGAGATTGCCGAGCAGGCTGAGCCGCACCAGCGCCCACCATTCCGTGCTGCCGAGCTTGCCGCGCAGGCGCGACCAGCGCGGTGCCAGCACGCAGGCGGCCACCAGGCCATAGGCGAGATAGCGCGATACCGACAACTGCAACGGCGAGAAATCGTGCAGCAGCTGCGGCGCCAGGAACACCAGTCCCCACAACGCACCGGCAATCACGCCGTTGCTCACGCCACCGATCAAACGTTCACGCATCGCATCTCCTCCCTGGGATGGCGAGCATGCCGGGCATGCGTGTGAATTGCTTGACCCGGACTCCTGTGCAGCGTTCAGTCTGGGGGCTTCTGCTGGGCCGACGCTGCATCAGGACTCGAAGTGTCCGATAAGACTCGTCGTCTCCGCGGAACGCTTCGACAGCCGAATGACGGGTCAAGTGGGGATCCAGTGTCATTGCCTTTTGAGCACGAAGGTCGCTGGGTCCCCGCCTACGCGGGGACGACGGTCCATGGGCCTGTTCGCATTTGGGATAGGCGATGGCCTCTGACATCGTCCTGCTGCCGGTGCGACCGGCTTTTTTTGTGGGAGGGACTCTGGGTGGCCTCGGGCCATTAGTCCCGACGAGTTACCGGTACTGCCCGTCGGGACTGATGGCCCGGTCTCTTATCC
>NZ_JBYSVX010000071.1:0-6999 GCF_058986605.1 Pseudomonas sp. GW821-FHT07E12 | reverse complement strand
GAAGCGAAGGGCGCGTAGGCCGGGGTGTGCTTTCTTTTGGTTACTTTTCTTTGCACAAGCAAAGAAAAGTGACTCGCGCCCGAAGGGCGTGAAAGCAGTTGCTTCAGCTGTCGCCTTCAACAGCAAACCAAAAGCAAAGACAGAAGAACAGCGGAGCAAGCTCCGCTCTACGACATCACTAATGCCACGTCTGAACGAACGTCCATGGATTCCCGCCTTCGCGGGAATGACGGTAGAGAGATAGCGAGGAAGAGCCCGAGGCAGGAATGACGGTAGAGAGATGGCGCGGAAGGCACTGGGTCCCCGCCTACGCGGGGACGACGGTGGAAACATGGCGGCGAAAGCCCAGGATGCCCCGCAGCTCAGGAATGAAAAGCCAACAGACGCGTAAGCACTCACCTCATTGCCCCGCTATCAACTCAAGCACCTGCTGCCCATCACACCCACCCGGCAACTCCCCCGCCTTGCGCCGCTCACGCATCACCGCGATCCGATCGCACAACCGCGTCAACTCATCGATCTCGGCGGAAATAAACAGCACCGCCATGCCACGCCGCGCCAACCGCACCACCTCGCCCATGATGTCCTGCTTGGCCGCGATGTCGATCCCGCGCGTGGGCTCATCGAGGATCAGCAGCGTCGGCTCGGTCGCCAGCCAGCGCGCCAGCACTACCTTCTGCTGGTTGCCGCCCGACAACGCACCGACCGGCGTTTCGATGTCGGCCGTCTTGATGCCCAGCACCTCGACCAGACGCGTGGCCAACTCATCCTGACGCGCCCGCGACAGAAAGCGCCGCCAGCCCATCCGCGCCTGCAACGCCAGCACGATGTTCTCGCGCACCGACAGCTCGGCGACGATCCCCTCGGTCTTGCGCTCCTCCGGACACAGCGCCAATCCACTGGCCACCGCATCACCGGGATGACGGAAACGCTCGCCCTTGCCGCGCACACGCAGCTCGCCGCGCTCGGCACGGTCCAGCCCGAACAGCAGCCGCGCCAGCTCGGTGCGCCCTGAGCCGAGCAGACCGCCCAACCCAAGCACTTCGCCGGCGCGTACCCGCAGATCGGTCGGTTGCAACTTGCCGCGACGGCCGAGACCCTCCGCCTCCACCACCACCGGCGCATCCTCGGCGATCGATGAGGTGGCATCGCGCCCCTGCGCCAGCGCAACTTCGCGCCCCACCATCGCTGCGATCAATGCGGGCTGCGGCAGTTCAGCCGGCAGGTACTCGCCGACCAAGCGGCCGTTGCGCAGCACGGTGATGCGGTCAGACACCGCATAGACCTGATCGAGAAAATGGGTGACGAACAGGATCGCCATGCCACGTTCGCGCAGGCGTTGCATTACCCGGAACAACTCGCGCACCTCGCCTTCGTCAAGGCTGGAGGTGGGTTCGTCGAGGATCAGCACCCGCGCCGACACACCCAGCGCGCGTGCGATGGCAATCATCTGCTGCACCGCCACCGGGTAGTGGGCGAGCGGCAATTCGACGTCGATATCCAGATTCAGTTCGCGCAGCAAGGCGCGTGCGCCATCGCGTACCTGGGCCCAGTCGATCGCACCGCTCCAACGGCGGCGCGGATAGCGACCGGCGTAGATGTTCTCGGCCACCGACAGGTTCGGGCACAGGTTCACTTCCTGATAGACCGTGCTGATGCCAGCGTGCTGCGCCTGCAAGGGCGTCTCGGGTGCGATCACGCCGCCGTCGAGTTCGATGCGACCGGCGTCCGCCGCGAACACACCGGTCAGCAGCTTGATCAGCGTCGATTTGCCGGCGCCGTTTTGCCCCATCAATGCGTGAATCTCGCCGGCGCGTAGGCACAGGTTGACGTCGTCCAATGCCACCGTGGCGCCGAAGCGCTTGCCGAGGCCGCCGGCCTGGAGCACGACTGCGTTCATGACCACCTCACCCAGCAATCGGACGTAGAGCCGAACTTGTTCGGCTGGGCCGTACCGCGAAGGTGCAAGCGGAGCGGGCTCCGCTCTACGACGATATCGGCCATCGCGGCGACCTGTGGCGATCCAGGATGCATGGCGATGCTCAGTAGCCGCGCTTGGGCAATTCAGCCGCCGCCTGGTCCTGAGTGAACACGCCCTCATCGACCACGACCCGCTTCGGCACCGGCTTGCCGGCCTTCACGTCGCGGATCAGTTGCGCCAGCTGCGAGCCGAACAACGGATTGCACTCCACGCTGGCATTGAGCTTGCCGGCCTTCATCGCCTCGAACGCACCACGCACGCCATCGATGGACACGATGCGGATGTCCTGGCCCGGCTTGAGCCCGGCTTCCTCGATCGCCTGGATCGCGCCGATCGCCATGTCGTCGTTGTGCGCGAACAACACGTTGATCTTGTTGCCCTCGGCCTTGAGGAACGCCTCCATCACTTCCTTGCCCTTGGCACGGGTGAAGTCACCGCTCTGCGAGCGCACCACCTCGAAGCGCTTGTCCTGGTCGATGACGTCGTGGAAACCCTTCATCCGGTCATTCGCCGGCGCCGAACCCACGGTGCCCTGCAGTTCGACGATGCGGATCGGTCCCGGCTTGCCGGCACTGTCCTTGACCAGCCAGTTCGCCGCGCGATGGCCTTCCTCGACGAAATCCGAGCCGATGAAGGTCGCATACAACGAATCGTCGGACACCTTCACCGCGCGATCGGTCAGCACCACCGGGATGTTCGCGGCCTTGGCCTCGCGCAGCACCGTTTCCCAGCCGGATTCGACCACCGGCGAGAACGCGATCACGTCCACGCGCTGGGCGATGAACGAGCGCAACGCCTTGATCTGGTTCTCCTGCTTCTGCTGCGCATCGGAGAACTTCAGCCGGAACTCCGGCTCGGCCAGCGCCTGTTTCACCGATGTGGTGTTGGCGGTACGCCACTCGCTTTCGGCACCGACCTGACTGAAACCCACGGTGATCTGGCCCGCGTGCGAGCCGCCATCGCGCGAACAACCACCGATCAGCGCCACCAGCGCCAGCACCGCACCCACAACGAAACGGTTCTTCATGTTCCCTCCCTCGTTGGTAAGCCCGATCGCGTGCGCGCCCTCCAGCGCATCACGCGAGGCTGCCGGCGAGCCCCTTCTGCTCGCCGGCCGGGTGGTTCAGGCCGCCGTGTAGGCGGTCTTCACCGTAGTGTAGAACTCTGCCGCATAGCGTCCCTGTTCTCGCGGCCCATAACTGGACGCCTTGCGCCCGCCGAACGGCACGTGCGGATCCACGCCCGCGGTCGGCAGATTGACCATCACCATGCCCGCCTGCGCGTGCCGCTTGAAGTGCGTGGCGTACTTGAGCGAGGTGGTGCAGATGCCCGCGCACAGACCGAACTCGGTGTCGTTGGCCAGCGCCAGCGCGTGTTCGTAATCGTCGGCGCGCAGCAGCGCTGCGACCGGCCCGAAGATTTCCTCGCGCACGATACGATCGCCCGGCTTGGCCGCGAACAATGTCGGTGCCAGGAAGTAACCCTGGGTCTTCCATTCCACGCGCTCGCCGCCAAACAGCAGCTCGCCGCCATCTTCATGCCCGGCGCGGATGTAACTCAGGTCGGTATCGAACTGCGCACCGCTGGCCACCGGGCCGATGTCGATGCCGGCCTGCAACGGATCGCCGACCTTGACCTTGGCCAGTCGCGCCTGGACGCGCGCGACAAACTCGTCATGGATCGCGTTCTCGACAATCAACCGGCTCGATGCAGTGCAACGCTGGCCGGTGGAGAAATACGCACCGTTGACCGCGCTTTCCACCGCCTTGTCCAGATCGGCATCGGCCAGCACTACCAGCGGATTCTTGCCGCCCATTTCGAGCTGGATCTTCAGCCCGCGCGCAGCGGCCTGCTTGAGCAGCACGTTGCCGGTCGGCACCGATCCAGTGAAGGTCAGTGCATCCAGTTTCGGATGCTCGATCAGCGCCTGCCCGACCGTGCGGCCGGAGCCGATGACCATGTTGAACACGCCTTCCGGCAGCCCGGCACGGCTGAGGATTTCAGCCAGTGCCCAGGCGCAGCCCGGCACGATCTCGGCCGGCTTGAACACCACGGTGTTGCCGTAGGCCAGCGCCGGGGCGATCTTCCAGGCCGGAATCGCCAGCGGGAAATTCCACGGCGCGATGATGCCGACCACACCGACCGGCTCGCGGGTGATTTCCACGTCCACGCCGGGACGCGTCGAGGCCAGCTTCTCACCGGGGATGCGCAGCGCCTCACCCGCGAAGAACTTGAAGATCTGCCCGGCACGCGCGGCCTCGCCGATGCTTTCCGGCAAGGTCTTGCCTTCCTCCAGCGCGAGCAGGCGGCCCAGCTCTTCCTTGCGCGCAAGGATTTCGCTGCCGACCAGGTCGAGGATGTCGGCGCGCTGCTGCGGGGTGCTCAGCGCCCACTTCGGCAATGCCACAGCGGCGGCATCGACTGCCTGCGCGGTCAGCGCGGCATCGACCACGCCGAACTCACCGACCGGCGTGGCCAGATCGGACGGATTCTCGTCGGCACTGTTGCCGCTGCCTTCCACCCACTGGCCGGCGATGTAGCTCTTGAAGCGTTGACTCATGGCAATCTCCTGAAACGTTGCGCGGCGTCGCGCATCACAGTGCGCGCACGCCGCCAAGCGCGAAGCCGGACGCCACCGCGCCCAGCGGATTGACCAGCGGCGCGCCCAGATCCGGCAGGTCGATTTCGAAACGATCGCCCACCTGCACCTTCACCTCGTCGGCGAAGCTCAGCGTGGCGGTGCCGAAGAAATGCAGATGCACGTCACCCGGACGGCGATGCGCGGCGTACTTGAAGTGGTGGTATTCGAGGTTGGCCAGCGAGTGGCTCATATTGGTCTCGCCGGTCTGGAACGGCTTCTCCCACACCACCGTCTCGCCGCGCAGGATGCGGCTGGTGCCACGCAGATCGCGCGGCAGCTCGCCACTGCGCAACTCCGGGCCGACCGCGCAGGCGCGCAGCTTGGAATGGGCGAGATACAGATAGTTCTGGCGCTCGGTGACGTGATCGGAGAACTCGTTGCCGATCGCAAAACCGAGCCGATGCGGGGCGCCATCCGGACCGATCAGGTACAACCCGACCAGTTCCGGCTCCTCGCCACCATCGAGCGCGAAATCCGGTGACGGCAATGCTGCACCCGGCGCGACCACGATGCCGCCGTCGCCCTTGAAGAACCACTCAGGCTGCGCGCCCGGCTTGCCATCCTGCGGGATGCCGCCTTCCACGCCCCACTGGAACATCCGCATCGAATCGCTGAGCGTGCCGGCGTCGGTCTGCTGCTGCAGCTTCTGATGCATCGCATCGCGCGCGGCGGCGCTGCCGAGGTGGGTCAGGCCGGTGCCGGTGACCAGGCAATGGGCCGGATCGGGATGGTGCAGCGGAGTCAGCACGCGGCCCTCGGCGAGCAGCGCCGGATAGTCCAGTTCGGTGCTGCCGCCCTGCGCGTCGGCCTGCTGTTCCAGCGAACGGCCTGCGGCGATCGCCGCGCTTGCCAGCGCGTAGGTGGAAGAGACGCCGTCGAGCACGCGCACCCGGCGCCCGTCAGCCGCCACCACACCCACTCGCGTGGCACCCGAAGCATCGTCGTGAAGCTGGATCAATCGCATCGTGTCGCACCCTGCTTGTCGAGAAGAGCCGGACCGCCCGCCGCGCATTCCGGGCGCCTCGCGGGACCGGAAGACATGTCGCGATGCCGGGACGGACCGGGATCGGACCTATTCTGCGATTGCCTCGGATATACAACAAATATAGATTTAGCCAATATCCATGCCAAACCTGGCATCAGAGAGCCGCCCATGCCCGCCCCGCCCTGGTTCCTGCGCGCCCGCCTCAAGACCCGCCAGCTGATGCTGCTGATCGCCATCGACGAGGAAGGCAACATCCACCGCGCCGCCGAGGTGCTGAACATGTCCCAGCCGGCGGCGTCCAAGCTGCTCAAGGATCTGGAGGACATGATGGGGGTATCGCTGTTCGAGCGGCTACCGCGCGGCATGCGCCCGACCTGGTACGGCGAAAGCATGATCCGCCACGCCCGCATCGCCCTGTCCAGCCTGGGCGAGGCCGGCGCGGAGATCGAAGCGCTCAAGGCCGGCCACGCCGGCAACGTCGCGATCGGTGCGATCGCCGGCCCGGCAATGACCCTGCTGCCAGCCGCACTGGCACGCATCACCCAGCAACACCCGGACCTGCGTGTATCGCTGCAGGTCGAGAGCAGCGACGTGCTGCTGGAACGGCTCGCGCAGAACAAGCTCGACTTCCTGGTCGCCCGCCTGTTCGCCCGCCACGACAAAAGCCACCTGCACTACGAAGCCCTGGCCGAAGAAGAAGTCTGCGCGATCGCACGCCCACAGCACCCGATCCTCGCGCTGGAGCAACCGGGCCTACACGACCTCTCGCAAGCCGCATGGATCGTGCCCCCGGAAGGCAGCGTGCTGCGCCATCGCTTCGAACTGATGTTCCAGAGCGCCGGACTGGAACCACCGCGCCGCGTGATCGGCACCGCCGCCCTGATGTTCCTGACCAAGATGCTGCAGGAGAGCGATTACCTGGCCGTGGTACCGGTCGATGTAGCGCGCCACTACGCCGAACACGGCATGGTGAAGATCGTCCCGGTGGAACTGTCATGCCGAATGGACTCCTTCGGCATCATCACCCGCACCGACTGGCTGCTATCCCCCGGTGCACAGACCGTGCTGGCCGCGATGAAGCAGGAAGCGGCTGAGGTTTATCAGAGCTAAGGGCGAATAGCTCAGGGCACGCGGGAGCAGCACTCCAACACGAATCAGTATTCGCAACGTAGGCAGTGCTGTTGATCTTGCTGTTGATCTTGCTGTTGATCTTGCTGTTGCTGTTGCTGTTGCTGTTGCTGTTGCTGTTGTTCGTGATTTTGCTGTTGCTCTTGAGCTTTTGATCTACCGGGGCCCCTGCCGCAGCGGCGGAGACGGCGGGAATAACCCGAAGGGCGACGTGCATGGATGCACGTCGTTTTCTGCCGCGGCATGGATGCCGCGTCAGAAAAT
>NZ_JBYSVX010000070.1:0-7446 GCF_058986605.1 Pseudomonas sp. GW821-FHT07E12 | reverse complement strand
ATCTTGTGTAGGAGCGGCTTCAGCCGCGATGGGGCTTTACCGGTAAAGCCCCATCGCGGCTGAAGCCGCTCCTACGACAGGCTCACGTATTGGGCTGGAAGCACCAATGCCACGGCTCGTAGACGATGCCGTTCGGGTTGTCGCGCGGATAGCTCATGCGGAAACCGAAGCTGCCGGCGTGGCGTGACAGCCAGTCGAAGGCGGGCGTGTTCTCGAAACTTTCCTCGGCCGGCGGTTCGCCGGGCGTGCCGATGTCGAGCGCGTTGCCGCTGTGGTGTTCGCTGAAGCCGGGCGCGGCATTGACCTGCAGGATCTGCTGCAGCGTCTGCCCGCGCGCGAACTTGCGTTCGAAAATGCCGAGTTGGTAGTCGTGGCTGCGGTAGCCGGAGATCGCATCGAGCACGATGCCATCGCGCGCTGCGCCCGCACGCATGCGCTGCCAACCGCGCGCGGCAGCGGCGCTGAGCCACAGCGGCCGACGGTAGCGATCGAGGCCGGCGAATACGAGATGGGTCGGTTCGGCTGCGGCGATCAGGCCGGTGGTGTGTGCGTACTGTTCGGGGTCGAGGCCCAGTTGATGCAATCGCTGTTCGAGTCGATCCAGTGGCAGCGTGTCTGCAACGGGGCGGCGACGGAGATTGGCGGGCAAGGCGTCCAGGATGTCTAATGCCGCCTCGATGCCGGGCTCATGCATCAGGCGTGGCAGCAGTGGGTGCAGGTCGCGTTGCGAGGCGGCTGCGAGGTAGCGGCCATCGCGCTTGCGTCGCAGCAGCCAGTCCGAGCGCGTCAGCACGCGTGCATCGACGTTGCTGCGCGCACGCAGAAGGCGCGCCGGCAGCAGCTCGATCTCGGCGGTATTGATCAGCAGGGTAGGGATGGTGCGCACGCGCAGAGCTTAGGCCGCAGCGCGGACTTCGGCCAGCCGCTGCAGATCCTGCAGCAGGTGTCGCGGCTGTTCCGGGCTGAGCAGCAGCCATTCGCCGCTGCGCAACGGGATCGCCAGTATGCGGCTGTGATCGGTGAGCAGGCAGAACGCGCCCTGGCCGCCACGGGTGCGGTAGTAGCCGGAGTGGAAGCCGGGATAGCCGAAGCCCAGTTTTTTCAGGCCCGGCTTGAGTTCGGTGTGCTCGGCCAGGTCGACCACGCGTGCGGCATCCAGGCGCATCGCCAATACCGGGACGCGCTTGGTGAACAGCGTGGAGCGTATTTTCAGTTCCCCGTCCTGCAGGTCGATGTGGCGACGCGCGTAGGCGAGGGTGCAGGCGATGCCGATCGCGATCAAGAAGCCGGCATGCACCCACGGGCGAGCTTCGCCAGCGTGAAGCCTGCCGATGTCGAGATACGCGATCAGGCAGGCCACGGCGAGCAGTGGCAGCCAGAGCCATAGCGCCAGACCCCAAGCCCAGACGGGGGCAAGTGGGTAATGGCGGGGAGCCGCGGGCAGGGGGCGGGTGTTCATGAGGGCGTCTCGAGGAGCGATCAGGTTGCTGCTGCCAGCAGTGGCGCCAGTACGTGCAGTACAAGGTCTGCGCTGAAGTGCGCGAGGATCGCCATCTCCAGTCCGCGCTTCCAGTACAGCCAGCCGAACGCCAGTCCGGCCAGGGAGTTCAGCAGCAAGGTGCGGGCCACCACGACGGCACTCAGGCCGCCCCATGCGTGGTAGGTGGCGGGCAGGTGTCCGGCGCCGAACAGCACCGCGGCGATGACGATGGCGGCCCAATAGGTGCGTGTCGACGGGGCCGCCTTGCGCAGCACGGTGACCAGCCAGACGATCAGCGTCATCAGGAACAGGCGCAGTTGCAGCTCCTCGGCGATGCCGCCATAGAACGAGGCGAGCAGTCCGTTGAGCGCGGTCTGTCCGGCGCCGATTCTGGTCGGCGGATGCGGCATGTGCGGCAGCAGCGGCGCGATCAGCCGGGACAGCGCGAGGATGATCAGCGCGGCAACAAGGCCGATCAGCACGGCCTGCAACGGCCTCGACGCGACTGCGGTCGCCGGCTGCCGGGCGATCCAGCGTTGCAGCAGCGGGGCGCCCAGGCCCACCCGATGACCCATGCGCAAGCCGAGCAGTGACATCAGGCCGATCAGCATGAAGGCCTGCATCGATTGCGCTATGACCAGCACCGGCATCGGCACCGGCAGGTGCGCGAATCGACCGGGCAACAGATGCAGCAGATAGGGCATCAGCGCGGCGACGGCCAGGGCCGCAACCAGGGCGAGCACCAGCGCGATCCTGAGGTCGTGCGTCCATGCCGGAGGTGGAGCGGAGGTCGTGGACATTCATGTCTCCATTTCGAAGAGCAGGCGGTCGGGCCTGGCCTCGACTACCGAATGGTTCTGGCGCCTGCGCATACCCGATGCTCCTTTGGGCAGGGCTATCCGGCGTGGAGTACAGCGAGCGTCCCACGCCGGGCCACTTAGATCGCCTTTTTGAAGAACGCCAGCGCCGATGTCATTGCGCTGGTGTAGATCACCACATTCACCAGCTCCCAGCCGAGCCGGCCATGCCGGTTGAGGACTTCGTCCACGGTCTCGATCTTGAAACTGCCCATCAGGCCGGCCTTGATCTCGACGGTCAGGTACTGCCAGCGATCGCTCATGGTGTTTCTTCCTTGTCTGGAGTGGCGCCGGGCTTGGGCAGCCGGCCGGCCTTGCGCAGGGCGTCGCGCAATACGTATTCGATCTGGGCGTTGAGGCTGCGCAGTTCGTCGTCGGCCCAGCGCTGGGTGGCGATGAGCACGTCGGCGCTGATGCGCAGCGGGTAGGCCTTCTTTTCGGCTTTCTCGCTCACCGGCTCGGCCCCGGGGTGCCCCGGCGCAGATGCCGCACCATCGATACCGCCAGTGCGTTCACTGCTATCACCAGTGCAATGGCCACCGCATAGACGCGCGGGCGACTGTCGCCGGCCCAGTACAGGGCGGCGGCGCCCAGCAGGATCACCATGCCGAGCAATGCCCAGCGCAGGCCCAGCCCGCGCGAGCGCGCGTCGTCGGCACCGCCGATCCAGGCGGCGACGGCCAGCGCCGGCAGGCCGGACAGGGCGACGATCAAGGGCACGATCACATCCATCCAGACCTCCGTCAGTACAGCGAGCCGGCATTGACGATCGGTTGAGTGCCGCGATCCGAACACAGCACCGTCAGCAGGTTGCTGACCATGTGCGCCTTGCGCTCCTCGTCCAGTTGCACCACGCCGCTCTTCTGCAGCTCGGCCAGCGCCATTTCGACCATGCCCACGGCGCCGGCGACGATGCGGGTACGCGCGGCGATCACCGCGTTGGCCTGCTGCCGCTGCAGCATCGCGTGGGCGATCTCGGGGGCGTAGGCGAGGTGGCTGATGCGCGCGTCGATCACCTGCACGCCGGCATCGGCCAGGCGTTCGGCCAGTTCGTCCTTGAGGTGCTGGGAAATCTCGCTGGCATGGCTGCGCAGCGACAGTTGGCCATCCTCGTGCTGGTCGTAGGGATAGCTGGTGGCCATCGCGCGCAGCGCCGACTCGGACTGGATGTGCACGAAGCTCTCGTAGTCGTCGACGTTGTAGACCGCCTCGGAGGCGTCCACCACCTGCCAGACGATGACCGCGGCGATCTCGATCGGCGAGCCGTCCAGCTCGTTGACCTTGAGCCGGCCGCTCTCGAAGTTGCGCACGCGCTGGCTGACCTTCTTCTTCGTATAGAAGGGGTTGTTCCAGCGCAGGCCGTTGTCCTTGACCGTGCCGACGTACTTGCCGAACAGGCTCAGCACCGCGGACTGGTTGGGCTGCACGGTGTACAGGCCAGCCAAGAGGAAGATCCCGACGACGATCACCGGGATCGCCACCGGCAACGCCAGGACCAGAGGCCACTGGCCGGCAGCGGCGGCCACGATCGCCCAGGCCGAGCCCAGGAAGGCGGCAATCACGAGCAGGGTCAGCGGAATGCCGGGGAGGGAGGCGATCGACTTCTCTTTCATGGCGGCGTCCTTGGGTTGATGGATTAAAAGATATCAAATTGATATCACAATTCAAGTGCCATCCCCGCCCGGTGCCGGTCGGTAGAATTGGCGCCCCTTTCGCCCTGCCGGATATCTCCATGAGCACCCTCGGTACGCCGCTGTCCCCGTTCGCCACCCGCGTGCTGCTGCTGGGGTCGGGGGAACTGGGCAAGGAAGTGGCGATCGAACTGCAGCGGTTCGGCGTGGAGGTGATTGCCGCCGACCGTTACGCCGATGCCCCGGCGATGCAGGTGGCGCACCGCTCGCACGTGATCGACATGCTCGATGCGATGGCGCTGCGCGAGTTGATCGCGCTGGAGAAGCCGGACCTGATCGTCCCGGAGATCGAGGCGATCCACACCGAGACGCTGGTGCAGCTCGAGAGCGATCACGGCCAGAAAGTGGTGCCGACCGCGCGCGCGGCACGGCTGACGATGGATCGCGAGGGCATCCGCCGGCTTGCCGCCGAAACGCTCGGCCTGCCGACCTCGCCGTACCGCTTCGTCGGCACCGCCGAGGAGTACCACGCCGCGGTCGCACAGATCGGCCTGCCATGTGTGATCAAGCCGGTGATGTCCTCGTCCGGCAAGGGCCAGAGCACGCTGCACGCCGGTGGCGACATCAATGCGGCGTGGGACTATGCGCAGACCGGCGGCCGTGCCGGTGCCGGGCGCTGCATCGTCGAGGGCTTCATCGACTTCGAGTACGAAATCACCCTGCTGACCGTGCGCCATGCAGGCGGCACCTCGTTCTGCGCCCCGATCGGGCACTGGCAGAAAGACGGCGATTACCGCGAGAGCTGGCAGCCGCAGCCGATGTCGCCGGTCGCGCTGGCCGAAGCGCAGCGGATCGCCAAGGCGGTCACCGACGAACTCGGCGGCTGGGGCCTGTTCGGCGTGGAACTGTTCGTGAAGGGCGACCAGGTGTGGTTCTCGGAAGTCTCGCCGCGTCCGCACGACACCGGGCTGGTCACGCTGGTCTCGCAGGAGCTGAGCGAGTTCGCGCTGCATGCACGGGCGATTCTCGGCCTGCCGATTCCCTCGATCAGCCAGAACGGCCCGTCGGCCTCGTGCGCGATGCTGGCGCACGGCGAGGGCGTGCCGGTGTTCCATGGTGTCGCCGACGCGCTGCGCCAGCCGGATACCGCGCTGCGCCTGTTCGGCAAGCCAAGCGTGCATGGCCATCGCCGGGTCGGCGTGACGCTGGCGCGCGGCGAGAGCATTGAAGCCGCCCGTCAGACTGCGCGTGAGGCGGCCGAGGCGATCACGGTCGAATTGAAGGTCTGAACTTCACTGTGGGAGGGGCTTCAGCCCCGACGCTTTCCGGGTGAACCTGATCGCGGCTGATGGCCCGAGGCCACGTAGACCCGCTCCTACGGAAACGTCAAGGGAATCGCGCTGACCGCGCCCCAACTGGTGGCGAAATCGCGCCATTGCCGGCCGTCATAGGCTTCCAGCGCGTGGAAGCGGCGCTTGTAGTCCATCTTGATGTGGCCGCGGATCCAGTAGCCCAGGTAGACGTGTTCCAGGCCTTCGCGGAGTGCCCATTCGATCTGGCGCAGGATCGCCAATGTACCCAGGCCGCGCCCGGCGGCATCCGGGGCATAGAACGTGTACACCGCCGACAGCGCGTTGTCGGTCACGTCGGTCACCGCCACCGCCAGTAGCCGGCCACGCTGGCCGGGCTCCCCGGGATCGCGGATTTCCAGGAAGCGCCCGTGCGACCAGCGACCGATCAGGAACTGGTCGAACTCGGCAGCGCCGTGGTCGTCCATGCCGCCATCCGGATGCCGGTGGCGCAGGTATTGCTGGTACAGCGCCAACTGCTCGTCGGTACGCTGCGCGGCGACGATGCGCCCGACCAGGTCGGCGTTCTGTTTCAGGCAGCGGCGCTGGCTGCGGTCCGGCACGAACGCCCGCACCGGGATGCGCACCGGCACGCAGGCGCGGCACTGCTCGCAATGCGGGCGATAGACCAGATCGCCGGAGCGGCGGAAGCCCCAGCCCAATGCCTGCGGATAGATCGAGCCGAGCCGCGGATCGTTCGGGTCCAGCACCAGGTCGCGTGCCAGGCGTTCGGGCCAGTAACCGCACGCGTGCTGCCCGGTCTGGAACAGGCGCAGGTCGTCGCGGGTGTCGGCATGGATGGCCATGGCCTGAGCATAGCGCCTGCGCGTCGCAGCCGCCGCGACTGTCCGGCGGATGAATGCGACGGGCCAGCGGTCAACGCCGATCGCGCTGGCTCGTTGATGTCGGCGATGGGGCGATCGGCCTGCACGGTACGCATCGTGTCCTGTCGGATCCCGGTGACGGGATCGTGCAGCCCAATTCCTATGGAGCAGACCATGACTTACCGCAAACCCCTTCTCGTGCTCGCCGTGCTGGCCGCCCTGTCGGCCGGCGTGGCGTTCGCCGCCGACAACACGCCGACCGACCAGGCCAGGCCGCTGAGCGCGAAGTTCACCGCGCTCGACAAGAACGGCGATGGAGTCATCGATCGCAGCGAGGCCGCCGCGGACCCGAAGCTCGCTGCGAAGTTCGACGAGTTGGACACCAACAAGGACGGCAAGCTGACGCCGGACGAATTCCGGCACCGGTTCGCCTACGGTGACCGCGGCCGCGATGACCATCACGGTCGCCGTGGCGAGCATGGGCGCGCGCTGTTCGCCAAGCTCGACACCAACAAGGACGGCCGCATCAGCCGTGAGGAAGCGCAGGCCGATCCGAAGTTCGCTGCGCGTTTCGATCGTTTGGACGTCAACAAGGATGGTTTCGTCGACAAGGCCGATTTCGAGGCGCGTGCCAAGCAGCGTCGTGATGAGTGGTTCGCCGCTGCCGATACCAACAAGGACGGCAAGCTGAGCAAGGCGGAGTTCGATGCAGCAGCGGCCAAGCATGGGCGGTTCGGACGTGAATTCGGTCATGGGCCGCGTGATGGTCGCGGGCCTCACGATGGCAAGCAGTGGCAGCACGACGGGCAGGGGCAGCCGGGCAAGGACAAGCCGTCGCAGCCGGCTACGCCGGCGGTGCCGCCGCAGTCGTAAGTTGTTTCAGTAACAAGGCGCCGATTCGACCGGGCCCCGGCAGTGATGCCGGGGCCTGTTTGTTTTTGTTGATGTGGTGAGTTCTGGAAGATGTTGTGGCCTGTGTAGATGGCACTTGGTGCGAAGGGTCTTGCCCGTCATCTACCCGCCGTCGTCCCTGCGCAGGCGGGGACCCAGTGACTTCGACTTCCAGCCATCTGTCTACCGTCGTCATCCCCGCGAACGCGGGGGCGAAGCGTCACTGCTTGCGAGCCACTGGCTCGCGTGGTGTTGAGCGCCATCGGGCTATGCCCGATGGTCGGGGATCGAAGATCCATGGGCGTTGCTTGTTGGGTTTGACGTTGCGGTGACAGCAACGGCAACAGCAACAGCAACAGCTTTCGCTCCTTCGGAGCGAGTCACCTTTCTTTGCTCGTGCAAAGAAACGTAACC
>NZ_JBYSVX010000069.1:0-7648 GCF_058986605.1 Pseudomonas sp. GW821-FHT07E12 | reverse complement strand
GGCGTCAGCCGCGATGGGGCTTTACCGGTAAAGCCCCATCGCGGCTGACGCCGCTCCTACACGGCAGACACGGGCAGCCGCAGGCAAAAACACAGGCAAACACAGGCAAACACAGGCAAAAGCTTCGCCATAACGCTCCCTGCACCGGCACGATGTTATTGCTAGTGTTCATTGGCCGCCCCCTACGCGGCCGCCACGACGACAAGGAGATCCACATGAGCCCCACCAACACCGAGCAGTTGAAGGACAACCTGAGCGAAGCCGGCTCCCACCTGAAGTCCGCCGCCAGCGCCGCCGGCGACGCCGTCAAGGTCGCCGCTTCTGCCGCCAGCGACGAGCTCAAGCTCGGCAAGGCCAACGTCAAGGCCGAGCTGTCCGACGGCGCGCTGGCCGGGCTGAACGCCGCGCAGTTCGGCGGTGCCGCCGCCAAGGAACAGGTCGATGCACTGGTGGACAAGGGCAAGGACCTGCTCGACAGCGCCACCGATCTGATCCGCGAGCGTCCGCTGGCTGCATTCGGTGTCGCTTTCGCCGCCGGCTGGATCATCGCCAAGCTCGCACGCAGCAGCGACAAGTAAGCCGGGGCCGTGGCCGATACGGACAACGACGGCGGCCAGGACGGCGCCACACGCACGCCGTCGCTCGAAGAAGCGGTCGGTGAACTCGGCAAGGCCGGTCGCGAGGGCATCAATGCCGGCCTGGAAGCCCTGCAGGCATTGCGCAGGTTGTTCATCGCCGATCTGGCGCTGGCGCGCGCGGCATTGGCGCGGGCGCTGGTATGGCTCACCGTCGCAGTGGCGTTCGGCGCCTCTGCCTGGCTGATGCTGATGGCGGCGGGCATCGCGCTGCTGAGCCGCCTGGGCCTGTCGTGGCTGGCGTCGATCTCGCTGATGGCGTTGCTGAGCCTGATCGTCACCGCGCTCGGCGCCTGGCAGGCGATCCGCTACTTCGAGATGAGCAAGCTCGACGCCACCCGCCGCCAGCTTGCCCGTCTCGGCATCGGCGGTGACGACGACGATGGCACCACCCCGGCGCACAAGGAGGAGGCATGAAGCTCGAACAGCTGCAGCACCGCATCGCCCGCGCCGAGGCGGTGCTGGAAGGACGTCAGCACCAGGTGGTGCAGCACTGGGGCACGATCCGACGCGTGTGGAGCAGCGCTTTGACGCCGGGCCGGATCGTCATCGGCGGGCTGGGGCTGGGTTTCATCGTGGGGCTCAGCGAGCCGAAGACGATGCTGGGCAGTCTGGCCGGCAAGGTCGGCGCGGTGCCCAAGCTGCTGAAGATGATCAGCGCGGTATCGGCACTGTTCACCGCGTCCCAGGCGCAGGAGGCATTCAAGGAGGCCTTCGGGCAGGCTGCGAATGCTGCTGCCGAAGCCGGCGGGGATGTGGCCCGGGATGCGGATGCGGCACCGGCGCGGCCAGTTGCTTCGGCCCGCCCCGATCCGTCAGCCATCGCCGATCCGGCCCCGCCACGCCCGGCCGAGGCGGCGACCGAGGTTTCCGAGCGCTGACACACGCCGGAAGCTTTGCGCAGGATCCAGGTGACATGCGCCGCGACGTCCCGCTGGGCGGATAATGGCGCTCCGCCGGCGCACGCCGGTCTTGCCAACCTCCGCATGAGCATTCCCGCTGAATCGCCGGTCACCACGGCCGGCAACGATGTCCCGTTGCCTCCGCCCCCCGCGCCGCGCCCACGTGCGCCAGCCTCGCTGGTGGTACTGGCCACCCTGGCTGTCGGCTACACGCTGTGGGCGGCGCAGACGGTGATCCTGCCGATCATGCTGGCGGTGTTCTTCGCGCTGGTCGGCAATCCGATCATCCGCCTGCTGCGACGGCTGTACCTGCCGCGCTTCATCGCCGCGCTGCTGGTGCTGCTGATGGGGCTGTCGGCAGCGGCCGCGCTGACGATGCAGCTGGCCGGGCCGGCCAGCGAATGGTTCCAGCAGGCGCCGACGCAGATGCGGCAGATCTCGCGCGAGCTGCGCAACCTCACCAAGCCGATGCAGCAGGCCAACCAGGCCGCCGAGAATTTCGCCCGAGCGGCCGGCGGCGGTGACGGGCGACAGGTGCAGATCGTGCGCACCCAGCTGGACGACCCGTACAAGGCGCTGGTGCGCACGCCCAAGCTGGCTGCATCCGTGCTGGCGGTGGTGCTGCTGACGTTCTTCTTCATGGTCTATGGCGAAAACCTGCAACGCAACGCGATCGCGCTGCTGCCCAGTCGCCAGCAGCAGCATTTCACTTCCGAGATCCTGCGCGGCATCGAACGCGAGGTGTCGCGCTATGTACTGACGATCACCCTGATCAACACCGCGGTCGGGTTGCTGTTCGCGATGTTGCTGTATGCATTCCTGTCGATCCCGTTGCAGGAGGCGTTGCTGTGGGGCACGGTGATGGCGCTGCTGAATTTCGCGCCGTACGTGGGCCCGCTGATCGGCGTGATGCTGATGCTGTTGATGGGGTTCGTGCAGTTCCGCACGCCGCTGGACGCGATGGTGCCGGCGCTGCTCTATCTGCTGCTGCATACGGTCGAGGGCCAGGTGGTCACGCCGATCGTGCTCGGCCGGCGCATGGCGATCTCGCCGCTGATGCTGATCCTGGCGCTGATGCTGTTCGGCTGGCTGTGGGGCATGATCGGCCTGCTGCTGGCGGTGCCGCTGCTGGTGTGCATCAAGCTGGTGCTCAATCGGCTGGATGGCATGCAGCGCTGGGCGCGGTTGCTCGAGTAGCGGGGCCGGGAGCCTTGTAGGAGCGGCTTCAGCCGCGATGGGCTTTACCGGTAACGCTTCATCGCGGCTGAAGCCGCTCCTACACCCCTACGGCGCTCTTGCGAATCCGCAATTGCGAATCCGCAATCCCGGCCCCTGACGTAAAATGCTGCAAATGAACTTCCCCATCCGCGCCATCACCCTCGATCTCGACGACACGCTGTGGCCGTTTGCGCCGATCGGTGCGCGTGTCGATCAGGCACTCCACGAGTGGTTGAGTGTTCACAGCCCGGTCACCGCGCAACGTTTCCCGGTGGCGGCGATGCGGCAGCTGCGCGAACGCAGCTTCATCGAGAATCCGCACCTGCACTACGACCTGAGCGCGCTGCGCCGGTTGACGATCCGTCAGGCGCTGGAGGAAAGCGGTGGCGACCTGGCACTGGTCGAGCCGGCGTTCGAGGTGTTCTACGCCACCCGCAACCAAGTCGAATGCTATCCGGATGCGATCGATGCGCTGACGCGGATCGCCGCGCGCGTGCCGGTCGCCGCACTCAGCAACGGCAATGCCGATCTGGAACGGATCGGGCTGATGCAGCATTTCGTGTTCTCGCTGGGCTCGCGCGAGCACGGTGCGGCCAAGCCGGAGCCGAGCATCTTCCACGCCGCCTGTGAACGACTGGGCGTACCGCCGGCGCAGGTATTGCACGTCGGCGATCACATCGAGATGGACGTGCTCGGCGCGATCAACGCCGGCCTGCGCAGTTGCTGGATCGATCGCGAGGCACGCATGTGGGAGCACCCCACGCTGAAGCCCGATCTGCACTTCGACTCCTTGACCGGGTTGGCCGACTGGCTCGATGCCCACCCTGACTTCGCCACGCCCGGCGACGGACGCCGCTGCGCCTGAGCGCGTCCGCCCCCACCCTGCTCAGCGCGACACTCGCCTGAGCGTGTTTCCACAGGATTCCGCCATGACGCTTCTGCAAGGCTTCACCTCCGACAGTTCCGGCGCGTTGCCGCTGCATGTGCTCGATCGCGATGGCTTCGCCGACTGGTGCACGCAGCAGCCGGCAAGCGTGGCGGCATGGGCGCTGGCGCAGCAGTTCATCGCCGCGCCGGGCTCGGTGCTGCTGCTGCCGGGCGAACAAGGTTTGGCGGGGGCGGTGCTGGGCGTGGGCGATCGCGGCGATGCCTATGCCTACGCACACGGCCCGTTCGCGCTGCCGCCCGGCAGCCGCTGGCAGCTGGCGTCGGAACTCGATGAAGGCGCACGCCGCGCACTGGAGCTCGGCTGGGGCCTGGGCAGCTATCGCTTCACGCGCTATCGCAAGCTGCTGCGCACGCCGGCACTGCTGGCCGCGACGCCGGATGCGGAAACCCTCGCGTTGATCGAGGCCTGCCTGCAGGTGCGCGACTGGGTCAACACGCCGACCGAGGACATGGGCCCGGAGCAGTTGGAAGCGGCCGCGCGCGCGCTGGCACAGGCGCATGGCGCGGATGTCCAGGTGATCGCCGGCGATGCGCTGCTGGAGAACAATTTCCCGACCATCCACGCGGTCGGTCGTGCTTCGCATCGCGCGCCGCGCCTGATCGAGCTGCACTGGGGCGATGCTGCGCATCCGCATCCGCATCTGGTGCTGGTCGGCAAGGGCGTGTGCTTCGACACCGGCGGGCTCGATCTCAAGCCGGCCGATGGCATGCGCAACATGAAGAAGGACATGGGCGGCGCTGCGCATGCGCTGGCGCTGGCCGGGCTGGTGATGGCGCGCAAGCTGCCGGTGCGGCTGACGCTGCTGGTGCCGGCGGTGGAGAATTCGGTCGGTCCGAATGCGTTCCGCCCCGGCGAAGTCGTCATCACCCGCGCCGGGGTCAGCGTCGAGATCGACAACACCGACGCCGAAGGCCGCTTGATCCTGTGCGACGCGCTGGCGTATGCGAACGAGACCAAGCCCGAGCTGATCCTCGACTTCGCCACGCTGACCGGCGCGGCACGCATCGCGCTCGGCCCGGACCTGCCGGCGCTGTTCGCCAACGACGATACGGTTGCGAACGACTGGCTGGCCGCTGGCGAACGCACCCGCGATCCGGTCTGGCGCATGCCGCTGTGGCGCCCGTACCTGCGTTATCTCAACAGCCACGTCGCCGACATGGCCAACGCCGGCTCACGCATGGCGGGTGCGGTGACTGCCGCGCTGTATCTGGAGCGCTTCGTGGCGCCGGGTCAGAAGTGGGCGCATCTGGATGTGTACGCATGGAACGACAGCGACCGCCCCGGCCGCCCCGCGGGTGGCGAAGCACTGGCGCTGCGCTCGGCGTGGGAAATGTTGAAGGCACGCTACGGCGGCTAGGTGATATCGCCTCGTAGAGCCGAGCTTGCTCGGCTTACGAGAGCCTGGACATCTCTGCTGGCTTCTGACGAGTCGGTGGATGGGGGCTACACTTGCCGCTGAGTTCGGGCATTTCTTTCCCGATTTAACGGCAAGGGGCCCGACTGCCGAACACCTGCGACACCGCCGGCCGCTCCAAGTTGCCGGCGCTATGAACATCGCCAGCCAGATGCCACATCCCCACCGGAAGCCCCGTCTTCCGTGAGCCGGGACCGCTCCAAGCCAGCCCAATCGATTCCCCGCCCGTGTTCCCGCAACGCGGGTGGTGGTTTTTGTCCGTCTGTCCTTTGGAGCTTGCAATGAACTGGTTGACCCTTCCTCTCCCGATCTCCCGCCTGCCCCGGCGCAGCCTGCTCGCTGTTGCCTGCGCGCTGGTCATCCTGCCGGCCTGGGCCGAGGAGCCGGCCGCTGCTGCCGACACTGATGTCACCACGCTCGACAAGGTCAACGTCAAGGGCGAGCGCGCCGAAGGCTACAGCGTCAGGAAGACCACGGCCGGCACCCGCTTCGAACTGGCCCCCCGCGAGATCCCGCAGTCGGTGAGCATCATCAGCCACCAGCGCATCGAGGATCAGCAGCTGGACGACATCATCGACGTGCTGGAGAACACCACCGGCATCTCCAACACCCGTTCCGACAGCGAGCGCTTCGAGTTCTATGCGCGCGGTTTCTACATCGACAACTATCAGTTCGACGGCATCCCGACCACGATGGTGCAGAACTGGAGCTACGGCGACTCCGCGCTGGATCTGGCGCTGTACGACCGCGTGGAAGTGGTGCGTGGCGCCACCGGCCTGCTGACCGGCGCCGGCAATCCGTCGGCCTCGGTCAATCTGATCCGCAAACACGCCGACAGCGCCGAGCTGACCGGCAGCGTCTCGGTCACCGCCGGCAGCTGGGGCAGGACCCGCACCACGGTCGATGTCACCACCCCGCTCAACGCCAGCGGCAGCGTGCGCGCACGCGTGATCGGCAGCTACCTCGACACCGAGTCGTACGTGGACCGCTATACCCAGACCAAGACCCTGGGCTATGCGGTGATCGATGCCGACCTGACCCCGGACACGCAGCTCAGCGTGGGCTACGACTATCAGAAGAAGAACTCCAACGACGTCACCTGGGGTGGCTTCCCGCTGTGGTATTCCGACGGCGGCCGTACGAATTACTCGCGCTCCTTCAATCCGGCCGCCGACTGGACGTTCTGGGACACCACCACCAAGCGCGCATTCGCCACGCTGCAGCATGACTTCGCCAGCGGCTGGAAGATCAAGGCGAACGCCACGCACGACCAGACCGATGTCACCGACAAGCTGTTCTATCCCTATTACACGATCTACGGCTTCGACAAGACCACCGGCGGTGGCGTAGTGCCCTATTCCGGCTACTACGTCACCCAGCGCAAGGTCGATGGCCTGGACGGCTACGCGGAAGGCCCGTTCCAGTTGTTCGGCCGTGAGCACGAGCTGATGGCCGGTGTCAGCTACAACCGCCGCCGGTACGTGAACAACGGTGCGTACGATTTCCCGGCCCCGATGGCCAGCTACCTCGACTGGACCGGAAACTATCCCGAGCCGGACTGGAATGCGCTGGTCGAATACAGCCGCGGCACCATCACTCAGAAGGCCGGCTACGCCGCTGCACGCTTCTCGCTGGCCGATCCGCTCAAGCTGATCGTCGGCGCGCGCTACACCGACTGGAAGAGCGAAGGCGAAGGCGCCGACCGCTCGCACAAGGTCACCACGCCGTACGCCGGTCTGGTCTACGAGATCAACGACATCTGGTCGACCTATGCCAGCTACACCGACATCTTCCAGCCGCAGACCTCGCGCACCGTCACCGGCAGCTACCTGGATCCGGTGACCGGCAAGAGCTACGAAGCCGGCGTCAAGGCCGCTTGGTTCGAAAATCGCCTGAACGCCTCGCTTTCGGTGTTCCGCATCGAACAGGACAATGTCGCCCAGGCGACGTCCGAGTTCGTGACCGGCACTTCCGAGACCGCCTATGTCGCTGCCAAGGGCACCGTCAGCCGTGGCTTCGAATTCGAGTTGAACGGCGAACTGGCACCGGGCTGGAACGGCACCTTCGGCGCGTCGCGTTATGTCGCCAAGGACGTCAACAATTCCGACATCAACACCCAGCTGCCGCAGACCACGCTCAAGCTCTACACCAGCTACACCCCGCGCAGTCTTGCCGAGCTGACCTTCGGCGGCGGTGTGAACTGGCAGAACCGCATCTACTACACCGACGCCACCTACGGACGCTTCGAGCAGGATGCCTACGCATTGGTGAGCACGTTCGTACGCTACCGCCTGTCGCCGGAATTCTCGGTGCAGGTCAATCTCAACAACCTGCTCAACAAGCAGTACTACTCGCAGATCTACGGCTACGGTGCCTGGGGCGAACCGCGCAACGGCTCGCTGACCTTTACCTGGTCGTTCTGATCAGCGGCCGTCGTCCCCGTACAAGCGGGGACGATGCCCCAGTAAATCGTAGGAGCGGCTTCAGCCGCGATGGGGCTTTCCCGATAAAGCCCCATCGCGGCTTCACC
>NZ_JBYSVX010000068.1:0-8388 GCF_058986605.1 Pseudomonas sp. GW821-FHT07E12 | reverse complement strand
GGCCATTAGTCCCGACGGGCTCTATCGGTGAAGCGTCGGGACTAATGGCCCGAGGCCACCCAGAGTCCCTCCCACAGAAGGCACGCGGCACCGGCAGCAGTACGACTTCACGGCACTCGTTTGCGTCGAATGCGATCTGAGACAAAGTGCAGGGCTCTGATCGGGGAGGCTCACTTCCAGCGCATCGCCAACGCCGGCAGCAATCGCGCCAGCCGCTGCGCCCATTCGCGCTGGCCGGCTTCGTCGGCGATCAGGTCCTGGCGGATTTCCAGTTCGACATGCAGCAGCCCGCGCGCCTCGGCGTGGACCGGCACCGCGTAGTCGCTGGTCTCGCTGACCGCGTACGGCTGGTTGTCGCCGACCACCAGGCCTTCCGCCTGCAACGCATCGCGCAACGCGTGCGCGATGCGGCCGTCGCGGTTGTACAGCACGCCGGCATGCCACGGCCGTTCGAAGCCATTCATGCGCGGCGTGAAGCTGTGCATCGCGATCAGGATCGTCGGTTGCCCGGCGGCGGCGCGCGCGTCCAGCTCGGCCTCGATGCGCGCGTGGTACGGCGCGAAGATCTCGCTGGCGCGCGCCTGGCGTGCCTCGTCGTCGAGATCCTGGTTGCCGGGCACCGCGGTGCCATCGCTGGTGGTGACGATCGAGGTCGGCGAGGTCAGCGGCCGGTTGCAGTCGATCACCAGCCGCGAATAGGTCTGGGTGATCGCGAACGCATCCAGCAGCCCCGCCAGCAGACGGGTGGTGCCTTCGATACCGATGTCCCAGCCGATGTGGCGGTCCAGCTCGACCTGCGGCAGGCCCAGCTCACTCAGCGCGCGCGGTACGCACTGGCCGGCATGGTCGGCCAGCAGCAGGAACGGTGAAGTGCCATCGGCGTGGTGCACGGTGAACGGCGGCGGGTCGTCCTGACCCAGCAGCGGCGAACCCATCGCGGAAGACGCATCAGCCACGCAGGGTGCCGTCCAGGTCGTGCTCGATCATCCACAGCCCGGCCCAGAGCTTGGCGTCCATCTGGTAACCCTCGCGCATCTTTTCGACCAGCCACGCCGGGGCATGCTGGCGCGGCACCGCGTGCACGACGATGTCCTCGGTGGCGTCGCCACCGCCCTCGCCGATCTTGCGCAACCCGGTGGCGCGCACGAACGCGATCTTCTCGCTGCTGCCGCCGGAGGAGGTCGGGCCGATCATCAGCACCTCGGCATGCTCGGCGGTCCAGCCGGTTTCTTCTTCCAGCTCGCGCGTCGCCGAGGCCTCGATCGACTCACCGGCCTCGATATCACCGACCAACCCGGCCGGCATCTCGATCGTGCGCGCCTGCAATGGCACGCGGAACTGCTCGACGAACAGCACCTCGTCCTGCGGTGTCACCGCGATGATGATGGCCGCCAGCCCGCCGGCATGGACGCGTTCGGAATACTCCCAGGTACCGCGCACGACCATGCGCTGGTATTTGCCTTCGTAGACGACCTTGGGTTCGGCATTGCTGTGGGTCATGGATGGGGAGCCGGGATTGAGGATTGGGGGAGGGTTCGGGCTGGGGTCTTTGCTCTTACGAGTCCCCAAACCCAAATCACGAATCACATGCCTGAAGCAACCGCCGCCGCGTGAGCGGGCCGAAGCGCAGCGCATCGCACAGGCCCGTCAGCATGCCTGCATCGGCGCTGGCGCGGCGGTACGCAGTGGCGCTGGTATCGACCGGGGCGTCCAGCGCGATCGTCGACAGCTGCCGCCACAGCAACGCCTGTTCGCGCTGTTCGCGCAACCGTGCGGCGACCTGGGCGGCGCCGCGCAGGCGCAGGAACGGAACCTCGTCGATGCGTGTCAGCAGCACGTCCAGGCTGCCGAAATGCGCCAGCAGCACCGCCGCGGTCTTGGCGCCGACGCCACTCACGCCGGGGATGTTGTCGACCGCATCGCCGCACAGCGCCAGGTAGTCGGCGATCTGGTGTGCATGCACACCGTGACGTGCCTTGACCCCGTCCGCACGCCAGCGCTGCTGGCGGGCGTAGTCCCACTGCTCGTCGTGCTCGCCGAGCAACTGCGAAAGATCCTTGTCGGCCGAGACGATCACGCCATGGAAGCCATGCGGTCGCGCGCTGTGCAGTGCACTGCCGATCAGGTCGTCGGCCTCGTACTCATGGTGCGCCAGCACCGCCAGCCCGAGCGCGGCGCACAGCGCCTTGCAGTGCGCGAACTGGCGACGCAGCTCATCCGGCGCCGGCGCACGGTTGGCCTTGTAGGCCGGATAGAGCGCATGCCGGAAGCAGCTGTCCAGCGCCTCGTCGAAGGCCAGCACGATGTGCTCGGGGCGCTCGCGTTCGAGCAGCTCCAGCAGGAAGCGCGCGAAGCCATGCACCGCATTGGTCGGCCAGCCCTGCGCATCGCGGAACTCGTCGGGCATCGAATGCCAGGCCCGGAATACGTAGAGGCTGGAGTCGATCAGGTACAGCGGCTTCATGCGCGATGTCCGTACTGGCCGGGGCGCTTTTCTGCATGAATTTTCACTTCGTCATTTCCGCGAAAGCGGGAGGTGCCTTTCAGCGGCCCGAAGGGCCGATCATCCAAGGACTTTGGCCTTTCGAAGGCAACGTCCATGGCTTCCCGCTTTCGCGGGAATGACGAGTCAAGAAACTCGCGCGCCCCAGACACCATCACCCCACCCAATCCGTCAACAACGCCGCCGCATCGGGCCGCTCGCGCTCCGGCGCCTGCAGCCGGGGCGTGCCGATATGGATGAAGCCCACGATGGCCTCGTCCGCCGCCAGTCCCAGCTTCGCTGCCACCGCCTCGTCGTAGGCCATCCAGGCAGTCAGCCATTGCGCGCCGAAGCCATGGGCCTGCGCCGCCTGCAGCAGCGCGAAGCAGACGCAGCCCGCCGTCAGCAGTTGTTCCTGCTCGGGTACCTTGTGATCCGGCTGCAGGCGCGCAATGACCGTGACGATCAGCGGCGCGTAGGAGAAGCGCAGGCGGTCTTTCTCGAGGACCGCCTCCGGCGCCTTCGGGTCGCGCTGCAAGGAACGTTCGCCGACGAACTTGCCGAGTGCTTCGCGCGCCTCGCCAGCGATGCGCAGGAAGCGGAACGGGACCAGCTTGCCGTGATCCGGCACCCGCACTGCCGACTGCAGTATCCGCAGCAGGGTGGCGTCGTCAGGGCCCGGTTCGCCCAACTGCTTGGAGGGCACGGAGCGGCGTTCATCCAGCGCCTGCAGCGAATAAAGGGTGTGCATATTGTCGGTGTCGAGCATCGTGGCCGGATTATAGACGGCGAGCCTCGGCCGCCAGGGACGACCCGGGCTCTGCTCGTCGTCCTCGCCTCGGTGGCCGTTCGACAGCGAAAAGCACTCCGCGGAAGGGACCCACGCCAGCGGCTTCTTCAGGTCATCCGGCCAATACGCCAAGGGCAAGCCGGTGGTCCGACATGCCCGGATGTCCCGGCTTCGCAGGCCTCCTGCCGGCGCCCGCCCGACCCCCGATGGCGATGATTAACGCCGCCTTCAACCGCCTGCGGGTCATAGTTGGGCGGAGCCTGGACGACGCGTCCGGACACCTGTCCGGATGCGTTTGCTTAATTCAGCCCCGCCACCCGTGTCCATACGGCAAGACGCAGGACATGGGCGCGGATTACGATGTAGCGCTCGGTAGCACCGTTCGTCAGGATAGGAAATGCGCATGTCATCACGTTCCTGTATACGCCATCATGCCTACTATCGGCGGGCGGGTGCTTGGGGCGCGGCCGCTGTTTCTCTTCCTGATTTCAGATCACCGCCTGCAAGGGTGGGGAGCCTTTGCGCATGACGTCCAATCCCGGCCTCTCCGGGCATCCGGCGCGGGATCAACGCCTGCTCGAACAGGCGCGCGTGGCATTTCTGCCTGCGTTCTCGCAGGCGTTCACCTCGGCGTTGGCGCGTTTCGACGATGTGTTGTTCGACCGCGCCGATACCGCTGGCGCGTCGCAGATGCTGTATCTGGACGGCATGCGCGAGCTGCGCCGGCGGCGTGACGAGATCGCCCAGCGGCTGCGCGCGCAACTGGAGCTGGCCTGGCACGGGCTGGAGCAGGGGCTGCCGCTCTCGGCCGAGGTGCTGCTGGCCGGTCACGGCAGCAGTGGCGGCGCGCTGAGCCTGGTCCCGGAACACGAGCTGGAATCGCGGCTGGCGGTGCGCAACCTCGCCAGCGTGCTGCTGCGCGAGTGCAAGCCGGTGCTGGCGCGCATCGACCGTCGGCTCGGCTGGATCGCCGGTGGCCTGGAAGTAGGCCCCGACACCAACCCGATCGGCCCCGAGCACATCGGCGCGGCGGTGCACGAGGCCTTCGCCACCAGCGAGTTCGCCCCGGAGATCCGCCTGGTGCTGATCAAGCTGTGCGAGCGCGACCTGGCCGAACCGTTGGCCAAGCTCTACCTGGCGCTGGACGAACAGCTCGCCAAGGCCGGTGTGATGCCGGAGATCTCCCAGCCGCGCCGGCCAGCCCCGCGCCCGGCGCCGCGTGACAGCGACGATGAGCAGGATGCCGAGGGATACGTCAGCGCAGGCGGCCACGAGGACGACTACGACTACGCCGCACCGGCCTGGGCCAGCCGCTTCGCCAACCGTTGGGCGCACGGCCGCGGCCGGGCACAGGCAGCCCAGCGGGGTCGCGAATCGCTGGACGAGCTGGGCGATGATTACACCGGCGCGGCCGGGCAGGGCGTGCTGCTCGACGCGCTGCACGAGCTGCTGCAACAGGCGCGCGGCATGCGCGACGGCGCCACGTCGGCCGCTTCGGTCGCCTCGGCGGCGGCCGCGCAGCAGCGCCCGCTCAGCCAGCGCGAGATGTTGTCGGTGCTGTCGCTGCTGCAGGCCACGCCCAGCGCCACGCTCAACGCGGCGATCGGCGAGCAGGGCGAGTCGCTGGCGCAGCGGCTCAAGAGCGAGGTGCTGTCGGGTGCGACCCGGCTGGGCGTGGACCCGGCCAGCGCGCGTCTGGACCCGATGGACGAGGACGCGATCGACCTGGTCGGCATGTTGTTCGACGTGATGCTGGACGAGCGTGATCTGGAAGGCCGCTCGCGCGAGCTGATCGGCCGGCTGATCGTGCCGTTCGTGAAGGTCGCGATGCTCGACCGCAAGATGTTCGTGCAGAAGACCCATCCGGCGCGACGCCTGCTCAACTCGCTGGCCGAAGCCTGCGAGGGCAACACCGGCGACAGCCCGGCCGAGCGCGTGCTGATGACCAAGGTCGAGGAGATCATCGAGCGACTGGTGGCCGAGTTCAACGAGAACCTGGCGATCTTCCTGACGCTGGAAGAAGAGTTCCGCGAATTTCTCGCCCAGCACCGCCGCCGGGTCGAAATCGCCGAGCGGCGTGCCGCCGAGACCCAGCGCGGCCAGGAAAAGCTGGACATGGCGCGCGCGCGCGCGCAGCTGGAACTGGAAAAGCGCCTGATCGGCAAGATGCCGACCGCGGTGGAGGAATTCCTGCGTCATCCCTGGCAGCACAACCTGACCATGGCGATCCTGCGCGATGGCGAGGGTGGTCCGGCAATGGCCGAGGCATTGGCGGTCGGCGATGGCGTGCTGGAGGAACTGGCCGAGGCGCGTCGCCACATCGTCGGCAAGCCATGGTTGCAGACCTGGCAGGCACCGTTGCAGAAGGTATTCGGCAGCGTCGGCCTGCATGGTGATGCGGCGACAGTGGCGATCGGCGCACTGCACGACACCTTGCAGGCGGTCGCCGAGGCGCGTCCGGACCTGGAACGGCCGCTGCCGGAACTGCCCGCGGTGGCATTGCCGCAGCCTGTGCCGGAAACGGCGGCGGTGGATCTTGGCGTCGAGGCGAGGACCGACGATTTCGACAACGCCGATGCCGATCGTTTCCGCCATATGCCGATCGGTACGTGGCTGGACTTCATCGACAAGGACGGCAAGGTGCAGGCCGGCAAGTTGTCGTGGGTGAGTCCGATCTCCTCGCGATTGCTGTTCGTCAATCGTCGTGGTGTGCGGTTCTGTGTGGCCTCGCCGGAGGAGCTGGCGGTGATGGTGCGGTTGGGGCGGTTGCGGCCGCATGCCAGTGATGGGGCGTTCGATAGTGCGATGCAGGGTGTGATCGATAAGCTGGATCCGCAGGTGAGTACGGTTTAGGTCTGCGGTTGTTTTCGTGCAGGTGTTGAGCCTGCGTGTTTCGTACCGCCCCCTCTCTGCTGTCGTCGTTTCCGCGTAGAGCCTGACCCCGCGAAGGCGGGGGCAGGAACTCAGCGCCTTCTGCGTCATCTCTCCACCGTCGTGCCTGCGAAGGCAGGGACCCAGCGGCTTCCGCGCGATCTCTCTACCGTCATCCCCGCGCAGGCGGGGATCCAGTGACTTCTGCGTTATCTCTCTACCGTCATCCCCGCGAACGCGGGGGCGAAGCGCCACTGTTTGCGAGCTACTGGCTCGCGTGGTGCTGAGCGCCATCGGGCTATGCCCGATGGCCGGGGATCGAAGATCCATGGACGTTGCTTCTTGGGTTTGACGTTGCAGCGACGGCAAAGGCAACAGCAACAGCTTTCGCTCCTTCGGAGCGAGTCACCTTTCTTTGCTCGTGCAAAGAAACGTAACCCAAAGAAACACGCCCCAGTCCTCGCGCCCTTCGCTGCGCTACGGGTGCACTGCGCCAGCGGGATTTTCTGACGCGGCATCCATGCCGCGGCAGAAAACGACGTGCATCCATGCACGTCGCCCTTCGGGTTTTTCCCGCTGGCTCCGCCGCTGCGGATGGGGCCCCCGGGTAAGTCAAAGTCCGAAGCAACAGCAAAGGCAAAATCACGAGCAACGGCAACGGCAACGGCAACCGCAACCGCAACCGCAACCGCAACCGCAACCGCAAAGCTGACGGTGACGGTGACGGTGACGGTGACGGTGACGGCATGGTTGTTGGTTGGTCCGGGGGCGTGTGGGGTGCTGGGGCTTTCCGTAAAACGGGTTTGTCCGAGCGTGCCTGAAGCCGAGCAGGCTCGGTTCCAGGTGTTCGGTCGAGCCGTTGCCGGTTCGGGCGCTCTGTTAGCATCGCCAGCCGACATGGGTCGACATCCGGGAAGGCAAGGCATGGCCGTGCAGGTGCTGGTGGTGAAGGAACTGGCCGGGGGCGAGCGCCGTGTGGCGGCGACGCCGGAGACGGTCAAGAAGCTGGTTGCGCTCGGGGCGGGGGTCTGGGTCCAGGCTGATGCCGGTCGTGCGGCGGGTTTCCCCGATGATCTCTATCTGCAGGCCGGGGCACAGGCGGCGCCCGAAGATGCGATCGGGCAGGCCGATCTGGTGCTGTGTGTGCAGTCGCCGGATCTGACGCAGCTGGCTCGGCTCAAAGCCGGTGCCAGTGTGGTCGGCATGCTGTATCCGGGCGCCGATGCGGCACGCGGTGAGGCGCTGCGTGCCGAGGGCATTCATGCCTTCCCGCTGGAGCGGCTGCCGCGCACCACGCGTGCGCAGGCGATGGATGTGCTCAGTTCGCAGGCCGGTATGGCCGGTTACAAGGCGACGCTGATCGCTGCGCAGTTGGCGCCGCGTTTCTTCCCGATGCTGACCACCGCCGCCGGTACGATCCGGCCCAGCAAGGTGCTGGTGGTCGGGGCTGGTGTGGCGGGGTTGCAGGCGATCGCCACCGCCAAGCGGTTGGGTGCGCAGGTGGAGGGCTTCGACGTGCGGCCGGAAACCCGCGAGCAGATCGAATCGCTGGGCGGCAAGTTCCTTGACCTGGGCGTGAGCGCGGCAGGCGAGGGCGGCTATGCACGTCAACTCACCGACGAGGAGCGTGCCGAGCAGCAGCGGCGGTTGGCCGAGCATCTCAAAGGTATAGACGTGGTGATCTGCACGGCGGCGGTGCCGGGACGACCGGCGCCGAAGATCGTCAGCGCGGCGATGGTGGCCGGGATGAAGCCGGGCAGTGTGATCGTCGATCTTGCGGCAGAGACGGGTGGCAATTGCGAGTCGACCGAACCGGGCAAGACGGTCGAGGTTGGTGGCGTGACCGTGGCCGGTCCGCTGGATCTGGCCAGCATGGGGGCGGTGCATGCGAGCGAGATGTTCGCGCGCAACGTCTACAACTTCGTCGCGTTGTTCCTGAAGGACGGGGCGATCGGGTTCGATTGGGATGATGAGTTGCTGGCGAAGACGCGCTGGGTGGAGTGAGGTTTTCGCTCGGGTGTGTTTTGTGCTGTTTCGCTGTCGTCGTTCCGGTGCAGAGCTTGGCCTTGCGAAGGCGGGGCGGGGATCGCGATCTCTCCATCGTCGTCCCCGCGTAGGCGGGGACCCAGTGACTTCCGCACCAGCCCTCTACCGTTCCCCGGTATCTCTCTACCGTCATCCCCGCGAAAGCGGGGGCGAAGCGCCACGGCTTGCGAGCCACTGGCTCGCGTGGTGCTGAGCGCCA
>NZ_JBYSVX010000067.1:0-8759 GCF_058986605.1 Pseudomonas sp. GW821-FHT07E12 | reverse complement strand
CCTGCGCCGGCTGCCGCGTTGAGCGAATGGCTTTACCCGTAGGAGCGGCTTCAGCCGCGATGAGGCTTTACCGGTAAAGCCCCATCGCGGCTGATGGCCCGAGGCCACGTAGACCCGCTCCTACGAATCACCCCATTCCGAATCACCCATCATGGCTCTTCAGGCAACAACCCGCGCGCCATCAACCAGGCACGCGCATCTTCCGCATCCTGCTCGAACCACGCCCGTGTCGATCCCAATCGATACGTATAGCCCCACGCATCCATGTCGGCCATCAACCGCGCGCTGCCCACGCCTGGCAACTGCCCGGCGAGCACGATCTGCAGATAGCAGGTCGCATCCTCTTCCTCGACCGAGTCGGTGGCGTCGGTGTGCACCGCCGCGCGGCGCTCCGGCGGCAGCACGATCAGGTGACAGGCTTCGTGCAGCATCGAATGCACCGGCGTGTCGTCGCGCACGTACACATCACAGCCGATGATCCCGGCTTCCGGTTCACCCCAGTAGCTGCCGGGGATGGCCGCGCCGGCGGCGACGCGGTGCAGCGTCAGGCCGTGCCGCGCCAGCAGCGCGACGGCATCGTCGAGGCAGATGTCGCCAACCCGGGTCACGGCGGGTTCGGCAGTGGTGTCGGCAGCGGCATTCACGGCGAAACGTTCCGATGACTGAGCACGTAGTCGAGTTCGCTGCGCGCGTGGGCATCGCCCGGGTCGAGTTGCAGCGCCTGCTGGTAGGCCTGCTCGGCCTCGTCCCAGCGTTTCAGTTCGATCAGTGCATAGCCCTGGCCGCGCAGGGCACGCCCGAGTTCGTCCTGGCGCAGGTCCGGTGGCGAGAAGCGGGTCGCCTCGGCGGCCTGGCGCGCGATCGCGAGCATGTGCTCGCTGTCCTCGTTCTGATAGGTGGCCGCCAGCTCGGCAAGGAACTGCGCATTGCGTGGTGCCAGTTCCAGCGCTTGCCCCAGCGCATGTCGGGCTTCGCCCATGCGGTGCAGGTCGATCAGCGCATAGCCCTTGTAGTAGTACGCATAGGCCCAGGTCGGATCATCCGCGAGCATGACCCCACGATTGCCGGTATCGCCGAGTGCATCGCCCAGATACTGCTGTCCCTCGTCCTCGGTGCGCGGGCAGTAGATGCGCTGGTCGAGTCCGGCGTACTGGCGGTTGTATTCCTCGATCAGCGGGTCGAAGACTTCGCTGATGGAGGCCTCGAGCCGGCCCTGGTGCAGCAACAGGTCGACGCCGTGGCGCAGGCGATCAGCCCGCGCCTGTTCGTCCTGGGTAGCGGCGCCGGCGGGAAGTGCCGCCGTGACCAATGCAAAACCGAGTGCGAACGCGCGCAGGATCGAACGGACCATACGTAATGAGCTACCGCATGCCGTGCCGGAGCGCCGACCGGTGAGGTCGGCGCCATGGCTCAGTTCTGCGGATCCTCCGGCAATGCCACGGAGATATCGAGCACGTCGTTGGCACCGTCCTTGATCAGGTCCACCTTGACCGCATCGGCGTCGATGTTGACGTACTTCTTGATCACTTCCAGCAACTCGCGCTGCAGCAGTGGCAGGTAGTCCGGACCGCCGCGTTGGCTGCGTTCCTGCGCGATGATGATCTGAAGGCGGTTCTTGGCCGTCTCGGCGGTGTTCTTCTTGCTCTTGAGAAAATCGAGCAGGCCCATGCTTACCCTCCGAACAACTTGCTGAAGAAGCCCTTCTTCTCCACGGTGGTAAAGCGCATCGGGCGGTCTTCGCCCACGATGCGGCTCACGGCGTCGTCATAGGCCTGCCCGGCCGGGGATTCCATGTCCAGGATCACCGGCTCGCCCTTGTTGGAGGCGTTGAGCACGTCACCGGATTCGGGGATCACGCCGATCGCCTTCAGGCCCAGCACTTCCTCCACGTCGGTGATCGAGAGCATCTCGCCACCTTCCACGCGGATCGGGCTGTAGCGGGTCAGCAGCAGCGAGGCTGGCACGGTGCTGCCGTTCTCGGCCTTCTGGGTCTTGGAGTCGAGCAGGCCGATGATGCGGTCCGAGTCGCGCACCGAGGACACCTCGGGGTTGACCACCACGACCGCGCGGTCGGCGTAGTACATCGCCAGGAACGCGCCCTTCTCGATGCCGGCCGGGGAGTCGCAGACGATGTAGTCGAAGCCGTCGGCAGCCAGGTCCTTGAGCACCTTCTCCACGCCTTCGGTGGTCAGCGCATCCTTGTCGCGGGTCTGCGAGGCGGCCAGCACGAACAGGTTGTCGAAGCGCTTGTCCTTGATCAGCGACTGTTTCAGCGTGGCTTCGCCATGCACAACATTGACGAAGTCGTACACCACGCGGCGCTCGCAGCCCATGATCAGGTCGAGGTTGCGCAGGCCCACGTCGAAATCGATGACCGCTACTTTCTTGCCGCGCCGCGCCAGCCCGCAGGCCAGGCTCGCGCTGGTGGTGGTCTTGCCGACGCCGCCTTTGCCGGAGGTGACTACGATGATTTCAGCCAAAGCTTTTCTCCCGATGTTGTTCTTTTGATAGGGAACCGCGTCAGTCCAGCGCGGCTATTTTGATCTGGTCCTGCTCCAGCCAGACCTGGACGGCCTTGCCACGCAGGTCCATGGGGACATCGTCCAGTACCTTGTAGTGGCCGGCAATGGCGACCAGTTCGGCACGGAAGTCACGACAGAAGATCCGTGCCTCGGTGTTGCCGCGCGCACCGGCCAGGGCGCGGCCACGCAGCGAGCCGTAGATGTGGATGCTGCCGTCGGCGATCACCTCGGCGCCTGCGCCGACGGTGCTGAGCACGGTCAGGTCGCAGTTCTCGGCGTACAACTGTTGGCCCGAGCGTACCGCACTGCGCTGCATGCGCCCGGGCTTGGTGGATGGCGTGGTGGCGGGCGCCGGTTTGGCCGCCGGCGCTGCCGGTTTGGGCGGAGGGGCGGGCGCGGCGGCCGGGGCGGCACCGCCCTCGATACGCTCGTACTGGGCCCGGAACTTGGCCAGCAGCGGCAGCCCGAGCTGCTGCGACAGCAGCTCGATCTCACTGGTGCCGTAGGCCAGCGCCACCGGCAGTACACCGGCATCGCGCAACCCGTCCAGCAATGCCTGCGCGGTGGCCAGTTCCGGGGTCTGCGACAGTCCGCCGAAATCCAGGATCACCGCGGCGCGGCCGAACAGCTTCGGCGCCCGCGCCACGCGCTCGCGCATCTCCTGCACCAGCTTTTCGACGTCCAGCGTGCGCACGCGCAGGTTGGCGATGCCGACCTGGCCGATCTTCAGTTCGCCGGCCTGCTCGAAATCCAGGTTCACTGACGACACGCTCAGGTCCCCGTCGGGCGCTGCGCGCGCGGCAGGTGGCGAGGGTGGCCGATCCAGGAAACATCCGGCAGATTGTCGCCATAGGTGTCGTGCACCCATGCATAACTGCACAGGTCCTTCAGCAGCATGCTGGCGCGCACGTCAACCTCGGGCATCAGGTTCTGGCCGACCTCACGGAAGCCGAAGCTGCCGTGGAACAGCAGAGCCGCGTCGGCGCCATGATCCAGGAACACTTCACAGGCCAGCTGCGGGTAACGCAGCTCGGCGTAGCTCTGCACATCGGCATAGAACGCCCGGCCGACACCACCGCCACGGCGACGGCTGGCGACCACGATGCGGTCGATGTAGAAGAAGTGCGGATACTGCTCGCGGAACCAGCGGAAATTGCTGCTGTCATGCACGCTGTCGCTGCCGAACCCGACCAGGAACCCGGCCAGGTTGCCGTCGCGCTCGGCGACGCGGAAGTATTCGGCAGTCTCGTAGAAATAGTGCAGGCGGGCGCTGTCCAGCGGCAGGATCGCCAGGCCAGCATTGTTGTTCAGGGCCAGGACGGAATCGAGCTCATGCTCGCGCACGTCGCGGATGACGATCGACATTGGTACTCCGGGGTAACGCGGGCGGTCCGATGTCCGGACCTTGCGCAGGATTATTGCATGGGTCGCCTTGAGCGGCACCCTACGAACAATAACCGCCGTGAGCGTGACTTCCGGCATCAGGGCGCCGCGCCGCGATGCGCCTAAGATGCGGTGATGTTGGGATATCTCAGTCATAACCGCGTCCTGCGCCTGGCCGGCCTGTTCACCTGGGCCATCGTCTGCGTGCCGATGCTGTTGATCCTGTTCGTCCAGGGCGAGAGCCCGCAAACGGCGAGCCGGGAGGCGTTGTGGCCGTTCCTGGCCTATCTGGTGTTCGGCGGCAGCTATTTCTGGCTGACCCGCGGCCTGGACAGTGGCGGGCATGCGCGCTGGCACGACCGCCTGATCCTGCTGGTGCTGACCATCAGCGCGCTGGCGGTGAGCTACTTCAACGGTTCCGGCCTGGGCAGCATCCTGATGATGGTGGCGGCCGGGGTGATCCCGTGGCTGCTGCCGGCGCGGCTGGGCGTGATCTGGCTGCTGCTGAGCCAGCTGGCGGTGCTGCCGGTCTATTACTTCACGCTCGGCTTCTCGCTGGTGGAAGCGTTGATGCAATCGCTGCTGTACGGCGGTTTCTCGATGTTCATCTTCGTGACCAGCCTGGTCGCCCGCCAGCAGACCGAGGCGCGGGAAGAGCAGCGCCGCCTGAACGCGGAGCTGCGTGCCACCCGCGCGCTGCTGGCCGAGAGCGCGCGGATCAACGAGCGCACCCGCATCTCGCGCGAGCTGCACGACCTGCTCGGCCATCACCTGACCGCGCTGAGCCTGAATCTGGAAGTGGCCGGGCATATCACCGAGGGCCAGGCCCAGGAGCACGTCAAGCAGGCACATACCCTGGCCAAGCTGCTGCTGACCGACGTGCGCGAGGCGGTCAGCCAGTTGCGCGAGAGCGGGGCGATCGACCTGGCCGCGGCACTGCGCCCGCTGGTGGCGCAGGTGCCGTCGCTGGACATCCACCTGGATATCGCCGACCCGCTGACCGTCGAGGATCCCGAGCGCGCCCACGTGCTGCTGCGCTGCACCCAGGAAATCATCACCAACGCAGTGCGCCATGCCGACGCCCGCAACCTGTGGATCCGGGTGTTCCGCAATGGTGGCGAAGTGGTGATCGACGCCCGCGACGACGGCCATGGTGCCGACCACGTCGATCCCGGCAACGGCCTGCGCGGCATGCGTGAACGACTGGCGCAGCACGGCGGTCGTCTGGACATCGAAACCCATCGCGGTGCAGGCTTCCGCCTTCGCGCCTCGGTCCCCGGCGCGCCCGCATTGATGCCGGCCGCCGTTCCACAAGGAGTGCTGTGATGATCCGAGTTTGTCTGGTCGACGACCAAACCCTGGTGCGACAGGGCATCCGCTCGCTGCTGGCGCTCGACGACGGTATCGAGGTGATCGCCGAGGCGGCCGACGGGCGCCAGGCGATCGAGCAGATCCCCCAGATCAAGCCCGACGTGGTGCTGATGGATATGCGCATGCCGGTGATGTCGGGCCTGGAGGCACTGCAGACGCTGTCGCGGGCCGGCACGCTGCCGCCGACCATCATCCTGACCACCTTCGACGACGATCAACTGGTGTTGGCCGGGCTGAAGGCCGGTGCCAAGGGCTATCTGCTCAAGGACGTTTCGCTGGAGCAACTGGTCGGGGCGATCCGGGCCGTGGCCGAGGGCGGATCGCTGGTGCAGCCGGCGGTGACCCAGCGCCTGCTGTCGGGCCTGGAGCACATGCGCAACGAGTTCGTCAGCCTGGATCGACCGGACCCGCTGACCGACCGCGAGACCGAGATCCTGCGGCTGATGGCCTCGGGCTTCTCCAACAAGGAGATCGCCAACTCGCTGGGCGTGGCCGAAGGCACGATCAAGAACCACGTCTCCAACATCCTGTCCAAACTCGGCGTACGCGACCGCACACGGGCCGTACTCAAGGCCTTCGAGCTGCAACTCGTCTGAACGACAGGATGCCCGGCCCGGCGCAGCGCGCCGGGCGTTCGTGAGCGCGCGAGCCGGTGGCTCGCAAGCGGTGTTCGCTCACCCTCAGCAAGCTTGGCTGCGTGACCGTACTCGGGCCGTGTTCTAGGCCGTGCAGTCGCGAAATAGCCGGTTGGGCAGGCGCCGAATGCATGCGCGATCGAGCTTCGTGATGTCCGGATCGACCGGCCAAACCCATGGCCGGCAAGGGTTTGCGGGAGCGTGTTAAGAAACGGTTGGCACCGTTTTCATCCAGGTGTCGATATGTAGCCTTCCAGCAACTGAACATCTGTCGCGAAGCCTGCTAGGATGGGGGCTTCGCTTCACTCAACCCGGCCGTGGGATCGGCCCCGGAGACTTCTGAATGACCCGTATTATCGAGTTCCTGATTGCCTTGGGGATCGTGGCTGGCCTGTTCGTCGTGGTGGGCCTGGTTCTACCCTCGGAGCGCCAAATGTCCGAGAGCGTCGAGACCAACCGCAAGATGACGATCGTGTACGACACGCTGAATGGTTTTCAGCGCTTCAAGGATTGGAACCCGCTGGTATTGCGTGATCCCAAGATCCAGCTGAAGCAGTCCGGCGCGCCTGCCGGCAAGGGTGCACGTATCGACTACAGCTCGCACGAGGGTTACATCGGCGATGGTAGTTGGACGATCACCAACAGCGTGGAGAACGAGCGCGTCGAGATCGCCATCGAGGACCCAACCAAGGGCCACGACAAGACGACCAACTTCACCCTCGCACCGACCGGCAAGAACAACCGCAACGTCAAGATCACCCAGGACTACAGCGTCAAGTACGGCTGGAACCTGTTCGGTCGCTACGCCGGTCTGTATGTCAGCCGCCATGTCGGCGATGACCTGAAGCTGGGTCTGTCGCGCCTTGCGAACGTGCTGGCGACGGTGCCGAACTTCGACTACCGCGCCCAGCTGGACGGCAAGCCGATCCTGACGGACCTGAAGATCGTCGATGTGCCGGCAGAAGACCTGCTGGTGGTCAACGCGGGCAACATCGACCGCGACAACGACACCATCAAGAAGTCGATCAAGGACAACCAGGAGTGGATCAAGCGCACCATGGATGCGAACGGCCTTGAGCCGGCCGGTCCGGTCCGCATCGTGACCACCGATTTCGCAGCAGAGAAGTACGCGTTCGACGTGTCGCAGCCGGTGCGCAAGAAGTCCGGCGCTGCCGCGCCGAAGGCTGATGGCGGCGATGAAGCGAAGGACGCGGCTCCGGCCGTCGATGCGACGCCGGTGGCGGCCAGCGGCGACAAGCTGAAGGTCACCATCCCGTCCGGTGCTCCGGTCCAGTACGTGCGTACCGAGGCACACCGTTCCGCGTTCGGCAGCTACACCGGCCACATGGCGGGTCTGGATTCGGTTCGCAGCTCGCTGCGCGCCTGGGCTGTCACCAACGGTGGTGACGTGGTCGACCGTCCGTATGAGTCCTGGAAGGGCGGTGTGGACAAGGCGTTCACCACCGACGGCACCTACGACGTGTACTGGGCCATCAAGTAAGCCCCGGACGTCGGATGAGCTGATCCGCATAAAAGCGCGCCGCAGTGATGCGGCGCGCTTTTTTGTTTGGTGGGTTCAGTGAAAGCCCCGGCTCGTTCGTGGCTGGGCACTGGAAATCAATCCTCGCACAGGGATTTGCGAGTTCTTGCGAAGGATGCGCCTCATAGTGAAGCCGGAAACCACGATGCGCATGCTCGACCGTCGTTCCCGTAAACCTTCGTTGCTGGCCTGCATCGGCGGACTGCTGGCTGCCACGTCCATCGGTTTGGCGGCCTATGCCGCGCATGGCGTGGCCGATCCGCAAGTGCAGTCGCGCCTGCAGAGCGCGGCGCTGTACGCCTTCGGTCATGGCGTGGCGCTGGCGGTGCTGGGCGTGCTGGCCGATCGCATGTTGGCGAAGCTGGCGCTATGCCTGCTGCTGGTGGGGACGTTGCTGTTCTCCGGCAGCCTGGTCGGCGGCGCGTTGTGGCACGGGTCGACGCGTCTGGCTCCCGCCGGTGGCATCGCGATGATGGCGGGCTGGGTGCTGTTCGCCGTCAACGCGATGCGTCGCTAGGACCCGCCCGGATGGCCCGGCACCCGCGCGGTTTCGATGTGCAGATGGCGTTCGAACACCTGGCGCGGCGCGACCGCAAGCTGGGGGCGTGGATGCGCCGGATCGGTCCGATTGAGCCGCCGCCGGGCTGGCGCAAGCCGTTCGATCCGGTCGATGCACTGGCGCGGGCGATCCTGTTCCAGCAACTCAGCGGCAAGGCTGCGTCCACCATCGTCGGGCGGGTCGAAGCCGCGATCGGCAGCGCCCGGCTGCATGCCGATACGTTGGGCCTTATCGACGATGCCGCCCTGCGTATCTGCGGGGTGTCCGGCAACAAGGCACAGGCGTTGCGCGACCTGGTGCAGCGCGAGCTCGCCGGCGAGATTCCATCGCTGCGGCAGATGGCGTTCATGCACCATGACGCGATCGTCGAGGCGCTGGTACCGATTCGCGGCATCGGTCGCTGGACGGTGGAGATGATGCTGATGTTCCGGCTCGGCCGGCCCGACGTGCTGCCGGTGGACGACCTGGGCGTGCGCAAGGGCGCCCAGCGCGTGGATCGGCTGGAAGAGGCGCCGACACCGAAGGAACTGCTGGCGCGTGGCGAGCGCTGGGGGCCGTACCGGACCTACGCCGGGCTGTATCTGTGGAAGATCGCCGACTTCACCGAAGAGGCGAAGGCGCCAACCAATCGCTCACAGGACTGAATGAGCGTCTGTCTCTTGTAGGAGCGGCTTCAGCCGCGATGGGGCTTTACCGGTAAAGCCCTGTCTCTTCTCCACCTCTCCGAGCCCACGAGACCACCTAGCACA
>NZ_JBYSVX010000066.1:0-9325 GCF_058986605.1 Pseudomonas sp. GW821-FHT07E12 | reverse complement strand
TCGCCGCTCGCGGTTTCTTACGTAGGAGCGGCTCTGGGTGGCCTCGGGCCATCAGCCGCGATGGGGCGTTACCGGTAAAGCCTCATCGCGGCTGAAGCCGCTCCTACGGGTAAAGCCATTCGCTCAACGCGGCAGCCGGCGCAGGATGTGCTCGTGATCGAGCACCCGGCCGACCGGGAATTCGTAGTCGCCAACCTTCTCGAATCCATAGCGCGCATAGAACCGCTGCGCGCCGAAATTCTTCGACCAGACCCCGATCCACAACGTGCGCGGCCCGTCGCGCTCCATCCACTGCAGCGCGGTTTCGAACAAGCGGCTGCCCCAGCCGCAGCTCTGGTGTTCCTTCAGCAGATACAGCCGCTTGAGTTCGCCATCGCCCGGCTTGATCTCCGCATGCGGCAAGCCGCAGGGGCCGGCGGCAGCGTGGCCGATCGCCTCGCCATCGTGCTCAAGCAGCCAGATCGCATAGTCCGGATGCGCCAGCACGATGCGCGAGCGCTCCACCGCGTAGCTCTCGTCGAGGAACCCCTGCAGGTCCTCGTCGGGATAGAGGTGGCCGAAGGTTTCGGTGAAGGTACGCGCAGCCAGTGACGACAGGGTCTGCGCATCCTCCGGGGTGGCGCGTCGGATGCGCATGGATCACGCCTCCTCTTCTTCCTCGTCGGACGCCTCGTCCTCTTCTTCCTCTTCCTCGGACTCTTCTTCCTCGTCGTCCTCGTACTCGTAGTCGTCCTCGCCGAAATCCTCACCGTCCCAACGGCCTTCCGGGTCCGGCACGAAGGTCAGCGGCGCATTGGCGCCATTGCCCACCCGCACCAGCCAGCCGCCGAACACGCGGGCGCGCTGGGTGGCAAAGCCCTCACTCGCACCCTCGTTGCCCAGAACTTCCCATTGCAGGTTGAAAGCGGTCTCGTCGGTCATGTCGGCCTCTGCTGCGGTGATGGTAGGGAGTTACTTCGTCTGCGGTCGAACCTGGATGTGCACTTCGGCCAGCTGCGCGTCCGCGATCGGCGACGGCGCGTCGGTCATCAGGCACTGCGCGCCGGTGGTCTTCGGGAACGGGATCACGTCGCGGATCGACTCGGTACCGGCCATCAGCGCGGCGATGCGGTCGATACCGAAGGCGATGCCCCCGTGCGGCGGCGCGCCGTAGTTCAGCGCGTCGAGCAAGAAGCCGAACTTGGCGCGGGCTTCCTCGGCACCGATGCCGAGCAGCTCGAACACCGCGCTCTGCATCTCCGGACGATGGATACGGATCGAGCCACCGCCGATCTCGTTGCCGTTGAGCACCATGTCGTAACCGCGTGACACGGCGGTCTTGGCATTGGCGCGCAAGTCGGCCACGTCGTCCACCGCCGGCGCGGTGAAGGGATGATGCAGAGCGACGTAGCGCTGCGCTTCCTCGTCCCACTCGAACATCGGGAAATCGGTGACCCACAGCGGACGCCAGCCGTCGGCGACCAGGCCGAAATCCTTGCCGGCCTTCAGGCGCAGCGCGCCCATGAAGTCGGACACCTTGTTGTAGCCGCCGGCGCCGAAGAACACGATGTCACCGTTGCCGGCGCCGACGTGCGCGAGCAGCGCGGCGAACGCCTCTTCGCCGAAGAACTTGGCGATCGGCGAGCTGACCTCGCCGTTCTCGGCGATCTTGATGTAGGCCAGGCCTTTGGCGCCGTACTTGGCGGCATGCGCGGCGTATTCGTCGATCTGCTTGCGCGACAGGCTGGCACCTCCGGGGATGCGCAGTGCGACGACCCGGCCATCCGGATCAGCGGCGGCGGCGGTGAACACGGCGAACTCGCTGCCCTTGACCAGTTCGGCGACATCGACCAGCTCCAGCGCGATGCGCAGGTCCGGCTTGTCCGAACCGTAGCGACGCATCGCCTCGGCCCAGGTCAGGCGCGGGAAGCTGGCATCCAGCTCGACCTCGACCACTTCCTTGAAGATCACGCGGATCATGTCCTCGACGAAATCCTGCACGTCGCGCTCGCGCACGAAGGCGAACTCCATGTCGAGCTGGGTGAACTCCAGCTGGCGATCGGCGCGCAGCGCCTCGTCACGGAAGCAGCGCGCGATCTGGTAGTAGCGGTCGAAGCCGGCCACCATCAGGATCTGCTTGAACAGCTGCGGCGACTGCGGCAGTGCGTAGAACTCGCCCGGGTGCATGCGCGCCGGCACCAGGAAGTCGCGTGCGCCCTCGGGCGTGGCCTTGGTCAGGATCGGGGTCTCGATGTCCTGGAACCCGCGCGCATCGAGATGCCGACGCAGCGCCTGCACCAGCTTGATGCGGGTGCGCTGCATGCGCTGCATTTCCGGGCGGCGCAGATCGAGGTAGCGGTACTTCAGGCGGGTTTCCTCGCCCGGATTCTCGTGGGCGTGGAACGGCAGCGGCGCGGCCTTGTTCAGCACGGTGATGCGGGTGGCGATCACTTCCACCTTGCCGGTACGCATCTTGTCGTTGACCGCATGGCGGGCGCGCACGACGCCTTCGACCTGCAGCACGTCCTCATAGCCCAGCGAGGCCGCCACCGCGAACACTTCGGCGTTGTCGACCTCCACCGTCACCTGCACGATGCCCTCATGATCCCGAAGATCGATGAAGCAGACGCCGCCCTGATTACGGGCCACGTCGGTCCAGCCGGCGAGGGTGACGGTTTGGCCGATCAGGGTCTCATCGACCAGGCCGCAGAAGTGGGTACGCATGGGGAAACTCCGGAGGGAGGCCGACGCAGCCGCGCCGGCTAGCCGCGTATTTTGCGGCCCGGACACCGGCCGGGGCAAATCCAGGTGCCGATCGACGCTAATCAATGCTTAACCTGGTCATCGGCTTAATTGTCAGCATTGCCATGAACCGCAGGACCGCCCTCATGACCCGCTTCATATCCCCGCTTGCCCTTGTCCTCGCCGCCGCCGGCCTGGCCGGGGTCGCCTCCGCGCCCGCCCAGGCCCAGGACCGCGGCTGGAACGACGGCCGCCCCGTCATCACCTGTTCCAGCGACAACAACCGCCGCAACCAGTGCGGCACCCCGTTCCGTGGCCGCGCCGCGCTGGTCGAGAACCTGTCCGGCACCCGCTGCGTCGAGGGCAACAACTGGGGCAGCGGCGACGGCTTCATCTGGGTCGACCGCGGCTGCCGCGCACGCTTCGTCGAAGCACGAGGCGGCTGGGGCCCGGGCGGTGGCGGTGGTGGCGACGGCCGCACCATCCGCTGCGAGAGCAACGACCGCCGCCAGCGGGTATGCGACACCAACTGGCGCAGCGCGGTCCTGGTGCGCCAGCTGTCCGGCACCCAATGCATCGAGGGCCGTACCTGGGGCAGCCGCAACGGCAGCATCTGGGTCAACGACGGCTGCCGCGCCGAATTCGCCGAAGGCCGCGGCTGGGGCGGCGGCGGCGGCGGTTGGGGCAATGACCCGGGCCCGGGCAACAGCAACTACAGCGTGACCTGCAGCAGCGACAACCAACGCCAGCGCATCTGCGACTGGGACCGCCGCCAGGGCCGCCCCTACATCGTCAAACAGCTATCGGACACCCGCTGCGAAGAAGGCCGAACCTGGGGCTACCGCAACGGCCAGATCTGGGTGGACGACGGCTGCCGCGCACGCTTTGGTGCGCGCTGAGCCGAGTTAACAAGGACGAGCAGGCTGTTGATCTTGCCGTTGCTGTTGCCGTTGCTGTTGCCGTTGCTGTTGCTGTTGCCGTTGCCGTTGCTCGTGATTTTGCTTCCGCTCTTCGCCTTTGACTTACCCGGGGCCCCTGCCGCAGCGGCGGAGACGGCGGGAAAAACCCGCAGGGCGACGTGCATGGATGCACGTCGTTTTCTGCCTCGGCATGGATGCCGCGTCAGAAAATCCCGCTGGCTCCGCGAACCCGTAGCGAAGCGTAGGGCGCGTAGGACGGGGTGTGCTTTCTTTTGGTTACTTTTCTTTGCACAAGCAAAGAACAAGTAACTCGCTCCGAAGGAGCGAAAGCCTTTGCAGTTGCAGTTGCGGTTGCTGTCGCCGCAACGTCAAACCCAACAAGCAACGTCCATGGATGATCAGCCTTCGGCTGCTGGAAAGCGCTTCCCGCGTTCGCGGGGACGACGGTGGAAGAGATCGCGCGGAAAGCGCTGAGTTTCTGCCTGATCAGCCACTCACAACCAAACCACGCCCCACCAAAACCACCAAAAGAAAAATCAGCTCGAAGCAGCCGGCGCCTTCGCTTCCGACTTTGCCGGAGCAGTTGCAGCTGCAGGTGCCGAAGCCGGCGCAGATGCAGCCGCCGTCTCACCACCAGACTTCCCGGCTTCCCCACCCGAATCAACCAGATTCTTGGTCTTCTCCCCCTTCGACTTGAAATCCGTCTCGTACCAACCGGTACCAGACAGACGGAACGCCGGCGCGGTCACCTGGCGCTTCACCGCCTCGGCCGAACAGGACGGACACACCGTCGGATCGGGATCGGCAAGTTTCTGCAGACGGTCGAAAGCATGGCCGCAAGCGGCGCACTGGAAAGCGTAGATCGGCATGGGGACGATGTTCGGAAGCGGAAAACCGGAGCGGATTATCGTGGCGATCCGTCCCGGGTCAAAGCGCGCGCCCCGCAGGCCCCACGCCGGAACGGGCTCAGGCCGATATCGCCAGGCGCCACGCCACCCACAGCATCACCGCCGCCACCGCCAGATCCAGCACCCGCCAGACCCGTGGCCGCGCCAGCCACGGCGCCATCCATGCCGCTCCGGCGGCCAGCCCGAAAAACCACAGCGTCGAGGCAGTGCTGGCGCCCAGCACGAACGCTGTCGGCGCGGCCTGGCGCGCACCGATCGAGCCGATCAGCAGCAAAGTGTCCAGATACACATGCGGATTGAGCAGCGACACCCCCGCCGCCATCAGCAACGCCTGACCGAGACTGCGACGTGGCGAACCGGCCACCGCCCCCAGCGCCTGCGGCCGCCATGCCCGCCGCAAGGCCTGGCCTGCGTAGAGCACCAGAAACGCCACCCCGCCCCAACGCAGCAGCGCCAGCAACAACGGCCAGGATTCCAGCAGCGCGGACAGGCCGAACACCCCCGCAGACACCAGCACGATGTCGCAGGCCGTGCAGAAGGCCGCGACCACCAGGTGATGTTCGCGGCGCAACCCCTGCGCCAGCACATAGATGTTCTGCGCGCCCAGGGCGACGATCAAGCTGGCCATCGTCAGCAGGCCGGTCAGGTAACCAGCGCTCATCGGCCGCTCCAGCGGTCGCGAACGGTGGAACGGTGAGGCATCGACATCAGGGCGGGCTCCGTCAAAGAGCAAGCACTGTGTCGACCGCTGCGCTATAAGGGAAACGAATTATCCGAATGCATCATTAATTTTTCTGATGATCGACTACAAACTGCTCGCCGCGCTCGCCGCCGTGGTGGAGGAAGCCGGCTTCGAACGCGCCGCGCGCCGGCTGGACCTCTCGCAATCGGCGGTGTCCCAGCGCATCAAGCTGCTGGAAGCCCGGCTCGGGCAGGCCGTGCTGGTGCGCGCCACCCCACCGCGCCCGACGCCCCTCGGGCTGCGGCTGCTGCACCACGTGCAGCAGGTCCGCCTGCTGGAAACCGACCTGCAAACCAGCGTGCCGGGCCTGGGTGAAACCGAGGGGCCGCAGCGGCTGCGGATAGCACTCAATGCCGACAGCCTGGCGACCTGGTGGATGCCGGCGGTCGGCCCGCGCCTGATCGCCGATGGGTTATTGCTGGACATGGTGGTCGAAGACCAGGACGTGGGCCTGAAGCGCATGCGCGCCGGCGAAGTCGCCGCCTGCCTGTGTGCGAGTTCGGGGCCGGTCGCCGGCGCACGCGTGCTGGAACTCGGCGCGATGCGCTACCTCGCCGTGGCCACCCCGGACTTCTGCGCGCGCCACTTGCCCAACGGTGTGGATGCCGCCGCGATGACACGCGCCCCGGCGATCGTGTTCGGCCCGGACGATCGCCTGCAGCATCGCTACCTCGCCGACCTCGGCCTGGACATCGCCTTCCCGCATCACCTGTGCCCATCGGCCGAGGGTTTTCTGCAGACTGCGCTGGCCGGGGCCGGCTGGGGCCTGCTGCCGGAGCTGCACTGCCGCGAATGGATCGAACGCGGCGCACTGCGCGAACTCACACCCGGCCATCCGATCGACGTGCCGCTGTACTGGCATCACTGGCGCAGCGGCGGCGCATCGCTGCAGGCCCTCACCGGGCATCTCGCGGCCAGCGCCGGGCGCTGGCTGTTGCGCTGATATCGGGCCGCACCAGACAACCAGCAGCGGCCCCTGCGAGTCGCGATCCTGAGCGCCATCCGCCGGGTCACTTCCTGTCGCTGGATGAAACCGGCGCGTGTGACAACCACGCATTGATCGCGGCCGCCAGCACGGGCAACGCCTGCGCGTCGTAGTGCGTCGCTGCGACAAATACGCCCGTGCCGGTACCCGGCGCGAATGCAAGGTAGGCGCTGAAGCCGCCGCCCGCCGCCGTCTTCTGCACGATCAACGGAGTCGTGGCGCTGGCATCCAGACGAATCCAGCCCAAACCGATCGCATCGGCGCGACCGGCCGTATCCAGTCCATCGATACGCTCCAGCTCGGCGCGCGTACGCTGCGCCCGCCACGGCGAATATCCCCCATCACGTTCTCTCGCCAGCATCGCCTGCATCCATACACCGATGTCGTGCGCGGAGGCGTACATCCCGGCGGACGCCGCGGTGTTACCCGTGTCGACGCAGGCATAGCGCAGGGGATCCTCACTGGGTGCGTGCATCAGCCGCCGGCATTGCGCCGGATCGGGCTTGGCGGTGGTGTCATGCATGCCGAGTGGTCCGGTCAGACGCTCGGCCAGCAATTGCTCGTAGGGACGCCCCGCCGACGCAGCCAACGCGTCGCCGAGGAACAGGAAACCCGGCGTGGAGTACAACGCCCGCCGCCCCGGAGCCGGTGGCGGCGGCAAGCTTGCCAGCCAGCGCCATCGCGCAACCGGATCCGGCCAGGTATTGGGCGCGACGTCCGCCGGCCAGTCCGCATCCGGCGGATTGCGCGGCAGGCCGGCGGTATGGGTTGCCAGTTGACCCAGCGTGATCGTGGTGCCACCTGGCACCGGCCCGGATGCAAAACGCGCCAGCGGCGTGTCCAGCTGCAGCTCACCGGCATCGACTGCGTCTGCCAACAGTTCGGCCGCCATCACCTTGGATAGCGAGTTGACCCGCACCAGCGAATCCGCACGCGGTGGTTTCGACGCGGATGGATCCTGACGGCCACGCGCGAGGAAATGCATACCGGCGGGATCGACCACCATCATCACCAGACCCGGCGCCCCGCTTGCGGCGAACGCCGCATCGGCCAGACGATCGCGCTCGGCCGGCGTCGAGGCCAACACCGGCCCCGCCAGCAGCGCAGCCAGGCACAGGACATATCGCGTGCACCTCATCCCATCACCGCCACGGCCACCGCGCGTGCGACCTCCGCCAATGCGGCATCACGCCCATGCTCGTCCACCTTCGCGCCATTGAGGTAGGACGCCAGCAACAGCGGCGCGCGGCCATCTGGTGGCCACACGATCGCGATGTCGTTGACGGTGTCTTTGCCGTTGCTGCCGGTCTTGTCGCCGATCTTCCAGTCCGACGGCAGGCCTGCGCGCAGGCGTGCGTTGCCGGTGCGGTTGTCAATCAGCCAGTCGGTCAGCTGACGCCGCGAGGCCGGGCTCAGCACGTCACCGAGCAGGACGCGCTGCAGGTTGCCGGCCATCGTCGCCGGGGTGGTGGTGTCGCGCGGGTCGCCATGCGCGAAGTCGTTGAGCATCGGTTCGAGCCGGTCGGTGCGGGTCGACGGATCGCCGATCGTGCGCAGGAACGCGGTCAGTCCGGCCGGCCCGCCGATCAGCGGATACAGCAGGTTGGCGGCGGCGTTGTCGCTCCAGATCAACGTGGCCTGGCACAGCTCGGCCACGCTCAAACCGTATGTGCCGACGTGCTGCTCGGTGGTCGGCGAGTTGCCGAGCAAGTCCGAGACCGCGATCGGCACGCGCGCGGCCAGGCCGAACTTGCCGGCATCGACCTGTTTCAGCACCGCCGCAGCCAATAGAAATTTGAAGGTGCTGCACATCGGGAAGCGCTCGTCCTGCCGATACCCGGTGCGCCGGCCATTGCCGGTATCCAGCAGCATCACCCCGAGCCGGCCACCGCTGCCGTGCTCGATGGCGGCCCAACGCGCGGCCAGGTCGTCGTCCTTGGCCTTTCCCGTGCTCTTTGCCCAGACACTGCCGCCTGCCAGCGACGCCAGCGCCAGACCCGACACCTGCAGAAACTGCCTTCTCGCGATCATCGCCCACCTCCGGGATAAAGCTGGATTATTGGAACGTTGACCGCGCACCACCAGCGAGGTTATTCAATCCCAGCCATCGAACCAGTTCATGAGTCGAGATGATCCGTCCGCAGTTGCCGCTGAACGCCCTGCGCGCCTTCGAGGCCGCCGCCCGCCACCAGAACCTGACCCGCGCCGCTGCCGAGCTGTGCGTCGGCCAGGCCGCGCTCAGCCACCAGATCAAGACGCTGGAATCGCGCCTGGGCGTGGTGCTGTTCCACCGCCTGGCACGTGGCGTCGCACTGACCGAAGAAGGCGCGGCGCTGTATCCGGTACTCAACGAAGCCTTCGATCGCATCGCCGCCACGCTCGACCGCTTCGCCGGCGGCCGTTATCGCGAGGTGCTCAATGTCGGTGTGGTCGGCACCTTCGCCACCGGCTGGCTGCTGCCGCGCCTGCCGACGTTCGCGGCAACGCACCCGGCGATCGACCTGCGCCTGCATACCCACAACAACCGCATCGATCTTGCGGGGGAAGGCGTCGATCTGGCGATCCGTTTCGGCGATGGCGACTGGCAGGGGCAGGTCTGCACGCAGGTGCTGGAAGCGCCATTCGCCCCGGTCTGCGCGCCGGTGTTGGCACGCGCGCTTGTCGATCCCGCCGATCTGGCCGGCGTACCGCTGTTGCGCTCGTATCGCAGCGACGAGTGGCCGCGCTGGTTCCAGGCCGCTGGCCTGCCACCGATCAATGCGCGCGGGCCGGTGTTCGATTCCTCGCTGGCGATCGCCGCCGCGGCCGCAGCCGGCGTGGGCGTCGCGCTGCTGCCGTTGCGGATGTTCGAACAGGATCTGGACGCGGGTCGATTGGTGTGCCCATTCGAGCCGCGCATCGATGTGGGCCGCTATTGGCTCACCCGGTTGCGCTCGCGGCCGGAAAGCGAGGCTGCGCGGCGCTTTCGCGAGTGGCTGCAGGTGCAAGCGTAGGAGCGGCGTAAGCCGCGATGGGGCTTTATCGGTAAAGCCCCATCGCGGCTTACGCC
>NZ_JBYSVX010000065.1:0-9632 GCF_058986605.1 Pseudomonas sp. GW821-FHT07E12 | reverse complement strand
GACTGGGGCGTGTTTCTTTGGGTTACGTTTCTTTGCACGAGCAAAGAAAGGTAACTCGCTCCGAAGGAGCGAAAGCCGTTGCCTTTGCTGTTGCTGTTGCTGTTGCTGTTGCTGTTGCCGTCACTGCAACTTCAAACCTAGAAGCAACGTCCATGGACCCCCGCGTTCGCGGGGATGACGGTAGAGAGATGGTGGGCGCCGCAAAGGGATGGCGCGGAAGTCGCTGGGTCCCCGCCTTCGCGGGGACGACGATGGAGAGATCGTGGTGACGACAGGATCATGCCCCTGACCAGGCACATAGCTCAAATCGGCAAAGTTCAGATCGGCGAACGCAACACCTGCAGCGACTCCGACATCAACCGACTGTGCTCCTGCGGCGATCCATGATTCATCTCCAACTGCCCAAGCCGCACCGAATTCTCGATCACATGCCGACACCGATCGAAACGCCGCGCCGTGAACCGTGAAAGCGCCTGTTCCAGCGTCCCACCACCGGCAAGCTCCTCGACCAGCACGATCCCATCCTCGATCGCCATGCCGGCACCGGACGCCAGATGCGGCGTGGTCGCGTGCGCGGCATCGCCGATCAGCACCACGCGACCGCGATGCCACGGCGGCGGCAACAGCTGCACTTCCAGCGGCTTGTAGTTCACCGACTCGGCATTCTCGCCGAGCACGGTCGCGCGGATCTGCGGCACGAAACTGCCGAAGCCTTCCATCTTTTCGTGCAGCCGCTGGCGCTGCTGCTCCGGCGTCAACCACGGGTTCTCAGGATCGGCGTACAGCAGGAACATGTACATGTGGGTCGCGGAAACCGGGTTGAAACCCAGCTTGATCTCCTCGCCCATGAAGAAATGCGTGCGATCGAAACCCTCCGGACGCTCGGCGAGCAGGCGAAAGATCACCTGTCCGGTGAACTGCGGCTTCGGCGCATCGGGAAACAACCGTTGCCGGGTCTGCGAGAACAATCCATCGGCCGCGATCACCAGATCGTAGTGCGCGCGACGGCCATCACTGAGCCAGACTTCCACGCCGTCGTCGTTCTGATGCAGATCGGCCACACTGACACCCAGACCAACCTCGATACCCGCCGCGCGTGTGCGCTCGGCCAGGATCCTGTGCAGGATCGGCCGCAGGATGCCGCCGGTCGCGGGCAGACCGTCCTCCAGCGGCGGGATCGGCATCTCGCCGAGCAGATTGCCGTGCTGGTCGTGCAGCTTCGCGCCACTCCAAGTCGCGCCGTGCGCGACCACCTCGTCGAGCACGCCCACGGTCCGCAGCGCGCGCAGGGTCGGGCCGGTGATGGTCAAACCGGCGCCATAGGAACGCCAGTTCCGGTCGATGTCGATCAGGTGCACGGCGATGCCCTGCTTGCGCAGCTGGATCGCACACGACATCCCGGCCACGCCACCGCCGACGACCAGTGCGCGACGTACACGTGCCGCCGGAACATCGGCGACCGGCACGTCCTGCTCGAACGCGTCTGGCGATTGTTCGCTCTGTTTCATTGGACCTGCCCTTCCCTCGCTGGACTCCCTGGACCGTGCAGGGACGCCGCTAAGCTAGAGGCTGGCGCACGGCTTGAGAAGCGCCTTCTCGTGATCGCTGCCATTGCCGCCATCGATGCATTGCACCGCAGCAATCATCTGCCACAAAACGCATTCCGATCCGCCATGCGCAGGATCGCCACAAATGATTGGCGGCCAGCACCGCCGCCTGAATAAAGTGACTGCATCCTGGAACAGATGCAGCCAAGTCACTTGAAGACTCAATACGACATCGTCGCGATGGGCGCGGGCCATAACGGCCTGGTCGCCGCGGCCTACCTCGCCAAGGCCGGCAAGAAGGTGCTGGTGCTTGAACGCAAGTCCTATCCCGGCGGCGGCGTCACCACGCGCCAGTTGAATACGCCTGGCTACTGGCATGACGAGCACTCCTCGGTGCACATCATGATCCAGGGCAATCCGATGCTGCGTCAGGACGAGCTGGGCCTGCTCTCGCAGCACGGGTTGGAGTACCACTACTCGCCGGTGCCGCACGCCACGGTGTTCCCGGACCAGTCGGTGCTGTTCACCTACAAGGACATCGACAAGACCTGCGAAAGCTTCGCCAAGGTCTCGCCAAAGGATGCGGAGACCTACCGCAACTTCGTACGGATGAGCCAGCAGATCCTGCAGGTGTTCATGCCCGGCCTGTACTCGCCGCCGCCGCCGCTGGGCGAGCTGGTGGCGATGCTCGATCGCAGCGACGAAGGCCGGTTGATGCTGGAGTACATGACCCGCGACTGCCTGAGCCTGGTCAACGATCTGTACGAGTCGGACAGGATAAAGATCCACCTGCTGCGGCTGGTCAGCGAGAACCTGCAGTGCCCGAACGAACTCGGCACCGGCATGGGCGTGCTGCTGATGCCGGGCATCATCCATACCTACGGCGTGTCGCAACCGGTCGGCGGCAGCGGCAAGCTCTCCGAGGCGCTGGTGCGCTGCATCGAGAGTCACGGCGGCGAAGTCCGCTGCAATGCCGAGGTCGCCCGCATTCTGGTCAGCGACGGGCGCGCCAGCGGTGTAGAACTGAGCGATGGCGAACGGATCGCGGCGAAGGACGCGGTGATCGGTGCGATCCATCCGCACGTGGTGCGCAAGTTCGTCGAGGGCGTGCCGGAGCCGGTGCTGAAACGTGCCGAACGCGCGCAGCTGGCGCCGTTCTCGATCATGGTCAGTCACTACGACCTGAAAGAGAACTGCAAGTACCACGCCGGCGAGGAAATCGGCTACGCGACGATGCTCGAGTTCATGGCCACCGACAGCCTGGACGAGATGCTGGCCGACTTCGATGACCTCAAGCGCGGCCTGATCAGCGAGCGCCGGTTGTGCGCGGGCGGCGATGAAAGCATTGGCGACAAGACCCGCGTGCCGGCCGGCGCCGGCATGTTCCACGGCATCACCTTCGCGCCGTACAGCGTCACCGATCCGCGCTGGAAGGATCGGCATTGGGACGACTTCAAGGAAGAGATCGGCGATCTGTCGCTGGCGCATTACCGCCAGTTCGTCAGCAACCTCACTGACGACAACATCATCGCGCGCAGCATCGTCAGCCCGCTCGATCTGGAGCGCAGCTCGCCCAACAGCATGATGCGTGGCGATCTGCATGGCGTGGCACCGTATTTCCATCAGAGCGCCGGCCATCGTCCGACGCCGGAGCTGGGCCAGTTCACCGTGCCCGGTGTGGAGCGGCTGTATCTGGCCGGCCCGTTCCAGCATCCGGGCGGCGGCGTCTACGGCGCCGGGCGTGCGACCGCGATCAGGATGTTCGAGCAGTTGGGCATGGATTTTGGCGGCGTTGCCAAGGGCGCGCGTCAGGATCAGGTTGCCGCGCCTTCGCAGGTGCAGGCACAGAGCGGCAGCACCGGCGGCATGGTGCTGCGTGGTCCGGCCGATGAGGAACTGATGCAGGTCGAATCGCTGGAGCGGGTTGGCGATGAGCTTGTCATCAAGGGCAAGAGCTTCGGCACGATGCCGATGACCGCGCGACTGGATCCGGCTTCGGCGCGTGCTGGACTGAAGTTGCTTGGCCTGCGTCGACTCGCCTTCCTCGCCACGTTGCCGTTCCGGCGCGGGCGCTCGCACTAGAACACTGTGGGAGGGACTTCAGTCCCGACGGGGCTCCACCAGTGAAGCCCGTCGGGACTGAAGTCCCTCCCACAAAGAGCAGGAGACTCCTGCTCCACACAACCCATCGGACACGGAGAACCCCTGGATGAAACCCCTTCAAGGCAAGGTCGCACTCGTCACTGGTGCAGGCGGCGGCATCGGCGCCGCCACTGCGCTGGTGATGGCACGGCGTGGCGCACGACTGCTGCTGGCCGATATCAATCTCGGCGCAGCCGAACGTGCCGCCGCCGCGGTCACCGCCCTGGGCGGCAGTGCGGTCGCCACGCATGTCGATCTCGGTGATCCCGCCAGCATCGAGGCGATGGTCGACAGCGTGGTGCAGACCTACGGCCGGCTCGACATCCTGCACAACAATGCCGCCGATCAGGATCCGCAGCTGACCCGACGCGATCGCGATGTGGCCAGCATGGAAGTGGAGGTCTGGGACCGCATCTTCCGCGTCAATGTGCGCGGCACCATGCTGGCGTGCAAGGCGGCGATCCCGCACATGCTGCGCCAGGGCGGCGGCGCGATCGTCAACACCGCTTCCAACCTGGGATTGCAGGGGCAGGTGATCCAGGCGGCCTATTCGGCTTCGAAGGCGGCGATCCTGCAGCTGACCCGCTCGATCGCCGCCTCGCACGGGCGCGAAGGCATCCGCTGCAACGCGGTGTCGCCGGGGCTGGTGTTGTCGCCGGCGGCGCGCGCGAACCTGCCACCGGCGCTGTTGGACGCGGTCGAGAGCGAAACGCTGACGCCCTACCTCGGCTCGCCCGAGGACATCGCCTATGCGGTGGCCTATGCCGCCTCGGACGAGGCGCGCTACCTCACCGGACAGAATCTGGTGATCGATGGCGGCACCTCCAGCCATGTGCCCGGCTTCGCGCGCTTCCACGACCTGTTTGCATCGCATTGAAGATCGCCCCGCTCGGCGCCACCGGCAAGGCTGGTTCGCGGATCCTCGATGAACTGCTCACATGCGGCTACGCGGTGACCTGAACGTTCACGGCTCTACGCTACGACGTCGCCACCCAGATCCAGCCCTCGCGTACTTTCACCGACAGCGCTCGCAGCGACTGTCCCAGGCACGGGCCGTAGTTGCAGCGCCCGTCCTCGATGTCGAAATGCGCGCCATGCGCGTAGCAGACGATCTCGCTGCCGTCGCCGCTCAGGAAGCGATCCTTGGCGTACTCCAGCGGCCGCCAGTTGTGCGGGCAGCTGTTGACGTAGGCGTACACACGCGCACTGCGTCGTACCAGGAAGGCGCGATCGTCATCGTTGTCCGGGTCTGGATCAAAGCCGCGCGCGTTGCCGTCCGCAAGCTCTTCCAGACGGCACACGCGACGCCACCCGTTGGGCTCAGTGATCGTCGCCACCGCGCGGGAACCACAGCGGCTTGTAGTCGAACAGGAAGATCTGCGAGGTGTCCTCGGCCGCCTCGACCGCGCGCGGGGTCCAACTGTCGTCGTGCAGGTCCATGTCGGCGTCGTACTCGATGGTGCCGCCGAACGGGCTGTTGAAGTACCAGAAATAATTCGAGCCGAAGATGTGCCGGCCCGGGCCCCAGAAACCCTTCCAGCCCTTGTTGCGGAACTTCCAGCCGGCCTGCAGCAGTTCGCTGGCGCCGCCCATGTGGAAAGTGAAGTGATTGATGCCGGTCATGTGCGCCGGCGCGCCGATCAGGAACAGCGTGTGGTGCTCGAAGGTGCCGGCCGGACGCAGGAACGGGCCGACGTTGGTGAAGCGGTCCACCACGCGGAAGCCCAGCCGTTCGACATAGAAGCGCTCGGCCTTGGCTACGTCCGGCACGAAGTACACCACGTGCGAAAGACTGCGCGGCGCGGCCTCCGTCTCGGGATCGGAGGCGATCACGTTCACCGGCCGCTGCGGCGCCATGCCCGGCACGTTGATCAGCACCGGCGGGGCGATGATCGGCCGGCGCGTGGTGACGCGGAACCCGATCGGAATGCCGGAATCATCCTTGGCATGCAGCACACCGTCGCGATCGAGCACCGCCGGTCGATCCTTGGACAGCTCGGCGCCGATCGCATCCAGCGTCGCCTGGTCGGCCACGCCGTAGATCGTCTCGCGGATGTTGGGCGAACGCCCGAAGGACTCGGCCAGGCCGGTGTCGCCCGCCGGGCGCACCTCGATCGAGGTACCGTCCAGCGCCTCGTACAGCGCCCCGCTCTGGCGTCGATCGACCTTGTGCAGGCCGTAGTCGCGCAGGCAGTTCACGGAGGCGTCGAAATCGTCGACGCCGAAGACCAGCGAATCCAGACCAATGATGTTCACAGCTTCCTCCCAGGATGAGCCCGGTACGTTCCCGCGCCGGCGCCACGCGCCGACGCCGGCCGTCCTCCACCGAGCCAACCCAGACTAGCGCCGCCACGATGTCGGCGGAAATGGGTTTTCACCATGCCTGCCATCCGTGGCCCGCATACCCGCCACCCGCTGCGGGCGTCACCGACATCACACATCAACACAAAGGAACCATGCCGTACCGGACGATGCCCTGGGAGTTCGACCGCCCGGCACGGCATGGGGAAACCCGCTGCTCAGAAGGTCCAGGTGAGCTGGACCCCATACATCCTCGGCGCGCCCAACTGCACGATGCCGCCGGCGGCAGGACTGAACACGGTGATCACCGGCACGTTCTCGATGTTGGTCACATAGCCGGTCAGCGACCACCTGCCGCCTGGACTGTCGTAGGTGAGATACGCCTCGCTCTGGTGGTAGGCGTGCTGCCACGCACCGTCGGCACGGCTGTAGTAGGCCCAGTAGCCGCTCTGCGAATGGATCCTGGCGCGCGCGGTCAGCGCACCGCCGTTGGCCAGATCCCAGACATGCTCGTAGCCGAGATTGCCGGACCAGCGCGGCGAATGATTGAGCGGCTGACCTGCGACCAGCGTCAGGGTATCCGGCACGTCGACCTGGGCGCCCACCTGCGAATGCAGGTAGGACAGCGAGAAATCCAGCTTGTCATGGGCACCGACCAGCCAGTTGGTCTCGACTTCCATACCGCGCATCTGGACATCCTTGGCGGTGAACACGCCCGACAGGAACGTCGCCGGATCGAAGTAGGACAGCTGGTAGCCATCGAACTTGTTGAGGAAAGCCTCGGCGTTGACCTGCAGCCGGTTGTCCAGGAACCGGTTCTTGCTGCCCACGGTATAGGCGGTGACGGTCTCTGGCGCAAAGGGCTCGTTGGCATAGAAACCACCGGCGCGGAATCCCGTGGACACGTTCGCATACAGCATGCTCGACGTACCCAGGTCCTTCTCCACTCCGACCTTCCAGGTGGTCTTGGTGAAGGTGGTCGCGAAAGGCGTGCCGTAGTTCTGGATGGTCGAAGCCTGCGTGCTGTCGTAAGGCACATCGATCACCTCGATGCTGCGGTGATCGTGCGAGTAACGCACGCCAGCGGTCAGGCGCAGATCGTCCATGACCGCCAGCGTGGCCTGGCCGAAGGCCGCCCACGAGCGCGAGCGCTGGTAACGGGTGTAGGTCCAGGCGTTGACCGGCTGGCTCATCACCAGGATCGACTGCGGTGCGTTCGAATCCAGATAGTGCAGGCCGGTGACCCATTGCAGCGGCAACGTGTCGCGCGACTGCAGGCGGATCTCCTGCGTGGTCTGCCGCTTGTCGTACTGCTGTATCTGGCGATCGCCGGAGTATGAGGAATCGGCATCGAAGTGGTCCTTGTACCAGGTGGGCTGGTAGATCAACTCGAACCGGTAGAAGGTCCAGCGCAAATCGGCATGCAGCAGCGTGGTGCGCACGTGCTTGACCGAGTTGGCCGGCAATGCGCTGTACCAGGGATTTTCAAGATCGTCGGGTGATTGCGGATATGGCGAATAGGCCGCGCCCGGGCCCTTGCCTCCGAGCCGGTTGACCTGTGCACCCACCACCATCGAGAACACGTCGCTCGGCTTGTAGGCCAGCTTGATCCGCGCCGAGGCGATGTCCACGTCCTCCTGGCCGGTGCTCATGTAGCCGTCGCGGCGCTCGGTCGCAAATGCCGCCCGTAACGCCATGTCCTGATTGATCGGCAGGTTGAGCACGCCCTCGCTGCGCCGATCGCCATAGTTGCCGAGCCCGACCTTGACCAGTCCCGAGGTCTCGCCCAGAACCGGATCATGGCTGAGGATGTTGATCGCGCCGCCGACGGCATTGGCGCCAAACAGCGTGCCCTGCGGACCGCGCAGGATCTCGACCCGGTCCAGGTCGTAGAACGCCGCCCGCGAGATGTCGCCGCGATCGGTATAGATGCCATCGACATAGATCGCGTTCGGCGAGTCGGTATTCGGCGCCAGGTTGTTGGACACGCCGCGGACGATGAAGGTCGGCCCCTCCGCGCCATCCTGCACCTGCACGCCCGGCTCGCCGGAAACGATCTCGGCGATGGTCAGCTTGTTTTCCTTGCGCAGTTGTTCGCCGTCCAGCACCGATGCCGAGGCAGCGGTCTTCTGCAGATCGCTCTCCCGGCGGTCAGCGGATACCTTGACCGTGGCCAGCTGCACCGGCGTGGATGTGGTCTGGGGTTGCGTCGCATCGGCATCGCCGTCGGCGGCCTGAGCCACACCTGGCAGCGCCAGCAACATCCCATTCGAAAGACAAAGCGCGATGCTCCACGCCAGCGGCGCGGTTCGGATAGTGCCCATACAAGTCCCTCCCGGAACCGTTCTGTGCTGTTGACCCGCGGCAAGACCGCTCGAACCGGATTGCTCCTCGCCGTGCGGCAAGCCAATAAACACTGGACCTGATTGACCCGAGCTTCGTCTGTCAAAGCCCCTCTCCTGTCAGCAGAGGGGTTGGGATGAGGGGCGGAGCCCTGCGTTGCTCCTATTGCCTACTTCGGAATCTCCTGATCGCAATTGCAGTTGTTGTAGGCAGACTCACTGAAGGTGTAATACGGCGACGGCAGCTTGGGCCAGATCACCGAGGCGCGTTGCGGGCTGTAGCCCGGATAGCTGTAGTTCGGCTTGCGGAAGCCTTCCGGCAACGCGCCGCCCATGCGTTCGCCGGCCTCGCCGCCCATCGGTTTGAGCGGATGGCCCAGTGCCAGATCGCCAAGCTGCTTATTCAACTGGCTCAGCATCTCCTCAGGCAGGCCCGGCACGAAGTCGTAGGCCATCTGCAGATGCCAGATCTTCCACTCGCCGTTCTCCTTGACGAAGTCGCCGCCGTATTTCTCGTTGAACAACATCGACTGCAGATGGATCTTGCCGTCCTGATAGATCGGCATCACGCCGATGCCGGGCGAGTACCAGGCGCCCTGCGCGGTCTTGCCGTCGCCGGAGATCTCGATGATCGGCGTGGTGCTGTTGTGCATGACCCACTCCGCGCCCGCACCGAAGTTCTCCGGCGTGTTCTTCACCGAGTGATCGATTTCCGACAGTGTCTTCAGCGCTGCTTCGGCATCGGCGTGACTCTTCTCGCCGTAGGCCTTGCGCACGGTCTCGATGCCATACATCACCCACGCCGGGCTGCCGAAGGTGGCGGTGGAGGCGTACTTGCCGTCGCGCGATACCCAATGGGTGTCGATCTCTTCCAGATTGCGGCCGGCCGCATGCATGTACTCGTGGCGGCTCATCAGGTTCTGGATCGCCCAGGTCGCCGCCGCGCGTTCGCCATCGGAAATGGTCGGACGCGCCTGTTTACCTTCGGCGGCCGGGGTTTGTGTCGCCGCCGGCTCCGGCTGCTTGCAGGCGGTCAATGCCAGGCCCAGCATCAGGCTGGCACTCAGTAACTTCATCTTCATCGTCATGTTCTCCGTACTGGAATCAGGAATGGGCGACCGCACAGCGCTAACGCGTCTTTGTCTCAGGTTCTGCAGATCGTCTATTCACCGTAGGAGCGGGTCTACGTGGCCTCGGGCCATCAGCCGCGATGGGGATTCCTCGGTAACGCCCCATCGCGGCTGTCTCTTCTACACATCCGACGCTGCCGACGAATGTCCCGCAGTGTAGATCTCGGTGG
>NZ_JBYSVX010000064.1:0-10665 GCF_058986605.1 Pseudomonas sp. GW821-FHT07E12 | reverse complement strand
CCCGATGGCGCTCAGCACCACGCGAGCCAGTGGCTCGCAAGCAGTGGCGCTTCGCCCCCGCGTTCGCGGGGATGACGATAGAGAGATGGCGCGGAAGTCGCTGGGTCCCCGCCTACGCGGGGACGACGACAGGGGCATACGGTAGTGGAGATCACGTACTGAGCATCAACACCCACGGCCAATGCTCAAAAAAAAACTACCCCTCAGCCACCTCGCGCAACACCCGCAAAGCCCCCAAAACAACCTCGACCTCCACCTCAATCCTGACCAGCGACGTCTCCAACTGATCCCCATCCACCGCCTGCTTGAGCACCCCGATCAACTGCCCAGCCTCACGCGGCGAATCAAACCCCTCACTCTGCAGCAACAGCACACCCTCGCCATCCAGCAGCTTGAAGTAGAAACGCCCATCCTTCTCGCGATACTGCTTGAACACCGGCAGCGCCACCTTGACGTCCGCCCCGGCCTTGGCCGCCACCACCTGCTTGGACAGATCACGCAACCCCACCGCATCGCGCAACTGCGCCAGCAACGGCGTCGCATACTTCTCGCGCAACTTCGCACCACCGGCACGCAGGGTCGCCTCGATCTTCGCCGGCTCGGCCATCAGCGCTTCATAGCGCTCACGCAACGGCGTGATTTCGCGATCGATCCGTTCGAACAACTGCTGCTTGGCCTCGCCCCAACCGATCCCCTCGGCGAACGCGCGCGCGAACGCCGCGGTCTCCTCCGGCGTGGCGAATGCCTGGTACAACTGGAACAGTGCGGAACCGGCGGTGTCCTTCGGCTCACCCGGCGCGCGCGAGTCGGTCAGGATCGAGAACACCAGCTTCTTCAGTTCCTCGCGCGGCGCGAACATCGGGATGGTGTTGCCGTAGCTCTTGCTCATCTTGCGCCCGTCCAGGCCCGGCAAGGTCGCCACGTTCTCGTCGATCACCGCCTCCGGCAACACGAAGTAGTCCTTGCCGTAGACGTGGTTGAAGCGCTGCGCGAAATCGCGCGCCATCTCGATGTGCTGCACCTGATCGCGGCCCACCGGCACCTTGTGCGCGTTGAAGATCAGGATGTCGGCGGCCATCAGCACCGGGTACATGAACAGCCCCGCGGTGATGCCGGCATCGACGTCCTCGCCATCGGCAACGTTCTTGTCCACCGCCGCCTTGTAGGCATGCGCGCGGTTGAGGATGCCCTTGCCCGCCACGCAGGTCAGCAGCCACATCAGCTCGTTGGTCTCGGGCACGTCGCTCTGGCGGTAGAACCACACCTTGTCCGGATCCAGGCCACAGGCCAGCCAGCTGGCGGCGATCTCCAGCGTCGAGCGCTGGGTGCGATCCGGATCCTGCGCCTTGATCAGGCTGTGCAGGTCGGCCAGAAAGTAGAAGCTCTCACTGTCGGCATCACGACTGGCGGCGATCGCCGGGCGGATCGCACCGACGTAGTTGCCGAGGTGGGGCGTACCGGAGGGGGTGATGCCGGTCAGAACACGGGTGGTCATTGCGCAAGGGATTCAGGTTTCAACCCGACAAGTTTAATGCCTCGCCGCGCCCGGATACGAAACGGGCCGCACTGCGGCCCGTTTCGCCCACAGTATCGAATCCCGGGATGTCAGTCGCGATCTTCCTTGCGCAGGGTTTCCTCGAAGGCGCCTACCTCTTTCTCGGCGCGATCGCGATCCCAGCCGTAGCGCTCCTGCAACTTGCCGGAGAGGTATTTCGCGTTGCCTTCGGCGACGTCGAAGTCGTCATCGGTCAAATCGCCCCACTGGGCCTGCATCTTGCCCTTCAACTGTGTCCACTTGCCGGAAATGATGTCTCTGTTCATGACGTACTCCTGTTGCAATGTGACGGCCGGCATAGCGGCCGCGCACGCCCAAACTGCCTGCACCGACATTCGCTAGACATTAAAACGCGTCAAAGCCGTCGTCACCCGCATGAACCGTTCGGTCAGGCTGGCAAGAAAAACGGGCCGAAAGGCCCGTTTTTCCTGCCTGAACTCCTATCGATCACTTCTTCGCAGAATCCTCGATCTTCTCGCCGGCGCCCTTGATGTCCTTGCCCGCGCCTTTCACCGTATTGCAGCCCGACAGCATCGCGACCGAAAAAAGGCCCAGCATCAGCAGAATCGTTGCACGCTTCATCGCTTCACTCCCTCGGCTCGTATCGTTGCATGCCCGGCGCGGCGAGCCCGCACCGGCTCCCTCTGGCGAAAGTGAATCAGCACTTGCCGTCGCTACACTTGTCCGCCGTTTTTTCCACCTTCTGGCCCGCGCCCTTGATGTCCTTGCCTGCGCCAGCCATGGTGTTGCACCCGCTCATCAAACCCACGGAAAACAGGCCCAATAGCAGCATCGTCAACAGTCGTTTCATCATCTTCATCCTCTTCAACGCGTCCGGCGCCATATGCGCCTCCGCTCCGCGACGAATCTGACTGCGCCACCGTAGAGTCGGCGTGAACAGCCGTGAACGCTTTGCGAAAATGATTCAGTCGCGCATCAGCGTGGACTTGCCGAACAGACTTTCGACCAGGTCCACCGCCAGCTCCGCGGTGAGATTGCGGTTGTCGATCACCGGATTCAGCTCGACGATGTCCAGCGAACCCATGCGCCCGGTGTCGGCAATCATCTCCATCACCAGCTGCGCCTCGCGATAGTTCGGGCCGCCCAGCACCGTTGTCCCCACGCCCGGCGCGATGCTCGGATCGAGGAAATCGACGTCGAAGCTCACATGCAGATGTGTGTTCTCGTCGACGCCGTCCAGCGCCGCTTCCATCGTCTTCTTCATCCCGACTTCGTCGATGTGGCGCATGTCGTAGACATCGATGCGATGCTGCTTGATCAGCCGCTTCTCGTCCGGATCGACCGAACGGATGCCGATCTGCCGCATCTGCTCCGGATGCAGCGCCGGCGCATCGCCACCCAGATGCGTGAGCGCCTGCGGCCCCAATCCGCACAGACACGCCACCGGCATGCCGTGCACATTGCCCGACGGCGTGACCTCACTGGTGTTGAAATCCGAATGCGCATCCAGCCACAGCACGCGCAGCGTCTTGCCCTGCTCGCGGCACCAGCGCGACACCGCGGTGATCGAGCCGATGCCCAGGCAATGATCGCCCCCGAGCATGATCGGCATGCGCCCCTGCTGCAGCTCGCGGTAACTGGCCTCCATCAGCACACGATTCCACGCCACTACCTCATCAAGATGACGATAGCCAGCGACCGGCGCCTGCCACGGATTGCGTGGACCATCGAGATTGCCGACGTCGCGTACTTCCACACCACGCGCGGTAAGCGCCTCGGCCAGACCGGCGATGCGCAGCGCTTCCGGCCCCAGGCCCGCACCACGATGGCCGGCACCGACATCGGTCGGCACCCCGATCAGAGAAACGGGGGAATAGCGCATGCTCATCCAGGACTCCCATCGAACAAAGAAGTCCAGTCTAACGAGCGCGATGCAGCGACTCGTGCGGCAACGCAACAGCGCGCCGCACATTCAGGAGGCTGGATCTGCCTTGAATGCGCGTCGCGCGAGGAAAGTGGTCCAGCTGCGGATACCTGCACCCTTTAAGCCGCCTTGGGTCACGTCCCTACGGCTGCACAGCTGGTGGAGACAGCTTGCGCGATGTCGCGTTACGAGGATGTTTTTCGCTCGTTAGTCGAGCAACCTGACAGCGTGCGACGCGACATGCGCGTCAGCTCCGGTTGAACGTGAAGATTCAACCTTGTCGCAACAGCGACGTGAGCGAAGATGGTGCCGGCACCCGGATTCGAACTGGGGACCTACCGCTTACAAGGCGGTTGCTCTACCAACTGAGCTATGCCGGCATCGAGCTGCGCATTCTAGCGCATGCTCGCGCAATCCAGCGAGCGTTGACGCGCCGCGCCCGACTTGGCCCGTACCGCCGCGTCCGTCGCGGCGGTGCGTGCATCGATCCACCAGCGCGGCTGACCGCCGCTGGCGAGCAGCTCGGCGGAAAATCCTTTCGCCTTCAATTCCGACTGACGACGCTCGGCACCTTCGCGACTGCGGTACTGGCCGAGCGCGATGGTGTTGTCTTCGCCCTGGGGAAGCACGTAGTAATCCTTGAGGCCCGCCGCAGCGATGCGCGCGACGATCGCCTGCGCGGTCGCGCGATCACCGACCGACGGCATCACCACCCGATAGCTGCTGGCATCGCCGTCGCGCTCCTCGCGCAGCGCGCTCTTTTCCAGCAGCGAACCGGCGCGCGCCAGTGCCGCCTGGGCATCGGCCTGCGCTGCGAAAGGCCCCAGACTCAGGCAGCGCGCCGGCGGTGCGGCATGAGGCTCGAGTGTCTGTGCTGCCGGCACCGCCGGTTTTGCAGGCGCAGCGGCGGCTATCGGAGCCGGAGGCGGCACTGCCGAGGGCGTCGGCATCGGTGTTGACTCCGGCTGCGCAGCCGGAGCATCGGCAGGCTCGGCAAGCTGCAGCGTCGCCACGCCGGTGGGCACCGATTCGATCGGTGCGACCGGTGACGGATCGGCAGGACGTGACAGCCACCACAGCGCCACGCCCAGATTGAGGACGGCCAGGACGACGATGAATGCGCGTACGAACATGGGCAGGATTCTATCCGGCCGTCGCCGGCTGATAGCCGGCCCAGGTCGCCAGCCCGTCCAGCACCAGCGGCGGACGGTGCATCGCCTGCGGCAACAGTGGCAGCAAGGCCGGAGCGCCACCACCATGCAGCACCAGTCGCACCGGCGCCGCCAGCCATGCCTCGGCCTGCGCCAGGCTGCGTTCGATCAGCGCAACCGCCGCGCCATCACAGCCGGATGCCAATGCATCGGCGGTGTCGTTGGCGAACTCGGCGTAATCGCCGCCTTGCGCCGGCAACTGCACAGCGCGCGCATGCAATGCCTCGCGCATCGTGGTCGGCGACGCGGAGATACGACCGCCGCGATGTCGACCCTCGGTGTCCAGCAGATCGATCGTCAGCGCAGTGCCCACACCGGCCACCAGCACGTGGCCTTCGCCGCGTACGCCCAACAGCGCCAGGAAACGATCGACGCCGAAGCGCGACGGCTCGGCATAGGCGATACGCACGCCGGCGCACTCGGCGATCGTGCGCGCCACCCGCACCTCGCCGAAACGCTCGCCCAGCACTTGCAGCATCCGCGCGGTCAGTGCGGCCGACGCCACGCTGGCGACATATGCCACCTCACCCTCAGGAAGCGCCGCCATCAGCGCGTCGTCCATCGCCTCGGCGCCATGCGCCCAGGCCTGCACGTCGCCAGCGCGCGCGCCTTGCAGCGGCGCGAACTTGAAGCGGGAATTGCCCAGGTCGAACAACCACTGGCTCATTGCGATCTCACACTGACTTCGCCGGCGTGGACATGGCGCACGCCGTCGGCCAGCTCGACCCGCAGCGCGCCATCGGTAGCCAAGCCGCGCGCGATGCCTTCGGACAAGCTACCGGCCTGCTCGATCCGCACCGCGCGCCCGGCCAGCAGGTCCAGCGCCGCATAGCGTGGCAGGAACGCCGCCAGCCCCTGCGCCTCGAACTGCTCCAGCGCCGGCAGCAAGGCCGCCAGCAGCGCAGCCACGATCCGGTTGCGCGAGACCGCCTCGCCGGCCAGCGTATCCAGGTCGGTCCAGGCCTGATCGATCCCGGCCGCAAACGCCGCCGGCATGTGTACGTTGAGCCCGAGCCCGATCACCGCGCGCGCCGGTCCGGCGACCTCGCCGCCGCCCTCGACCAGCAGGCCGCCCAGCTTGGCGCCACCGGCCAGCAGGTCGTTCGGCCATTTCAGGCCGACCTGCTCGAAGCCGGCTGCGCGCAGCGCCTCGGCCACCGCCACGCCGACCGCCAGGCTCAGCCCGGCCAGTTGCGCCAGCCCACCGCCGAACCCGCGCGACAGCGAGATATAGATGTGTGAAGCCAGTGGCGAGGCCCATTGCCGACCACGCCGGCCACGACCGCCGGTCTGACGCTCGGCCAGCAGCACCTCCACACCCTGCCCCGGTACCGGACGGCGCAGCAACTCGGTATTGGTCGATTCCAGTGTCCAGGCGATTTCGAGCCCGGCCAGCCGGTCCCGTACCGCGGCTGGCAACAGCGCGCGGATCGCCTGCGCATCCAGCAATTCGACCGGGTGCGCCAGGCCATAACCATCACCAGCCCGGCCCTCGATCTCGACCCCGGCCGCACGCAGGTTCTGGATGCGCTTCCAGACCGCGGCCCGGGTCAGCCCGAACTCGCGCGCAAGCGCGTCCCCGGACACGCGTCCGGTGGCGAGTCTGGCCAGCAGTGCGCGGTCGTCCACGCGGATCCCTGATCGATGAATGCGGGAATTATGCGCGATGCCGGCTGAGGAGGTGGCATCCCTACCCGAGCCGGCGGAGCCGCTTTTTCGCGCGTACCTGGCTGAACAAGCGGAGCCCGGGTGACGAAGCGGCATCCGGCGCGTACCGGGGGAGTCCCGGGGGGCGAGCCCGCCCGGGACGGATCGCGGCCCGCCGGAGCCCGATCCGGCTTGTCGCCAGGGGCAAAAACCGCGCTAGAATCGACAGGTTACCACCGCTGCCCGGATGTCGACGATGCGCCGAGTTGCCCTCTACGTGATCCTGCTGCTGGCACCTTCGCTGGCCTGGGCGGCGTCGGGCAGCTATGCCGACCCCGACCACGGCACCTGCGTCGATGCACCGCAATCGGCCGCACGCGGCGCCACGCCCGATGCCGACGCCACTCAGGCCGCACACACGGGCACCACGCGGCCGCATTCCACCACCACGCAAGGCGGCGGCAACGACGGCGATTTGATGGTGCCGCGGATGCGCATGCCGCGTTGGCATAGCTTCCTGCCGGGCATGTTCCGCTGATCCCACGTGTATTCAGCTGGTTCCGGCGCAAACCGGCAGCGATCGACGAAACACTTTGGCGCGCGGCCCTCGCAGGTTGCGCGTGGCTGCATGCACTCGATAAGACTCGCGCGGAACGTCTGCGCGGATTGACCGCTGCCTTCCTGCACGAAAAAACCATCTCGCCACTCAACGGCCTCGTGCTGAGCGATGCCGATCGCGTGCTGCTGGCGGCAACCTGCTGCCTGCCGCTGCTGGAGTTCGGCGCAGATGGCTGGCATGGCTGGTCGCAGTTGATCGTCTATCCCGACGCATTCCGCGTGCACCGCAGCCATGTCGATGCCGCCGGCGTGCTGCACGAATGGGAAGACGAGCTGATCGGCGAGGCGTGGGACCAGGGCCCATTGATCGTGTCATGGGCCGACGTGCGCGCCGACATCGCCGATCCGAACGCCGGCTACAACGTGGTGGTCCACGAGATGGCGCACAAGCTCGACGCGCTCGATGGCGCGCTCGACGGTACGCCGCTGCTGCCGCGCGAGTGGCAGCGCGAATGGGCACACGATTTCCAGCGCAGCTACGACGATTTCTGCCGGCAAGTCGATGCCGGACGCGACACGTTGATCGATGCCTATGCCGCTGAGGCACCCGAAGAGTTCTTCGCGGTCACCAGCGAATACCACTTCTCCGCGCCGGACCTGCTGCGCGAGACGATGCCGGAAGTGGCCACGCATCTGCAGCGCTTCTACGGCCCCTCGCCGTTCGCGCGCTGAGCACAGCCTTTGTGTTGGTTGGTGTAGGAGCGGCGTAAGCCGCGAGGAAGCTTTCCCGGTAAAGCTTCACTCGCGGCTTACGCCGCTCCTACACCAGTCCCAGGCCTTTCGCCTTGGCACCGGGGAATACCTGCGCCAACTGCGCACTGCTGAGTCCCCACATCCGCTGCAACAACCCGCCCATCAGCTCGCGATAGTTGGTCAGCACCGGGTAATCGCGATCCTGCAGCAGGCTGCGCTGTGCGATCTCGATCTGCTGACCGACGATGCGTCCGCCCTGCACACCGCCACCGAGCACCCAGTACACCGTACCGTGACCATGGTCGGTGCCCTTGTCGCCGTTCTCGCGGAAGGTGCGGCCGAACTCGGACATCACCACCACGACGGTGTCGTCCCAGGCCGGGCCAAGCGCCTCGGCGTAGGCGGCCAGGCCCTGGCCAAGGTTCTTGAGATTGTTGGCGAGCTGGCCGTCGGTGCTGCCCTGGTTGACATGGGTATCCCAGCCCCCGACATCGACGAAGCCAAGCCGGTAGCGGTCGCGCATCATCACCGCCATGCGCCGGGTCTGGTCGGCAAAACCACGCGCACTGGCGGCGCCGCGACTGGCCTGCATCATTTCCTGCTGCAGCTCCTGCGAGACCTGCTGGCGTAATGCCAGTCCATCGCGCGCGGCGCTGGCCAGGGTGGTGCCTTGATACATGCCGGCCAGGATCGCCGACTGGCGCGTGTCGAATGCAGGCTTGGCATCGCCCCGCAGCGACAGGTTCGGGATGTCATGGCCACCCTGGAAGCTCAACGGCAGCGAATCGGTGAAGGCGATCGCCGGCACGCCGGTCAGCACCCCCGACAGCCGTGCGAGGAAGCCCGAACGATAGTCGCGATGGCCGTCGCCTGCTTCGCCCGACTCGATGTCGTCCTGGGTCTCGAAGTGGCTGCGCGAGAGGTCATCGGTGCCGGCGAACGGCACGAACGCCAGCTGCCGTTTCTGCCACAGCGGCCACAGGCTGTCGCGCAATACCGGGTTGAGGCCCCATTGCGCATCGAGCGCAACCGCACTGGACAGGTTGGCCGGATCGGGCCGCGCGATCGCCAGCGTCGGCCGCGAGGCGTAGTAGAAATCGCTGGCATATGGCACCAGCAGGTTGTTGCAGTCGTAGCCGCCGCGCAGGAACACCACCAGCAGCCGACTGCTGCCCGCCGGCGCGGCGAACAGGCGTCCGGACCAGCTCATGCCGGCACCGGCCAGCAACGCGCCGGCGGCACCGGCGAGGAATCCACGTCGTTTCATCTGCATGCCCTCGTGCGGAACCAGGCGTCCATGCGATCAGCGGTAATTGAACTCAGGTGACGCCAGCAGGAACGCATTCCACTCCTGCTGCGAGCGCGCCTTGGCCAGCGCCGTGCGGGTGGCGTCGGACAGGCCGGGCTCGATCGCGGCGTAGTACAGCCGTGAGGCCGGCATCGGGAAACCGCCGCGCTGCTCTGCGCTGCCTTCGGCTTGTATCGGCGTGAACAAACGTGCATCGCCACCGCCGATCGCACGCGCGATCTCGAAACGCTTGGCCATCTGCCCCGAGCTGTTCCAGGCCTCCGATTGCAGCGGCCAGCCGTCCGGTGTGATGCGCCCGAACAGTGGCTCGCCCATCTGGTCGAGCCAACCCAGCAGCGGCGCCGGGTTGGCGATCGCCTGACCGTCATAGGCCAGACGCAGCGACGACACCAGGTAGCGATAGGGATCCTTGAACTTGCGTTGCGCGGCATCGGCGAACTCGCGCGATTCCAGCATCGTCTGCACCACCTCGGCGATATCGCCGTCACTGCGCTGGAAGCTGCGCGCCATCCGCTCCACCAGCGCCGGCGGCGGTTGGTCGGAGACGAAATACTCGGCCAGCCTGCGCGAGACGAAGCGCGCGCAAGCCGGCTGCGCTGCCAGCAACTTCACCGCGCGCTCGATCTCGTCGAAACCGCCGCCGGCGATGCGCTGACCGAGCAGGGTCTTGTCACCAGGCTGGTGCCGCGCCGGATTGAATTCGAACGCACCCTCGCGCAGGTACTGCCCCTGCAGTTCCGGCTTGAGCTTCGGCGGACCGTCGCGATCCGGCGGGACGATGCCCGCGCCGGTCAGGATCTGTGCGAGTTGCTGCACATCGTGCTGGCTGTAGCCGGCGTCCACGCCCAGCATGTGCAGTTCCATCAGCTCGCGTGCGTAGTTCTCGTTGACCTTGCCCTTGGCATTCTGGGCGTTGTCCAGGTACTCCAGCATCGCCGGGCTCTTCAAGGTCGCCAGCACCAGGTCGGAGAACTTGCCCAATACATGCGGACGGATCGCGTGGTCCACATAGTCGCCGACCATCCAGTTCAGGCGTCCTTTCTCGGCATAGACGCTGAAGTGGTTGAGCCAGAACCAGACCATCTGCTCGCGCAGTTGATCGGGCGCGTAGATCGAACGCAGCAGTTGCGCCTGCCGGACCTGTTGCACCATGTCGATGCCCTGCTGCCGCAGCGCCTTGCGCGCGGCGACCTTGTCATCACCGTCGGGCATGTCCTTGATCTGCTTGCCACGTGCACTCTGCTGCGCGAGCAATGTCTGCACCGGCACCTGCAACGCGGCATAGGCATGCAGCTGATCGCGCACCGCCGGCGGCAGCGCGGCATCGTCCGAAGGCGTGCCCAGTTGCTGGCGCAGGAACCTGCGCTGCCCCTGCTGCTCCAGCTCGGCCACGCTGGCGCTGTCCAGCCCGAACGCAACCCGTTGCAGCCATCGCGAGGACGCCGGGTCGTAGCTTGCATGCCCGGCGGCTGCCGCGGCTGCCGTCATGCCGGCCAGCAGCAACGCGGCCACCAGCCGCGCCCCATGACCTCGCGTGATCTCACCGCATACGCGCATGTCCAATCTCCGCCCCGACCCGGGGAACACCGGAATCAACGCACGAGTATCCGCGTCGCCTACCCGCGCGCGTTAAACCAATGTCGGAAGCACCGCGTGCTTTGGGCCCGGTTCATGCTCCGCTCTTATCTGCTCCGGATCTGTCAGGTTAGATGTCGAGCGCCGGCGTGGGCCACCGTCTCCGCTCTAG
>NZ_JBYSVX010000063.1:0-12252 GCF_058986605.1 Pseudomonas sp. GW821-FHT07E12 | reverse complement strand
CAGAAAACGACGTGCATCCATGCACGTCGCCCTGCGGGTTTTTCCCGCCGTCTCCGCCGCTGCGGCAGGGGCCCCGGTAAGTCAAAAGCCAAGGGCAACTGCAAAATCACGAGCAACGGCAACGGCAACGGCAACGGCAACGGCCACAGCAAGATCAATCCCTTTGCGTGCGCGTGGCGATACGATCTGGTGTTCTTGGTAGGAGCGACTCTGGGTGGCCTCGAGCGATCAGGCGCGCGACGCCCCTGTCATCTGCTCACGCGCCCTGGCCAAGTCGCCGGGCGCGCCCCATCGACTTGTCAGCGCCGGCTCAGCTCATGCACCGCTTCGACCAGCGCCGCCGCGTGCTCGGGGTTCATATCCGGCGACATGCCGTGACCTAGGTTGAACACGTGTCCCTCGCGCGAGCCGCCGTTGCCGGCCGCATAGCTGTCGAGCACGTGCCCGGCTTCGCGCCGGATCGCCTCGGGCGAGCCGTACAGCACTGCCGGGTCGAGATTGCCCTGCAGTGCGACCTTGCCGCCGGTGCGGCGTGCGGCTTCGCCGATGTCGATCGTCCAGTCCACGCCGATCGCGTCGGCGCCGGTGGCGGCCAGTTCCTCGATGTAGCCGCCCGTGCCCTTGCCGAACAGGATCAGTGGCGTACGTGTCTCGCCTTCGCCGCGTTCCAGTTCGTGGGCGATGCGCGCCAGGTAAGGCAGCGAGAACTCGCGGTACATCGCCGGGCTCAGCACGCCGCCCCAGGTGTCGAACACCTGCAGTGCCTGCACGCCGGCCGCGCGCTGCGCACCGAGGTAGGCGATCACCGCGTTGGTGACCACCGACAACAGCTGATGCAGCAATGCCGGCGCGTTGAGCGCCATCGCCTTGATCTTCGAGTATTCCTTGCTGCCGCCGCCCTCGATCATGTAGCAGGCCAGCGTCCACGGGCTGCCGGCGAAGCCGATCAGCGGCACGCTGCCGTCCAGCTCACGGCGGATCAGCCGCACCGCGTCCATCACGTAACGCAGCTCGGTCTCCATGTCCGGCACCGCCAGGCGGGCGATCGCCTCGGCATCGCGCACCGGATGGCGGAATTTCGGACCTTCGCCTTCGACGAAATACAGCTCCAGCCCCATCGCGTCGGGCACGGTGAGGATGTCCGAGAACAGGATCGCCGCATCCAGCGGGAAGCGGCGCAGCGGCTGCAAGGTGATCTCACAGGCAACTTCCGGGTTCTTGGCCATGCCGAGGAAACTGCCGGCCTTGGTGCGGGTGGCACGGTACTCGGGCAGATAACGTCCCGCCTGGCGCATCAGCCAGACCGGGGTGCAGTCCACGGGTTGCCGGCGCAGTGCGCGCAGCAGGCGATCATTTTTCAGCATGAAAGATCCTCAGCGCGGCGCATCGGCGCCGCGTATGAACATGACCTGGAAGCCGCGCTTGAGCTGTGCGTCGCGCGCCTTCTCGAATGCGCGGTGGGCTTCGTCCTGCAGCAGGAACTGCTCGCGCCGCAGTTGTGCGCGTCCGCCGATCTGGCCGCTCTCGCGCAGCAGCTCCCAGCCGCCGAACAGGTCGGGTTGCAGTGTCAGCTGGACGTAGCGGGGCGAGTCTTCGCCGATCGGGAGTTGTTGCAGGAATACGCGCATGGCGCGAATTGTAGCCGCTGCCGGTGTCCGGGCGCCGGAAGGCGTGTGGGAGGGACTTCAGTCCCGACGGGCTTTGCCGATGAAGCCTGTCGGGACTGAAGTCCCTCCCACAGGTTGCATCAACCGGCGCGCAGCACGTCCAGGACGGCTGCTTCGTCCACATCCGGGACCACTTCGGCCTTGCCGATGCCGCGCCAGAGCACCAGCCGCAGTCGGCCGGCGACGTTCTTCTTGTCCAGCCGCATCCGCGCGAGCAGGCGTTCGGGGGCGAGTCCGGCCGGGAGTGCGGTGGGCAGGCCGTAATGGTTCAGCAATGCGCGCAGCGCTTCGGTGTCGGCGTCGTTGGCCAGGCCGAGTGCTGCTGACAACCGCGCCGCCAGCACCATGCCGACCGCGACGGCCTCGCCGTGCACGAGATTGTCGCTGCCGGGGCTGGAATAGCCCTGTTCGGTCTCGATCGCATGACCGAAGGTGTGGCCGAGGTTGAGCAGGGCGCGCTCGCCCTTCTCCAGCGGGTCGCGCTCGACGATCTCGGCCTTGTGCTCGCAGCTGCGCGCGATCGCCTGGGTCAGCGCGGCGTGATCGCCGGCGAGCAGCGCGGAGCGTTCGGCATTGAGCCATTCGAAGAACAGCGGATCACGGATGCCGCCGTACTTGATCACCTCGGCCAGCCCGGCGCGCAGTTCGCGCGCGGGCAGGGTGTGCAGCGTGGAGGTATCGGCGATCACCGCGCGCGGCGGATGGAATGCGCCGACCAGGTTCTTGCCCTGCGGGATGTCCACCGCGGTCTTGCCGCCGACCGAGGAATCGACCATGGCCAGCAGCGTGGTCGGCAGTTGCACGCAATCCACGCCGCGCATCCAGCAGGCCGCGGCAAAACCAGCCAGGTCGCCGACCACGCCGCCGCCGAGGGCGAACACGCAGGCGTCGCGGGTGGCACCGAGCTCGGCCAGCGCAGCGATCGCCGAGCCGAACGTATTGAGGGTCTTGGAGGCTTCGCCGGCCGTGATCACCAACTCGCCGACCACCAGGTCCGGGCGCGTCTGCAGCAGGGCTTCGCGCACGCGCCAGGCGTACAGCGGCGCCACCGCCGAGTCGCTGAGCAGCAGTACATGACGGCCGCGTACGTTTGCGGCCAGCCGCGGGCCGTCATCAAGCAGGTCAGGACCGATCGTGATGGTGTAGGGCTGCGCACCGCCGACATCGACGGTGCGGGGTGTGGCGGAAGAGCTCATGCGGCGGTACTCGAAGTCTGCCATTGCGCGGCCAGCCGCAGCACAAGCTGCGCGGTGGCCTCGCCGGGGGAAAGCCAGTCGGTGTCAATGACGAGGTCGGCGACCTCGCGATAGAGCGGCGTGCGCAGCAGCGCCAGGTCGTGCAGCACCTGGCCGCGGTCCTCACGCTGCAGCAGCGGGCGGGTGCGGTCGCGTGCCAACCGTTCCATCTGGGCCTCGACACCGACACTGAGATAGATCACGAAGCCGCGCTCGCGGATCAGCCGCCGGTTTTCGGCGTCCAGTACCGCGCCGCCACCGGTCGAAACCAGTTGGCCGGTGCCGGCCAGGATCCGGGCCAGCACGATACGTTCGTGTTCACGGAAACCCGCTTCGCCGGAGTGCTCGAAGATCGACGGGATGCTGGCACCGGCGTGCTCGACGATGGCGTGGTCGACATCGACGAACTGCAGACCGAAACGCTCGGCCAGCCGGCGACCGATGCAGGTCTTGCCTGCACCCATCGGGCCAACCATCACGAGATTCGGAGCGGGATTCATCGGCCTCATGCTAGCACTCCGTACCCGCCGGCTTCGACTTTGCTGGCTGATGAAACCATTGCTGGGCGGCGCTTTGCGCCCGATGCGGTGGTGACGCTCTGATGGCCGCCAGACGCGGCATGGCGGTATGCGTGGCAGCGGCCATGCGTCCACAATAGTGGCAATCCGTACGCCTTCTCGACCATGACCGACCTCCTTGCCGAAGCCGTTTCCACCTTCGCCCAGCTCTACGACGAGGCCCGGCGCAGCGACGAAATCGAACCCAGCGCGATGACTGTGGCCACCGCCAGCCTGGAAGGGCGGCCGAGCGCGCGCACCGTGCTGCTCAAGGGCTTCGATGAGCGCGGTTTCGTGTTCTACACGCATATCGACAGCGCCAAGGGGCGCGAGCTCCAGGCCAATCCGCAGGCTGCGTTGCTGTTCCTGTGGCGCGGCCTGCGCGAGGCCGGCGTGCAGGTGCGGATCGAGGGCGAGACGGTGCGGGTGTCGGCGGCCGAGGCCGATGCCTATTTCGCCTCGCGTCCGCGCATGAGCCAGATCGGCGCCTGGGCGTCGCTGCAGTCGCAGACACTGGGCTCGCGAGAGGAGTTCGAGCAGAGCCTGACGAAGGTAGAAGCCGGCTTCGAGGGGCGCGATGTGCCGCGTCCGGAGGGCTGGGGCGGCTTCCGGGTCGTGCCGAACCGTTTCGAATTCTGGTACGGCGCCAAGTTCCGCCTGCACGAGCGTTGGCGCTATGACCGCGATGTCGGCGGCCGCTGGTCCAAGCGCATGCTCTATCCCTGACGAAACGGGCGGTCGCCGCGCATCCGCGATTGCGTGATGGGAGGCGGCCGTCCGGCGGCGGTCAGTGCGGCCGCGTGCGTGTCGCCAGCAGGCTGGCGAGCAACGCCAGCACCAGCGCCAGTCCGAATGCCGAGGCATAGCCCAGCGCCGGGCGGTGATCCAGCATCAGCGCGAACAACGAGCCGCCCACCGCGAGCATCGTCGCCACCGCGATCGCCTCGCTGAGCTGCAGCGCGGAGCTGTTGCGGCCCTCGGTTCCCGGCGGCGAGAGCTGCAGGACCAGCACCGACAGGCTCGGATAAGCCAGACCCATGCCCAGGCCCGCGATGGTCCAGCCGACCAGCGCCATCGTGATCGGCATGGCCGGGTGGATCGCAGCGGCGGTCATGCCGATGCCCAGCGCCAGCAGCGCGGCGCCGAGCGCGATCAGGCGAGCGCGCGAACGGTTGCCGGCGTAGTGGCCCTGGTACCAGGAGCCGCAGAACCAGCTGAACGCGCCGATGCTCAGCGCGATGCCGGCCAGCGCCGGCGACAGCCCGCGTTCGCGCGACAGCAACAGCGGTACGAAGGCCTCGCAGCCGAAGAACGCGGCCGGTGCCAGCCCGCGCAGGAGAACCACGCTGGGCAGGCCGCGCGCGGCCTGTAGCGTGCCCGGCGGCACCAGCCGGCGCGCGCAGAGCGCCAGCGCGACCACGGCAATCGCCATCGTCGCCAGCGCGAGGGGGCCATGCGACTGGCCGGCGGCATACATCGCCAGCACGCCCAGCGCAGTGCCCAGCGCCCATGGCCACAGCACCGGTGCGTCGGCATCGCCGGCCGGTCCCGGCGGTAGTGACGCCAGGGGGCGATATAGAAGCGCCGCGGCGGGCAGTGCGATCAGCGGTACACCGAGAAAGATCCAGCGCCAGCCCAGGTGCTGCACCACCAACCCGGCCAACGCCGGGCCGACCAGCGACGGCAGTACCCAGCCGGCCGAGAACGCCGAAAACACCTTCGGACGCAGCGCCGGCGGATACAGCCGCCCCACCATCACGTACAGCGCCACCGAGGTCGCGCCCGCGCCCAATCCCTGCAGCACGCGCCCGGCGATCAGCAGCGGCATCGAGGGCGCCAGCCCGGCCAGCAGCAGGCCGGCGATGAAGGTGGCCAGGCCACTCCAGAGCGGCCGTGCCGGACCGTTGCGGTCGCAGTCGCGGCCGGCCAGGGTCATGCCGACCACGCTGGCCGCAAGCATGCCGCCGAACGCCATCGCATACAGCCGTAATCCGTCCAGCTCGTGCGCGACGGTCGGCATCGCGGTCGCCACGGCCAGCGCCTCGAAGGCATTGAGCGAGACCAGCGCGACCATGCCCAGCGTGGTGGCCCGGTACGGCGCGGCCATGACCGAGGTCGCAGCGACATGCTCGGGGTGCCCGTGAAGGAGTGGGGTGGAGCTCATGCGGCGACGTCTCGATGGGAGCTTGCACCTGGGGTGCGGGGCGGGCAGCATCCAACCTCAACCATGGTCGAGGTCAAGCGATGACGGAAATGAGCGTGGGCGAAGTGGCGCATCGCAGCGGGGTGGCGGTGTCGGCGCTGCATTTCTACGAGCGCAAGGGGCTGATCCACAGCCTGCGTACCAGCGGCAACCAGCGCCGCTATGCGCGTGACGTGCTGCGCCGGCTGGCGGTGATCCGGGTTGCGCAGCGGGTTGGCATTCCGCTGGAAGCGGTGGCGAAGGCATTGTCGGTGCTGCCGCAGCAGCGTCCGCCGACGCGTGCGGAGTGGGCGCGGATGTCGGCGGCATGGCGTGCCGAACTGGACGAGCGCATCGTGCGGCTGCAACAGCTGCGTGACCAGCTCACCGATTGCATCGGCTGCGGCTGCCTGTCATTGCGACGCTGCTGGCTGGCCAATCCGGGCGACAAGCTGAGCGAGCAGGGCGATGGGCCGCAGCGGTGGAGCGGTGGGTAGGGTGAAGCTCTCCCGACAAACCTTCATCCGTCATTCCCGCGAAAGCGGGAATCCAGGGACGTTGACCCTTTGAAAACCAAAGTCCATGGATTCCCGCCTTCGCGGGAATGACAGGTTGCGGGAATGACGAATTCAAGAACCTAGTAACGAAACCCAGGCCTCAGTCATTCGCCGCCGAAAGCTCCCGCCCACGTTCGGCCGCGTTGGCGATCGCCTTGGCAGTAAGCGCCTCGAAATCCCCGGCCTGGAAGGTCTCGATCGCGGCCTGCGTGGTGCCATTCGGTGAAGTGACGCGACGGCGCAGTTCGGCCGGGGCTTCGCCGGCCTCGGTGAGCATGCGCGCGGCGCCGAGCACGGTCTGCAGTACCAGGGTGCGTGCCGCTTCCGGTGGCAGGCCTTGCTGCAACGCCGCCGCCTCCATCGCCTCGGCGAGCAGGAATACGTAGGCCGGGCCACTGCCGGACACGGCGGTGACCGCGTCCATCTGCGCTTCCTCGTCGATCCACACGGTGGCGCCGGCGCTGGCCAGCAGCCGAGCGGCCTGTTCGCGCTGCGTCGCGCTGACCTGGGCATTGGCATGCAGACCGGTGACGCCGGCACCCAGCAGCGCCGGGGTGTTGGGCATCGCACGCACCACCGCCTGGCCGCCGCCCAGCCAGCGATCGAGCTGGGCACCGGTGATGCCGGCGGCGATCGACACCACCAGCGGATGGCCGGCGGCGGCCTCGTTCAGGCTGGCGCAGACCGCCCGCATCACCTGCGGTTTGACCGCCATCAACCAGATCGATGCGCCTGTGGCGGCCTGCTCGGCCGAGGTGAACGCCTGCACATCGAAGTCGCGCACCAGCGCCTCGCGCAGCACGTCCACCGGCTCGGCCACGCGGATCTGCTTCCCCGGAACACCCTGGCGCACCAGGCCCGCGATCAGGCTGCGCGCCATGTTGCCGCCGCCGATGAAGGCGATGGAGTCAGGGTCTGGGGTCCGGAATTCGGGATTGCTCATTGTCTGTGTTGACTCTTGGTCATTAGAAGGCTGAAAAGGCTCACTGCACGTCAGTCCCGCTTCATCCAGTAGGAAATCACTCGAATCTTGCCCGGACTCTTCCAATGGATCGTCAGTGTGAAGTCGGGCAGCTCCCAGGCGTGGATGTCCAGGCGGCCGACGCGGGTCGGCGCTCCCAGCTTTGCGATGGCATCGGCCACGGTGTCGGAGAACTGCAGGTCCTTCCACAACGGCCCCTTGTAGCTTTCGTACTCGGCTTCATAGCCCCAGAAAGCGCAGTCCGTCATCAGGAATGGACCGTCGCCGACGTTGGGGTACTCCTCCTCGAACAACATGCCTGCGTCCTTGAAGGTGAAGCTCAGTCCAAGCGCCTGCACGCTGATGTGGTAGATCTCCAGGTCTCTGTCGAGCTTGATGGCATCCGACCAGACGATGCCGAATGGCGTCACGACCTTGCTTCCCAGGTCGCTGTCGAATGGTTGGGTGATCGCTGTGACAAAGTCCTGGGCTTCTGGGTAATGGCTAGGCGCGTCCATAAGATTCGTTTCCATCAAGTGTCGCTTGGAGGGTGTCGCCCCTGCGGCTTTCCACAGCCGAACGGCTGGTCATTCCGGTCTCAAACCCCTAATCCCGGCGCGGACGCGTGCCGAACAGCGCAGTGCCGACGCGGACCATCGTCGCACCTTCGGCGATGGCTTCGGCGAAGTCGCTGCTCATGCCCATCGACAGCGTATCGACCTGCGGATGCTGCACGGCCAATGCATCGAAAAGCGCGCGCATGCGCTGGAACGCCTCGCGGCGGCGTTCGATCTGCGGATGCGGGGCCGGGATCGCCATCAATCCGCGCAGTGTCAGCCGCGGTTCGGCGGCGATCGCGGCAGCGAGTGCAGGCACATCCTCCGGCGTGCAGCCGTACTTGCTGGCCTCGTCGTCGATGTTGACCTGGATCAGCACGTTCAGTGGCACGCGCTCCGGCGCACGGTGCCTGGCCAGCGCGGCGACCAGCTTGAGGCGATCCACGGTCTGTACCCAGTCGAACAACTGCGCGGCCTGATCGGCCTTGTTGGACTGCAGGTGGCCGATCAGGTGCCATTCCAGCCCGAGCGGTTCGAGTTCGGCGATCTTGCCCGCCGCTTCCTGCACGTAGTTCTCGCCGAACGCGCGCTGGCCCTGCGCGGCGAGCGCGGCCACGGCGGAAGCGGGTTGGGTCTTGGACACTGCCAGCAGCATGGCCTGTGGCCTGTCCGCAGCACGGACGGCGTTGTCCATGTCCGATCGGATCTGTTGTAGCGGTGAAACCGGCACGTAGGACGCCTTCCAGCAATGAGCGGGAAGGCTATACTGCCGCCCGGGGACAAATCCTTCCAGTCGCAGCCCGGGGAAAAGCAGCGCATGGATATCGCTGAACTATTGGCGTTTTCTGTAAAGAACAAAGCATCGGACCTGCACCTGTCCGCTGGCCTGCCGCCGATGATCCGTGTCGACGGTGATGTGCGTCGCATCAACATTCCTGCGCTCGACCACAAGCAGGTGCATGCGCTGGTGTACGACATCATGTCGGACAAGCAGCGTCGCGATTACGAGGAATTCCTCGAGGTCGACTTCTCCTTCGAGATTCCGTCGCTGGCGCGTTTCCGTGTCAATGCGTTCAACCAGAATCGCGGCGCCGGCGCGGTGTTCCGCACGATTCCCTCGGAAGTGCTGACGCTGGAAGACCTGGGGTGCCCGCCGCTGTTCCGCCAACTGGTCGAGCAGCCGCAGGGCCTGATCCTGGTGACCGGGCCGACCGGTTCGGGCAAGTCGACCACGCTGGCGGCGATGATCGACTTCATCAACAAGAACGAGTACGGCCATATCCTCACCGTCGAGGACCCGATCGAATTCGTCCACACCTCGCAGAAGTGCCTGATCAACCAGCGCGAGGTGCATCGCGACACCCACGGCTTCAACGAGGCGCTGCGTTCGGCGCTGCGCGAGGACCCGGACATCATCCTGGTCGGCGAATTGCGCGACCTGGAAACGATCCGGCTGGCGCTGACCGCGGCGGAAACCGGCCACCTGGTGTTCGGCACGCTGCACACCAGTTCGGCGGCCAAGACCATCGACCGCATCATCGACGTGTTCCCGGCCGGCGAGAAGCCGATGGTGCGCTCGATGCTGTCCGAGTCGCTGCGCGCGGTGATCTCGCAGGCATTGCTGAAAAAGGTCGGCGGCGGTCGCACCGCCGCCTGGGAAATCATGGTCGGCACCCCGGCCATCCGCAACCTGATCCGCGAGGACAAGGTCGCGCAGATGTATTCGTCAATCCAGACCGGCCAGCAGTACGGCATGCAGACGCTCGACCAGCACCTGCAGGACCTGGTCAAGCGCAGCCTGATCACCCGCAACCAGGCGCGCGAGTACGCCAAGGACAAGCGGATATTCGAGTGAGGGACCAGAGGCCGGGGGCCGGAGGCCAGGGGAAGCGGTATTTCCCTGGTCTCCGGCCCCTGGCCCCTGGCCTCCATCGCCAGCCCGGAGAATTCCAATGAGCACCATCGACTTCACCTCGTTCCTCAAGCTGATGGCGCATCAGAAGGCGTCGGACCTGTTCATCACCTCCGGCATGCCGCCGTCGATCAAGGTGCATGGCAAGATCAGCCCGGTCACGCAGACGCCGCTGACCGCGCAGCAGAGCCGCGATCTGGTGCTGAACGTGATGACGCCGGCGCAGCGCGAGGAGTTCGAGAAGACCCACGAGTGCAACTTCGCGATCGGCGTGGCCGGCATCGGCCGCTTCCGCGTGTCGTGCTTCTACCAGCGCAACCAGGTCGGCATGGTGCTGCGCCGGATCGAGACGCGCATCCCGTCCGTGGACGAGCTGAACCTGCCGCCGGTGATCAAGACGCTGGCGATGACCAAGCGCGGCATCATCATCTTCGTCGGCGCCACCGGCACCGGCAAGTCCACCTCGCTGGCGGCGATGATCGGTTATCGCAACCAGAACTCGACCGGCCACATCATCACCATCGAGGATCCGATCGAGTTCGTGCACAAGCACGAGGGCTGCATCATCACCCAGCGCGAGGTCGGCATCGACACCGACAGCTGGGACAGCGCGCTGAAGAACACCCTGCGGCAGGCGCCGGACGTGATCATGATCGGCGAGGTGCGTACCCGCGAGGGCATGGACCACGCCATTTCCTTCGCCGAAACCGGCCACCTGGTGCTGTGCACGCTGCATGCCAACAACGCCAACCAGGCGATGGACCGCATCATCAACTTCTTCCCGGAAGACCGCCGCCATCAGCTGTTGATGGATCTCTCGCTCAACCTCAAGGGCGTGGTCGCGCAGCAACTGGTGCCCACCCCGGACGGCAAGGGCCGCCGGGTGGCGCTGGAGATCCTGCTCGGCACCCCGCTGGTGCAGGACTACATCCGCGACGGCGAGATCCACAAGATCAAGGAAGTGATGAAGGAGTCGACCAACCTCGGCATGAAGACCTTCGACCAGAGCCTGTTCGAGCTGTACCAGGCCGGCGAGATCAGCTACGAGGACGCGCTGCGCTACGCCGACTCGCAGAACGAGGTGCGCCTGCGCATCAAGCTCTCGCAGGGGGGCGACGCCAAGACCCTGGCGCAGGGATTGGATGGGGTCGAGATTGCCGAGGTGCGTTGACTGGATGGCGGGCGAAAATACAGAGAGGGTGAGTCCCGCGCCGACGCCGGCACAGATTCTGTTCGCGCCGAGCGGGCTGAAGTTGGGCGTGCTGGGGGTAACGACCTTCGGCGCCTATGTCATCTACTGGTTCTACCGAAATTGGCTGGCGATCCGGCTGATCGAGCAGCGACCGGGCATCATGCCGGCCTGGCGAGTGGCGTTCATGCCGTTGTGGGTGTTCAGCTGTTTCAGGCGGCTGGCTTTGATCACGGGGCAATCGCGCGTGTCGGCGGCGGTTGTCGCGATCGTGCTGGCCGTGCCGATGCTGGTGTTGGTGCTGACCTGGTTTGGTGGGCCGCCATTTTCTGCGCTGAGCCTGCTCATCTTCGTGCCGTTACTGCCGATCAACGTCAGATTGCGTCGCTTCAAACGCGCACACGGCATGATGCCGACCCGGCGTGAACGATTCACGCTCTGGACCTGGTTATGGGCGGTACCGGTCGGCTTCCTGCAGTTGGTGAGCCTCGCCTGGTCGCTGATTTTCTTCCTGATGGGTTCCTCGCTGCCTCATTGAGGGCGGCCAGTCCAAGAGTTTTACATGCAACCAAGTGAGGGCTGGTGTCTAATATCGCCACCCCACCGCAGTACCCGCACGTGAGCCTTCCCGACACCGACCTCCGCCCGGAGCAGGAGCCCCTGCCCGAAGATGGCGCCGTTTTCACGGCGGGCCCGCTGACGCCGCCACCGGATTCGGCCGGCACTCCGGCGGATGACCGTGCGTACCATCATTCCGTCGCCGAGGACGTGCAGGGCATGCTGCTGGCGACGCTGGTGGGCTCGCTGGGCCTGGCGGTGTTCGCCAAGGGCGGGATCATGATCGGCGGCATGGCCGGGGTCTCATTCCTGCTGCATTACGCGCTGGGCTGGAACTTCGGCCTGATGTTCGTGCTGGTGAACCTGCCGTTCTATTGGCTCTCGGTGCGGCGGATGGGCTGGGAGTTCACGCTCAAGACCTTTGTCGCGGTGGGCGTGTGCGGTCTGCTGACCGATCTGCTGCCGCGCTGGGCCGATTATTCGCACATGAGTCCGCTGTACTCGGCGCTGGTCGGTGGCGCGCTGGTCGGGCTGGGCATCCTGTTCTTCATCCGCCATCGCGCCAGCCTGGGCGGAGTGGGCATCCTGGCGGTGTATCTGCAGCGCGAGCGTGGCTGGAGCGCCGGCAAGGTGCAGATGAGCTTCGATGCGATGCTGATGTGCGTGGCGTTCTTCGTGCTGACCCCGCAGAAGCTGCTGTATTCGGCGATCGGGGCGCTGGTGCTGAGCCTGGTGTTGATGTTCAACCATCGGCCGCACCGCTACATGGGCGTATGAGGCTATCGGGACATCGTAGGAGCGGCTTCAGCCGCGATGGGGCTTTACCGGTAAAGCCCTGTCTCTTATACACACCCGACGCTGCCGACGAATGTCCAGC
>NZ_JBYSVX010000062.1:0-12678 GCF_058986605.1 Pseudomonas sp. GW821-FHT07E12 | reverse complement strand
GCATCCATGCCGCGGCAGAAAACGACGTGCATCCATGCACGTCGCCCTTCGGGTTATTCCCGCTGGCTCCGTCGCTGTGGATGGGGGGGCCATAAAAGCGGCAAAGCAAAAGCAAAATCACGAACAACAGCAACAGCAACAGCAACAGCAACGGCAAAAGCTTGGCTTTGGCTTGAAGTGCCAGTCTGGTCGGGATCGCCAGATACTCGCTCCCCGTCGTCCCCGCGTAGGCGGGGACCCAGCGACTTTCGATCACATCGCAGCAGTGTCACTTACGCGGAAGCGATACGAAAAAAAGCACCCAGTTCCAATGCACATGGGACATGTCGGGATCGAGTGATGGTGAGAGCCATGAACCGTAGGAGCGGCAAATACCCGAAACGAAAATGCGCTAGCCCCGCTCAGCAACGATCAGCCAGTTGTTGAATGGCGTATTGCCATAAAGCGGTGCGAAGCGCGCCCGCAGTCCGGCGGCTTCCAGCTGGGCTTGCAGGCGTGCGCGGGTAGGCGGGGAGCGTGGGCGTTCCTGCATCCAGCCGGCTACGTGGGCGAGTACGTCGCCAATCCTGCTGGTGCGACCGCGGCGGCTGCTGTCGTCCAGGCCGCAGCGGATCACCAGCCGCGCGCCGGGTTGCAACATGCGTGCGGCCTGTGCGATCAGATCGGCCTGGCCGGCTTCGGACAGGTACTGCAATACGTCCAGGATCGCCACGCTGCCACGGTGGTCAGGCGTGCCTTGCTTGAGGTCGAGTACATCGAAACGCGTGCGAATCAGGCTGCTGCGCTTGGCGATCCGGCGCGCACGCTGGATCTTGGCGGCGTCGATGTCCACACCGCGATAGTCCAGTGCTTGACCGTCGGCACGCAGTGCATGCGCGAGCAGGCCCAGGCCGCAGCCGAGATCGAGCAGCGGCGCGCGGGTGGCGCGCAGGGCATCGAGCACGCCGGGATAGAGCGGGTCGGTGCGCAGTTTGATGCGTGTGTAGTAGTAGTCGTAGCGGTTGCCCAGCGGATGCGTCGGCAGGAACGCACGCGCGATGGCGTGGGCCCGCAGGGGGCTCAACGGACGGGTAGCATCGCTCATGGCGCGCTCCGGGTCTGGGGAGTCACGCTCATCCTAAGATCCCCGCGGATGGATGTGCGGTGCTCCTGTGAGGGATTCACAAAAAAACACGCCGGGCTTCAGGCAGCGTCAACGCGGTCCAGCCGGCGTACATCATGGCGGATGGGTGCAGCGCGTCATCGACCAGCATCTCCACTTCATGGCCGTGTGCACGGCTGTAAGGCGTGATATCGACGAAACCGACACCACGCTGGGCGCAAACGTCGGCAGCCACTGCGTTGAACGCATCGATCTCGCGGCCAATCATGGCCGCATCGCGGCCCGATGCCCGCGCGAACGGCGTGACACCCCAGTCAGGGATCGACAGCACCAACACGTGCCCGGCATGCCCATCGGCAAAACCAATCGCGCGTTCCAGCAAGGCAGTGAACTGCACGCGGTACTCGTCCAGTGAGCGGCCGCGATACTGGTTGTTGACGCCGATCAGCAGCGTGACCAGCGCGCACGGTCCCTGCGGAGCGACGGCGTCGATGCCGGCATCCAGCTCGTCGGTGGTCCAGCCGGTGGTTGCGATGATCTGCGGATCAGCCAGCGCGATACCTTCGGCACGCAGCGCCTGCGCCAGTTGCACAGGCCAACGACCGGCTTCCGGCACGCCTTCGCCGATGCTGTAGGAATCGCCCAGGGCGAGGTAACGGAGGGTCATGGAATAGGCGGCCGTTGCGCAGAAAAACGCGGCATGAACAAGGCTGCCGCAATGGGCGCCGAGCATACACAATCGTGGCGTTCGTCCGTCAAGGAGACGTGTGATGAAGCCATGGTTGTTACTGGGAGGCGCCATCCTGGCCGAGGTCGTGGCGACCAGTTCGCTCAAGGCCAGTGATGGTTTCAGCAGGCTGTTGCCATCGATCGTGGTCGTGGTGGGCTATGCGGTCGCGTTCTATCTGCTGTCGTTGACACTGAAGACGATCCCGGTCGGCATCGCCTATGCGGCCTGGTCGGGGCTGGGGATCGTACTGATCGCCTTGATCGGCTGGCTGGCGTTCGGGCAGAAACTCGACATGCCCGCGATCGCCGGCATGACGCTGATCATCGCCGGCGTGCTGGTGATGAACGTGTTTTCGAAGGCCGGCGCGCACTGAACGCGCCGACAGGGAGTCAGGCAGCCGACTGCTTGCGCTTGATCGGCACGACCTTGGTATTGGCCTCGGCACGACGCGACAGCGCACGGTCGATACGCGCGAACACATCGCGCATCACTGCCGGTTCCGGCAGCAGGGTCACGCGGAAGTGGTTGCGGTAGGGCACGTTGAAGCTGGAGCCCGGCACCACCAGCACGCCTTCCTCGTTCATCAGTTCGAGTGCGAACTCATGATCGTCGAAGCTGCGCGCAGCGTGCCCGACCACCGCCGGGAACGCGTACAGCGCACCGGCCGGGGCGACCAGCGACAAGTGTTCGCTGGCAGCGCAGGCCTCGATCACCGCGCGGCGGGTTTCGTACAGGCGTCCGCCCGGCGAGCACAGTTCGGTGATCGTGTCCGGGCCGTTGACCGCGGCTTCGATCGCGTACTGGCCCGGCACGTTGGCGCACAGGCGCAGTGCGCCGAGCAGGTCCATCGCGTTGCGCAGGTCGCCGACGCGGGCGATGTCGCCCGACAGCAGTGCCCAGCCCACGCGCCAGCCGCAGGCGCGGTGCACCTTGCTCAGGCCACCGTAGGTGATGCACGGCACTTCGCCGGCCAGTGGCGCGATCGGCTGGAACGTCGCCCCGTCATAGAGAATCTGGTCGTAGATCTCGTCGACCATCAGCAGCAGGTCGTGCTTGCGCGCGATCGCCACGATCTTCTCCAGCAGCTCGCGCGAATAGCTGGCGCCGCTGGGGTTGTTCGGGTTGATCAGCACGATCGCGCGGGTGCGCTGCGAGATCAGGGTCTCGATCTGCACCGGGTCGGGCAGGAAGCCGTTCTCCGGCAGGCAGCTGTAGAACACCGGGCGGCCATCGTTGAGGATGGTCGCGGCCGACCACAGCGGGTAGTCCGGCGAGGGCACCAGCACTTCGTCGCCCGGGTTGAGCAGGGCGCGCAGCGACAGGTCGATCAGCTCGGACACGCCGTTGCCGATAAAGATCCGGTCCGGATGGGCATCGGGATGGTTGCGTCGGCCGTAGGCGTCGGCGATCGCCTCGCGCGCCAGCGGCAGGCCCTGCTGATGGGTATACGGGTCGGTGCGGCCCATGTCGTCGGCGATCGCGCGCTGCAGGTGCTCGGGCGCGCGGAAGCCGAAGTTGCCGGGGTTGCCGATGTTGAGCTTGACCAGCTTGCGGCCCTGCGCCTCCAAGTCCCTGGCTCGCCGCGCCAGCTCGCCCCGGATCTCGTAGCGGACTTCGGACAGGCGCGCGCGCGTGGCGAGCGGCTTTTGCGGGCTGTTGGACATCGACGTGGGCCGGTTTTGGGCGTGGAACCGGCATGGTAGCGGAAATGTGGCAGGGCTGAATGGCCGATTTCCTTGCAGTTGCAACCACGTTTTGCCGAGGGTTAAAGCAGCGGCGGCGTCCGGCAGAAGGATCCCGATCGGAGCTAGCGCCGGGCTTGCTCGGCTGGGCTTCATCGGGAAAGCCTCAGCCGGGCAAGCTCGGCTCCACGGGGCGTCACCGCCGGGCTCCGTGCAGGCGGGACCGATGACACCCCGTAGAATCTCCGCCATGACTCAAGCTTCCCCCGACTACCCCGCGCTGCGCCGAATCGGCTGGCCCTGGCCCGGCGCGCCCGAGGATCCGGGCTGGCGGGCGCTGTTTGCGGCGCATCCGCAGGCGTTGCCGGCACGGGTGATCGAGCAGCATCGCTCCGGTTACGTGGTGGCCGATCGCGCCGAGGCGTCGCTCAAGGCCGAGTCGCTGCCGCAATGGCAGCTGCCGCGGTTTCCGTCGCATGAACGTGCCGCGGTGGGCGACTGGGTATTGATGGAGGGCGTGCGGATCGTCGCGTTGCTGCCGCGGCGCACCGCGATCAAGCGCGGCGCGGCCGGCGAGCATTATCACCAGCAGGTGATCGCGGCCAATATCGATACGGTGTTCATCGTCTGCGGGCTGGATGCCGACTTCAATCCGCGCCGGATCGAGCGTTACCGGCTGCTGGTCGGCAGTGGCGGCGCGCAGCCGGTGGTGGTGCTGACCAAGGCCGATCGCAATTCCGACGTGCCCGGCGCGGTCGCTGCGCTGGTCGAGCTGGCGGCGCAGGATGTGGCAGTGCGTGCGGTCAATGCCAAGGATCCGCAGAGTGTGGCGGGATTGCACGCGTGGCTGGGTCCGGGACGCACCGCGGTGCTGGTGGGTTCTTCCGGTGCCGGCAAGTCCACGCTGACCAACACCTTGCTGGGTGTGGAGAAGATGCGTACCAACGAGGTGCGCGAGAATGACTCGCGTGGCCGTCACACCACCACGTATCGCGCGTTGATCGCGTTGCCGGACGGTGCCTGTCTGATCGACACGCCCGGCATGCGCGAATTGAAGCCGACCGGTGAGGAGGACCTGGCCGAAGGCGGTTTCGGTGACATCGAGGCACTGGCGGCGCAGTGCCGGTTTCGCGATTGCGCGCATCTGAACGAACCGGGTTGCGCGGTGCGCGCGGCGATCGAGGCGGGTCAGCTCGATCGGGCGCGGTTGGCGAACTACCTCAAGCTGCGCGAGGAAGTGGCCGGCGCTGCCGACAAGCTGGCGGCGAGGTTGGTGCAGAACGCCGCCGCGAAGGTGCCGGGCAAGAAGAATCTCGGCAAGCGCCCCGGTGGGCGCCCAGGCCGGCACTGAGCGCGGATGGGGAGCATCGATCCCGCCATTGCCGTCCACGCCGCACTCGATGCGCGGCTGGTGCGGGCGGTACGCGGGATCCGGCTGCTCGGTCTGACCAGTTGGCCGGCCTCGTTGCAGGCACCGTTCCTCGAGGGTTTCGCGCGCGGCGCGGTGAAGCCGCCGCAGGTCGATTACCCGCGACTGGACTTCAGCGATGCGCGCCGCGAGCTGGAGGCGATCGCCAAGGCGGCCGATCCGCAACACCCGTTCGGTCACTACCTGCGTGAATCGGTGCGCAGCTGGGATGTGGCTGCGGCGCTGCTGGAGTCGCTCGGCAGCGCGCAGGCGGCGCGCTATTCGGAACAGTTGTTCGGCGTGCCGGACGACCCGATGCCGGGTGCCGGGCCGACCACGCGCGAGGCGGCGCGCCATTTCATCCAGATCGCGCAGGAGCTGGATCGCGAACTGCTGGCGCCGGAGGAGCAGGTGCCGGTTTCGGCGACGGCATTGGCGCTGCAACTGCAGGGCGATCTCGACGAGTTTTTCGAAGGACGCGTGATCACGGTCGAGCTGGATCCGGAGCTGATCGCCAAGGCTGCGGCGGGTCCGGAGCGCATCCGCCTACGCAGTGGCGCGAGTTTCAGCGATTACGACCGGGCGCAGTTGTTCAACCACGAGGCGCTGGTGCATTCGCTGACCGGGCTCAATGGCCGCGAGCAGGTGCATCTGCCGAGCCTGGCGCTGTCCTCGCCGCGTGTGACCGCCACGCAGGAAGGCTTGGCGACGTTTGCCGAGCAGATCACCGGCAGCATCGACATCGAGCGGATGAAGCGGATCAGCCTGCGCATCGAGGCGATCGCACGCGCACGCGACGGTGCGGATTTCGTCGAGGTGTTCCGTTACTTCCTCGATGCCGGGCAGAGCGAGGCGGAGAGTTTTGCTTCGGCGCAGCGGGTGTTCCGCGGCGTGCCGACCAGTGGCGGCGCGGCGTTCTGCAAGGACACCGTGTACCTGCGCGGGCTGGTGGCGGTGCATACCTTTTTCCGCCAGTCGCTGCAGCGTGATCGGTTGCCGCTGTGCCGGTGGTTGTTCGCCGGCAAGATGGCGCTGGAGGATGTCGAGCCGTTGGCGCCGTTGTTCGAGGACGGCACGCTGGCGCCGCCGCGCTGGTTGCCGCGCTGGGTGGCGCGGACCAGTGGATTGGCGGGGATGCTGGCGTTTTCGTTGTTCGCCAACCGGATCCGGATGGATCGGTTAAGCGGATCGTAGGAGCGGCGTGAGCCGCGATGAGGCTTTACCGGGGAAGCTTCATCGCGGCTTACGCCGCTCCTACGAGGTTCTGGGTGCCTCAGCGCCGCTGCAACCAGCGCAAGCCGTAGCCGGGCAATGTGATGCGGGCGTTGTTTTCGTGCGCCGGCGCATCGATACGCCCATCGGTCAGCGCGATCCAGTCGGCATGCCCGGTGACATTGGCGAGGTCGACCTCGGCCGCTTCCGTGCCGAAGTTGTACAGCCCGACGAAGTCTTCGCCGCGTGCGAGCAGGAACAGCTGCGGCTCCGGTAGCGGCAGGGTGTGCAGGGATCGGGCGGCATCCAGGTCGGGTTGCTGCTGGCGTACTTCGATCAGGCGGCGCAAGCGTGTGTAGACCTGCCCAGCGATGTCATGCTGATCATGGCGAGCCTCCGCGCGTGTCCAATCCATCACCGGACGATGCAGCCAGCGGCCTTCGTGGCGGCGTTCGGGATCGTCGCGGAAGTCGTGATCGTTGCCGAGTGCGAGTTCGTCGCCCATGTAGATCAGCGGCACGCCGGGCATCGCTAGCGCCAGCGCGTACAGCAGCACCAGTCGGTCGATCGCGATGGCCAGCGCGGCTGTGTCGCCACGTGCCTGTGCTTCTTCAATGCCGACCAGCGCGGCGGTCATGCCGTTGCTGCCGTGCACACCGTTGCCATCGCTCTGGAACGGCTCGCCGCGTGCGTACGAGCCCGGCGTCCCGCCGGCGAAGAAGCGCGCGACATCGGCCAGTGCGAACGGGGGATGGCCGTCGCGCCCGGCAGCTTCGCTGCGCAGCACGTTCCAGCCGATGTCGTCGTGACAGCGCACGTAGCTGAGCCACGCGCAATCGGACGGCAACGGCGGACTGTGCGCGATCACCTCGTGCAGGATGTCGCCGCGCTGCAGTGCCAGTGCCGACCAGCCGGCCGCCATCAGCGTGCTGTGATAGGCGAGGTGACATTCGTGGCCGGTGTTGGCGCCTTCGCCGAAGTAGGGCGGCAGCTGCGCCATCGGCACGATCGCCTCGGCCTTCAACACGACCGACGGTGCGGCGATGTCGATCATCGCGCGCAGCGCCTGCAGGATGACGTGTGCCTCGGGCTGGTTCATGCAGTCGGTGCCGGGGCGCTTCCACAGGAACGCGGTGGAATCCAGCCGGAAGGCTTCGACGCCGAGATTGGCCAGCCGCAGCAGCGCCAACGCCATCTCGCCGAACACCTGCGGGTTGCTCCAGTTCAAATCCCACTGGAACGGATAGAACGTGGTCCAGGCCCAGGCTTGTGCTTCTGGAATCCAGGTGAAGTTGCCGGGCGCGGTGTGCGGGAATATCTGGCCGAGCGTGCTTTCGTAGGCATCCGGCGTCTGCCGATCGGCAAACAGATGGTAGTAGTCGCGATAGCGCGTATCGCCGGCACGCGCGGCTACCACCCACGGATGATCGTCGGCGGTGTGGTTGAGCACGAAGTCGGCGCACAGGCTGATGTTGGCTTCGCGCAGGCGTGCAGTGAGCATGCGCAGGTCGGCGTTGCTGCCCAGGCGCGGATCGACCTGACCATAGTCGCTGACCGCGAAGCCGCCGTCGTTGTCGCCTTCGCGCATGCGCAGGAACGGCAGCAGATGCAGGTAGCGCACGCCAAGTTCCTGCAGATAGGGCGTGCGTTCGGCGACGCCACGCAGGTTGCCGGCGAAGCGGTCGACATAGGCGCTGTAGCCGAGCATCGACGGATGTCCGAACCAGCCGGGTGTGCGTTCGGCATCGAGCCGGGTCAGTTCGGCCGGGCGTTCTTTGATCACCTCGGCCAGTGCTTGCAGCCAGTCCGGCAACCATGGCGCGTAGGCCGGATGCGTGCCGTACAACGCGTGCAGCGCATCGAACAGGCGCGCGGCATGCGCGGTGTAGCGGGGTCGCATGACATCGGTGTGCTCGACGAACGCGGCGAGCAGGGCGTCGTGGCGGTGGGGGGGCGTCTCGATCGCGGAATTCATGATGAAGCCGCGCCCCGCAGGACGCGGCATGCTCCTGTGCAGTGGATCAGAAGTCGTAACGCAGGCCGACGCTGGCGGTGCGGCCGGCGATGGAGCGGGCGCGGATGATGCCGTTGTCGGGGATGCTGGCTTCCTCGACTTCGGTCAGGCCGAAGGTATCGAACAGGTTGTTGACGTTGAGCGACAGCGTCAGCGCATCGGTCACGCGATAGGTGCCGAACAGGTTGACCTGGGTGTAGCCCGGCATCTTCAGTTCGTTCGAATCCTGCGTGTAGGACGAGGTGGTGCCGATCGCGTTGACGCCCACTTCGTAACGATCGCCCCGGTAGCTGGGGGTGAGCTGCCAGATGAACTTGGCCTGGCGGCGTGGGGTGTGGCCGACGTTGGCGGGGGTGATCTGGTCCTTGTCGATCTTGGCGTCGGTCCAGGTCACGCCGCCGTTGAGACCGAAGCCGTCGACGCGGTAAGCCGCTTCCAGTTCGATGCCATGCGCCTTGTAGGTGCGGTTGAAGAACTGCTGGGTGGTGGCCTCGTAGTTCTGTTCCTCGGTCCTGGCGGCGAAGGCGGTGGCGAACAGGCTCAGATTGTCATAACGCCACTTCAGGCCGCCTTCGAGCTGTTTGACGAAGTTGACCGCTTCGCTGGACGAGACCGAACCATCGTCGCGCACCACACCGAACAGCAGGCGGTCGGCGTTGGCGCGTGCGCCGCGGCTGTAGCGGGCGAATGCGGCCAGATCATCGGTGATCAGGTAGTTGCCGCCGAACGAGTACGACAGGTAGTTCCAGTCGTAATGCACCGGCTTGCTGTTGGCGTAGTCGATGACCGCGACGCTGCGCTCCGGAGCCTGGATCACGCCGTCGCCATCCACGTCCAGGTTGCTGACCAGCGCGCCACCGGCGTATGAGCCACGTGCCTTGCCCATGTCGTAACGCAGGCTGGCATCCAGGCTCAGCGGGCCTTGTTCCCAGCCGAAGGCGAGGTAGGGCGCGTTGATGGTGTAGCGCACGTCGTAATGACGGGTGTTGTCGGTGCCCCAGTACGGCACGCCGTAGGCGTACAGACCGTTCTGCGAGAGCAGGCTGCCGTCGGCGGCGGCCACATCGAGCAGGCGCGAGCGGCTGGACAGGCTCTGCACGTAGGAATTCCAGATCCAGTCCATATCGATGTTCTGGCGCGAGCTGTACCAGCCGGCCTTGATGTTGAGGCTGCCGTCGCCGATGGCGAGATCGCGCGCCAGGCTGAGGTCGTTGACCATGTTGCTCAGGTCGTTGATGCGCACGTTGAACAGATGCGTGCGCACGGCCTGGCCGGTATAGGTCGAGCCGTCGCTGTTGCGCAGTGTCGCGCCGCTGCCGCCGATCTCGGCGGCCAGCGTAGCGGCGTCGGCGACTTCGGCCGGGAATGGCGAGACGAAGCTGCCGGAGGTGTCGGCGTAGCGGAACTTCTCGCTCAAGGTCCAGCCGCCGACGTCGAACTGGGCTTCGGCACCGATCGCGCGCGAGACCGGATGCATGCCTTCGCCCTGGTCGATGCGGGTCGAGCGGTTGTCGCCGTTGAGGCTGGGGCTGCTGCGGAAGTAGGGGCTGTACAGCGTGTCGGTGCCGGGGTCGAAGCTGCCGACGTTGCCGAAATGCGGCGAGCCGTCGCTGCCGCTCACGCGCGTCGGCACTGGCAGATAGCCGGCGGCGCGATCGTTGAGGTACTTGGCGTAGACACGCACGTAGCCGTTTTCGAACAACCGGGTCAGGTTGGCCTTGAGCTGGCCGCCCTTGTCGGTGGCATAGCCAGCATCGCGCACGCCGTCGCCGCGCCGGTAGAAGCCGCCGACGTGGAACTGCCAGTTCTCCGCGAACGGCTGGCCGTAGTCGAAGTCCAGGCGGGTGTTGTCCCAGCCGCCGACGCCGCGGGTGATGCCGACGCTGCCGCCCTTCACGTCACCGGTCTTGCTGATGAAGTTGATGATGCCGCCGGGCGAGTTGGAGGCGAAGGTCGAGGCCGAGCCGCCACGCACCGCTTCGATGCGTTCGATGTTGTAGTCGGCGCGCAGGAAGATGTCGGCGTTGCCGAAGGCGATGTCGCCGAATTCCAGCACCGGCAGGCCGTCCTCGTGCAGTTGCAGGAACTTGGCGCCGCCGGAGGCGACCGGCAGGCCGCGCACGGCGATGTTGGCGTTGCCTTCGCCACCGCTGGATTCGGAGCGGATGCCCGGGATGTTGCGGAAGATCTCGGCGGTGGAGCGCGGCGAGGATTGCTCGATCGCCTCGGCGCCGACCGTGCTCACCGAGATGGCGGCCTTGAGCTTGCTCTTGGCGGTGGCGGTGCCGGTGACGACCACGGCATCCAGGTTGACCGCGTTGTTGTCGGACTGGGCGTTGCCGGCCTCCTGCGCGAACGCGGCGGGCGCGGCCAGCGCGGCGGTCACTGCCCAGGCCAGGGCATGCAGGCGGAATGCGGATTGCGTGTACATCGGTTCCCTCGCTAGCGGAATGGGGTGTCTCGAACGGGAGCGCACGTGTTCCGTCCCTCCCCGGGGCGGACCGGCATGGGGGCCGGCCTGACGTCGCGGGGCGTAGGGATACGCATCTTTGCAAACGATTGCAATCCTGCGCCGCAGCATGCCATCGCCAGATGGTCAGGATGCGTGTGTGGTCGATAAATTATGCAGCTCGCTTGCTGCGGCGCAGCGTTACAAACGATTGCAATAATCCCCAGGATAGCGACCAAGGCCGTTGACCCGGCTTTCTTTCCACCCGATCAGCGTCGGGTGTCAGTCATCGAGGCTTCTCTCCCGTCGGGAGCGGGGTCGGGGCGAGGATGCGGTTGAAGTCCCTGCGACGTTCGGTTGCATGAGGCATCAGTCCGTACGCTCATCCGCCTCTTGGAGACCGCTTCCTGCGAGGGGAGAAGGGCCCGGCTGATACTCGACGTCGATCAGATCCCTTCATCGTCTTCGCGCAGGAATTCCCGGCATGCCGCCGCAACGTCCCACGCTTTCGCTTACACGCGTACTCGCGCTCAACGCCGGCTTCTTCGGCGTGCAATACAGCTTCGGGCTGCAGCAGAGCAACATGAGCCCGATCTACAACTACCTCGGCGCCGATCACGCCAGCCTGCCGTACCTGTGGCTGGCCGGGCCGGTGACCGGCCTGGTGCTGCAACCGCTGGTCGGCGCGATCAGCGACCGCACCACCACGCGCTGGGGGCGGCGCATGCCGTTCATCGTGCTCGGTGCGCTGGTGTGCAGCCTGTGCCTGCTGACGATGCCGTTCAGCACCGCGCTGTGGATGGCAGTGTGCCTGCTGTGGGTGCTCGATGCGGCCAACAACGTGGCGATGGAGCCGTATCGCGCGTTGGTCAGCGACGTGCTGGAACCACGCCAGCGCCCGCTCGGCTATCTGACCCAGAGCGCGTTCACCGGGCTGGGCCAGACCCTGGCCTATCTGACGCCACCGTTGCTGGTGTGGTTCGGCATGGATCAGGACGCGGCCAACGACCACCACATTCCCTACGTCACCATCGCCGCGTTCCTGATCGGTGCGGTGTTCTCGGCGGTTTCGATTCTGCTGACCTCACGCAGCGTGCGCGAGCCGCAGCCGACACCGGTGGAGTTGCAGCGCATCCGGCAGTCAGGACGCGGCGTCGGCGCGACGCTGCGCGAGATCGCGTGCGCACTGCGCGAGATGCCGCCGACGATGCGTCAGCTGGCGCCGGTGATGCTGTTCCAGTGGTATGCGATGTTCTGTTACTGGCAGTACATCGTGCTGTCGTTGTCGAGCACGCTGTTCGGTACCACCGATCCGACCTCGCATGCGTTCCGGCAGGCCGGGTTGATCAATGGACAGATCGGCGGTTTCTACAACTTCGTAGCGTTCGTGGCGGCATTCGCGATGGTGCCGTTCGCGCGTCGTTTCGGTCCCAAATCGGCGCATACGGTGTGCCTGATCGCGGCGGGCATCGGGATGCTGATGCTGCCGGCGATCCAGGATCGTTGGCTGTTGTTGCTGCCGATGGTCGGGATCGGTCTGGCCTGGGCCAGCATGATGGGCAATCCGTATCTGATGCTGGCCGAGAGCATTCCGGCGGAGCGTACCGGTGTTTACATGGGGTTGTTCAATCTGTTCATCGTGTTGCCGATGTTGATCCAGATCCTGACCTTGCCGTTGTATTACGAGAGTGCGTTGGGTGGGGATCCGCGCAATGTGATTCGTTTGGCGGGGGCGTTGTTGTTGGCGGCGGCGGTGTCGATGGTGTTTGTGGGGGTTCGGAGGGGGAGGGTGGCTTCGTTGGTGTGAGGTTTGGGTGTGCCTTGGGCGCGTTCCTCTGATCTACCTGCCGTCGTCCCCGCGTAAGCGGGGACCCAGCGACTTTCGCGCTATCTCTCTACCGTCATCCCCGCGAACGCGGGGATCCATGGACGTTCGTGCAGGTGGCAGTGATCTCGTAGAGCGGCGCTTGCTCCGCTGCTCTTGCGTTTGATTTGCTGTTGAAGGCAAAGGCTTTCGCTCCTTCGGAGCGAGTCACCTTGATCAGCCATTCGGCTGCTGTAAAGCGCTTCTTTGCTCGTGC
>NZ_JBYSVX010000061.1:0-13616 GCF_058986605.1 Pseudomonas sp. GW821-FHT07E12 | reverse complement strand
ATCTACACTGCTGGACATTCGTCGGCAGTGTCAGAGGTGGAGAAGAGACATGCCCCATCGCGGCTGAAGCCGCTCCTACGAGGGCGATGCGATTGGCTCAGAACCAGATCCGCACGCCCGCCACGAACCGACTCTCGCGCACGGGCTCGCCGTGCTCGCGCGCCACATCGGCACCATCACCGAAGCGGCGTTCGTGTTCCCAGCCGATATAGGGCGCGAAGCGACGGGTGATCTCGTAGCGCAGGCGCAATCCGGCTTCGGCGGTGTCGCCGTCGCTACGCGCTGCATCGCCGCTGAGCACGAACGTGGTCTCGATCTTCGGTTGCAGGATCAACCGGTGGGTCAGCAGCACGTCGTACTCGGCTTCCAGCTTCAGCAGGCTGTCGCTGCGCTCGCCGAAGTAGAGCGTGGCGGCGACCTCGAACTTGTACGGTGCCAGGCCCTGCACGCCGAAGGCGGCCCAGGTGCTGCCGTCCGGCCGGAACTGCTGGCGCACACCGGCGAGCAGATCCCACCACGGCGAGATCGCGTGGCCGTACAGCACGTCCAGATCGGCGGCATGGGTGCGACCACCTTCGCGTTCGCCCTCGCTGCGCAGCCACACCCGGTTGATGTCGCCACCGACCCAGGCGCTGGCTTCCCACGCCTGTCCGTTGCCGCTGTCGCGATTCCAGCCTTCCAGTCGATCGAGCAGGACATAGGAATTGAGGCCGGGCGCATGCATGTCATGCATGTGCAGGTTGGGGAACGCGGCGGCGCGGTCGGCATCGGTGATGGCGGGGATCGGTTCGCGCGGCTGCGTGGCTGCGTCGCTCATCGCTGGATGATCCATGCAGGCGTGCCCCATTGCCGCGTGATCCATCGCGTCGTGCTTCATCGAGGCGTGGTCCATCGAGCCGTGGTCCATCGCGGCATGATCCATTCCATCGTGACCGGATGCAGCGTGCTGCATGCCGTCCTCGGATGCCGGTTCCGTCTGCGTGCCGCTGTCCTGCCCGTCATCGGCATCCTGCATCTGCATCGCCGCATGATCGTGTGCCTGCTGCTGTGCGAACGCCGGCAGCGCCAGCGCGAACAGCAATGCCGTGGCCAACGCGTTCGTTCGGAGGCTGGTCTTCATGCGCGTTCCTCCACGCGCACTTCGCGCATCATCCCCGACTCCATGTGATAGAGCAGGTGGCAGTGGTAGGCCCAGCGGCCGAGTGCGTCGGCGCGCACGCGGTAGCTGCGGCGCGTGCCGGGCGCGATGTCGATCGTGTGCTTGCGTACCTGGAACGCGCCGTCGGCATCTTCCAGGTCACTCCACATGCCGTGCAGATGGATCGGGTGCGACATCATCGTGTCGTTGACCAGCACGATGCGCAGGCGCTCGCCGTAGTTCAGTCGCAATGGTTCGGCGCCGGCGAACGGGATGCCGTTGAACGACCAGGCGAATTTCTCCATGTGTCCGGTCAGGTGCAGCTCGATCTCGCGACCGGGCTCGCGGCCGTCCGGGTCGTCGAACAGGCTGCGCAGGTCGGCGTAGGCGAGCACGCGACGGCCGTTGTCGCGCAGGCCGATGCCGGGATCATCCAGGCGCGGCGAGCTGGCGCTGCTGCGCATGTCGACCAGTGGATTGCGGTCTTCGCTGGCGGGATGCTGCGGAGTCTTCTTCGCCATCGCCGGCATCGCATGCGCGGTGTGATCCATCCCGCTCATGTTCATGCCGCTCATGTCCATGCCCTTGGCCATGTTGGCGCCGCAGCCACCTTCCATGCCCTTCATCGCGCTCATGTCGTGGCCGCTGTGGGACGCCATGTCGTGGCCCATGTCCTGCATCGTCAGCAGCGGACGCGGGTCGTTCGCCGGTACCGGCGCTTCCAGGCCGTGACGCACCGCCAGCGTGCCGCGCACGTGACCGGTGCGGCCCATGTCCTGCGCGTAGATGGTGAAGGCGTCCTGGCCGATGGGCTCGACGATCACGTCATAGGTCTCGGCATTGGCGATGCGCAGTTCGTCCACCGTCACCGGGTGCACGTACTGGCCGTCGGCAGCGACCACGGTCATCTTCAGTCCGGGGATGCGCACGTCGAAGTAGGTCATCGCCGAACCGTTGATGATCCGCAGCAGCACCTTTTCGCCGGGACGGAACAGGCCGGTCCAGTTGCCGGCCGGCGTGGTGCCGTTGAGCAGGTAGGTGTAGGTGTTCGCGTTGACGTCGGACAGATCGCTCGGCGTCATCCGCATCCGCCCCCACATGCCGCGATCGGCCAATGTGCTGCGCAGGCCGTCCTCGCGCGCATCGCGCAGGAAGTCGCCGACGGTGCGCTGGTAGAGGTTGTCGTAGCTCGGCATCTTCTTCAGCCGCCGGAACAGCGCGGCCGGATCGAGATCGGTCCAGTCCGACAACAGCAGCACGTGCTCGCGGTCGTAGCGGTATGGCGGTGGTTCGATCGGATCGATGATCAGCGCGCCGTACAGCCCGGCCTGCTCCTGGAACATCGAGTGGCTGTGATACCAGTAGGTGCCGGACTGGCGCAGCTGGAAGCGGTACTGGTACGCCTCGCCCGGCGCGATGCCGTCGAAGCTCATGCCCGGCACGCCGTCCATGTTCGCCGGCAGCAGGATGCCGTGCCAGTGGATCGAGCTGTGTGCGTCGCGCAGGCTGTTGGCGACACGCACGCTGACCGTCTCGCCCTCACGCCAGCGCAATGTCGGCGCCGGCAGCGAGCCGTTGACGGTGATGGCCTGGCAGGCGCGGCCGGTGAAATCGACCGGCAGGGTGCCGATGCTCAGGGCCAGCTCGGTGGCCCGCAGTACCGGAACTTCGGCCTGCTGGCCGCTGGCGAATGCGGATGGACGCCACAGGCCGGTGCTGATCGCGACCCCGCCGACGGCAAGGCCCTGGACGAAGCGGCGGCGGCCGGGCAGGGCCGGGCGCTCGAAGAAATCGGATGACATGGTGTGCTCCATGACCCGTACTGCAGCATCGGCAGCCCAGGTCGAATGTTCGAAAGCATGGACTGTGGGAGGGACTTGAGTCCCGACGGGGCTTTATCCGGGGACAAAGCGTCGGGACTTATGGCCCGAGGCCACCCAGAGTCCCTCCTACAAGAGCTGGCGCGATCATCGCGCCGATGCCATGTCAGGCGATGGGAGGTCGGATTGGCCGGTACGGGGCCGGATCGCCGTGGCGATCGTGCAGCGCCCAGCTCGGCTGCGAGGCGCGGAGGGCTGGCAGGCGGATCGACGTGGGCAGCGCCAGCGTGACGCTGCAATGCTGCAGGCAGTCACAGCTGCCGCTCTTGCAGCAGCTGTCGTGCTTCTGGCCGGCCGCGTCATGCGGGGTGGCCGGGGCGTGTTCATCGGCCATCGCGGCCATGCCGGTCATCGCTGCATCGTGGCAGGGCGCACTGGAGGCCTGCGCGGGCGCCGGCATTGCCATCCCGCTCGCCGCCCACGCGCCGCCGGTCGTGTTGACGACCAGGCACAGGCACAGCAGCAGGCGGAGCAGGATCGAGGGCACGGGCGACCGGGCTGGATGAACGCGGCGGAAAGGATAGCACCGGCCCCATGACCGGCCGCCACAGGGGCGTAGAATCACCACGTTCCCGCACCTTTTGCTCCCCATGTCGCAACGCCAGTGGGTGGCCAACGCCATCCAGAAGATCGAGGCGGACTTCAACCGGTCCGCCGACACCCACCTGATCCCGATGGAACTGCCGGGCTATCCGGGCATCGACCTGTATTTCAAGGACGAGTCCAGCCATCCGACCGGCAGCCTCAAGCACCGTCTGGCGCGCTCGCTGTTCCTGTACGCGCTGGCCAACGGCTGGCTGCGTGAAGGGCGGCCGGTGATCGAGGCCTCCAGCGGCTCGACCGCGGTGTCGGAGGCGTATTTCGCGCGCCTGCTCGGCCTGCCGTTCATCGCGGTGATGCCGGCCAGTACCTCGCCGGAAAAGATCGCCGCGATCGAGTTCCAGGGCGGCCGCTGCCATCTGGTCGAGCGCGCCTGCGACCTGAACGCCGATTCCGAGCAGCTCGCACGCGAGACCGGCGGCCATTTCATGGACCAGTTCACCTACGCCGAACGGGCCACCGACTGGCGCGCCAACAACAACATCGCCGAATCGGTCTTCAAGCAGCTGGCCGAGGAGCCGCACCCGATCCCGACCTGGATCGTCTGCAGTCCCGGCACCGGCGGCACCGCCGCCACGCTCGGCCGCTACGTGCGCTACCGCCGCCACGCCACCGGCATCCTGTGCGCGGACCCGGAGGTGTCGGTGTTCTTCGACGGCTACCGCCGCGCGCTGGCCGGCGAGGACACCGAGAGCCTGGCGATCACCGGCGGTTCGCGGATCGAGGGCATCGGCCGTCCGCGCGTGGAGCGCAGCTTCATTCCCAACTGCGTGGACGCGATGATCAAGGTGCCCGATGCGCTGTCGCTGGCGGCGATGCGCCACGTCAGCGCGACCCTGGGCCGGCGTGTGGGCGGCTCGACCGGCACCAACTTCGTCGGCGTGCTGCACGCGGCCGCGCGCATGCGCGATGAAGGCCGCAACGGCTCGATCGTCACCATCCTGTGCGACAGCGGCGAGCGCTACGCGCACAGCTACTACAACCGTGACTGGTACCTGCAGCGCGGCATTCCGATCGTGGAGAACGATGACGCCATTGCCGTAGCAGTAGCCGGTGGGCCGCTGCCGACACTGCCTTGCGCCGCGCTGGAATGAACGCCATATCCGCATCGGACCGACTTCCCGAGAACACCATGACCAATCCCCTGCTCGATTTTTCCGGCCTGCCGCGTTTCGACGCGATCCGTCCCGAACACGTCGCCCCGGCGATCGACCAGTTGCTGGCCGAAGCCGAAGCCGCGGTGAAGCACGCCGAGACGCTCGCGCCGGTGAGCTGGGATGGTTTCGTGGTGCCGCTGGACGACGCCACCGAGCGGCTGTATCGCGCCTGGGGCCAGGTATCGCACCTGCAGGCGGTGGTGAACACCCCGGAACTGCGTGAGGCCTACAACGCCAACCTGCCCAAGGTCAGCCGCTTCGGCAGCGCGCTCGGCCAGAACCTGGCGCTGTACGCGCAGTACAAGCAACTGGGCGAATCGTCCGAGTGGGACGGCTACGACGCCGCGCGCCGCAAGGTGGTGGAGAACGCGCTGCGTGACTTCCGCCTCGGTGGTGCCGAACTGGGCGAGGCCGACAAGGCGCGCTTCGCGCAGATCCAGGAAGAACTGTCGGCGCTGTCGGCGAAGTTCTCGCAGAACGTGCTCGATGCCACCGACGCATGGTCGTATGTGGTGAGCCCCTCACAAAAGCAGCGCACGTCCTTGTGCGCGGACTCTTTTGACGCCAGCGACGAGGCCGAACTGGCCGGGTTGCCAGGCGAAGTAGTCGCGGCTGCGCGCGCCGGTGCCGAGAAAGAGGGCAAGGCGGGCTGGAAATTCACCCTGCAGGCGCCAAGCTATCTTCCGGTGCTGAGCTACGCCGACAACCGCGCGCTGCGTGAGCGTGTCTACCGCGCCAGTGCGGTGCGCGCCTCCGAGCTGGGCGATGATCCGGCACTCGACAACAGCGCCAACATCGCCCGCATCCTCGCGCTGCGTACCGAACTGGCGGCGCTGCTGGGGTTCGCCAGCTACGCCGATTACTCGGTCGCGACGAAGATGGCGGAGAGCCCTGCCGAAGTGCTCGGCTTCCTGCACGACCTGGCCGCACGCGCCAAGCCCTATGCACAGCACGATCGCGCCGAGCTGGAAGCATTCGCGAAGGACGAGCTGGACCTGGACACGCTGGAAGCCTGGGACATCGGCTACGCCAGCGAGAAGCTCAAGCAGGCGCGCTACAGCTTCTCCGAGCAGGAGGTGAAGCAGTACTTCGCCGAGCCGAAGGTGCTGGCCGGATTGTTCGAGGTGATCCATGCGTTGTACGGCCTGCGCGTGGAACAGGACAGCGCGCCGGTCTGGCATCCGGACGTGCGCTTCTACCGGCTGGTCGATGCCGACGGAAAGCTGGTCGGGCAGTTCTATCTCGATTTGTACGCCCGCGAGGGCAAGCGTGGCGGCGCCTGGATGGACGACTGCCGCAACCGTCGCGACAAGAGCGAAAGCGTGCAGACCCCGCTGGTCTATCTGGTGTGCAACTTCGGCGGCGGGGGTGACGGCAAGCCGGCCACGTTCCGCCATCAGGAAGTGATCACCCTGTTCCACGAAATGGGCCATGGCCTGCATCAGCTGCTGACCCGTGTCGGCGAGCTGGGCGTGGCCGGCATCAACGGCGTGGAGTGGGATGCGGTCGAACTGCCCAGCCAGTTCATGGAGAACTTCTGCTGGGAATGGGAGCGCGTGCAGGCGATGACCGCGCATGTCGATACCGGTGCGCCGCTGCCGCGCAACCTGTTCGATCGCATGCTGGCCGCGCGTAATTTCCAGAGCGGCATGTTCACCGTGCGCCAGCTCGAATTCGGCCTGTTCGACATGCAGCTGCACAGTGGATTCGATGCACAGCAGGATGACGTGATGCAACTGCTGGATCGCGTGCGCGCCGAAGTCGCGGTGAACATGCCACCGGCCTGGGCACGCTTCCCGCATCAGTTCAGCCATATCTTCGCCGGTGGCTACGCGGCCGGTTACTACAGCTACAAGTGGGCCGAAGTGCTCAGCGCCGACGCTTACGCCGCATTCGAGGAAGCGCCAGCCAAGGCTGCCGAAACCGGTGCGCGTTTCCGCCACGAAGTGCTGGCACGCGGCGGCAGTCGCAGCGCGGCCGAGAACTTCCGTGCCTTCCGTGGCCGTGCACCGAAGATCGATGCGTTGCTGCGCCACAACGGCATGGCCGGCTGAGGTTTCACGCTGCCGTTCCCGGGTGCGGAGTTAGATCGTGGAGCCCGGAATGGCCGGGCTTTGCGGTCATCCAGGAGCACAACATGAAGCGCCTGATCTTCTGCGGGGTGCTGCTGGCGGCGGTGGCGGTCGCCGGCACTGCGCAGGCCCAGTCCCGCACCGGCTACACCGTCTCCAACGCCAATCTCCGTGCCGGCCCCGATGTCGGTTATCCACGCGTGTCGACCTTGCCCGGTGGCGTGCCGGTGGATATCTACGGTTGCGTCGACGACTGGTCGTGGTGCGACGTGCAATGGCGCGGCGAACGCGGCTGGATCTCCGCAGGCCTGCTGGAATACGACTATTCGGGTCGACGCGTGGACGTGTACAGCTCCGGCGCGTCGATCGGTCTGCCGATTCTCGCGTTCGCGCTGGGCGCGTACTGGTCCGACCACTATCGCCAGCGTTCCTGGTACCGCGAGCGTGATCGCTGGAACGGCTATCGCCCGCCATCGCGTCAGCCGCAGTACCGCCCGGGCCAGCCGCGACCGATGCAGGGGCGGCCGCAACAGCAGCCATATCCTTCGGCCGGGAACCGCCCGCCGCAGGGGCGGCCGGGTGACAACGGATACCGAGGTCAGGATCGCGATCAGAACCGTGGTCAAGACCGCGGCCAGAATCGTGATCAGGATCGTAATCAGGATCGTAATCAGGATCGTGGCCATGACCGCCGGACCGAGCAGCAGCGTCCGGTGCAGCAGCCCCAGCGTGCTGATCAGAACATGCGTCCGGCCAATCCCGCGCAAGCAGGGCGCCCTCCGCAGCAACAGCCGACGGGGCAGCAGAACGACCGTCAGGGGGCTCGCCCGCAACAGCAACGCAAACAGGACGGCCAGCGTCGTGACGACGGCAAGCCGCAGGACGATCACCCTGTGTAAGCGGTTCCGTCTGACGGGCCGCGATGCCTGCTTCATGACATGAAGCCCCTCTCCTGCCTGGAGAGGGGTAATGATTCGAGGGCAAGCCCCGCCCGTCGCTTCCGTATAGACGGGAGTCTGGTGACCTTCGTTGTGATCGGACCGAGCGCCGTCGAATCGCCGTCTGCACGGGGACAACGGCGTTAAAACAGTCGTTGTCTTCCCGGCCCTGAGCTGAATCGCGTGCATTGCGTGTCGTGCCGCAGCGTGTACTTGCGCGCTACAAAGGAACGGCAGGGGTATCAGGAACCGGCCGGCGGCGTTGCCCGGCCCCAAGGAGGACGCGATGAGGTGGCTGTCATGCAGTGCGGTGGTGTTGCTGTTGCTGGCCGTGCCGGCGATAGCGCAGCAGAGCGGTCATGCCTATGGCGCGGCCACGCTGCGTGCGGGCCCATCCCACCAGTACCCGCAGGTAGCATCGATATCGCGCGGTGACGATCTGCAGGTTCATGGCTGCATCGCGGATTGGTCGTGGTGCGATGTGCGCTGGCAGGAGCAGCGCGGCTGGATATCGGCGGCGATGATCGTGTTCGATACACGTGACGATGGCAGCACGGTCGCAACAGCGGTGCCGACGATCGAGTTTTCCCTGGATGATTACTGGAACGCGCACTACCGCACGCGCTCCTGGTCCCGCGAGCGCACGCGCTGGCGTGGCGTTTCGGTGCCGGCGGAGACGCCGCTTCCCAATGCATTGGTGCGCCAGTTGGCGCCGCCGCAGCCGGAGTGGACGCCCGCGCTTCCCGCCGAACCCTCCGGCGCTTGGGCGCCGCCGCCGTGGATTCCTCCGGGCGAGCGCATGGACAGCCAGTTGCCGCCTCCGGATGCGCTGAATCCGAAGCGGCATCCGGAGTGGCACGAGAACACGGCAGGGCCCGTGGCCTGGTCGCCTCTGCATCCGGCGGAGATAAAGCTGATCGAGGAGGAGGCAAAGAAGCGCAAGGAGCAGGAGGCCAAAGATAAGGCGGCCAAGGATCAGAAGCCTTAGGGCGCATCGGCCTCAATTGCCGCGAAGAAACGGTACTGACGGGCTGCAGGCTGGCGGCGAGCCACGATACGGTTGTTCGAACAGCATGATCGGCCGCTCACCTTCTCCCGCTTGCGGGAGAAGGTGCTCGAAGCGCGACTGAGCACGCGCTTGCTTCAGCAGCAGGCAGCAAAAGCGTTCGCCGAACCCGCAATCGCGCTACACCTTCGCGAACACCAACGCGGCATTGGTGCCGCCGAAGCCGAAACTGTTGGACATCACCGTCTCCAGCTTCGCCTCACGGCTTTCGCGCACGATCGGGAAACCTTCCGCACGCGGATCGAGCTGCTCGATGTTGGCCGAGCCGGCGATGAAACCGTCGCGCAGCATCAGCAGGCAGAAGATCGCCTCGTGCACGCTCGCCGCACCCAGCGAATGACCGGAAAGTGCCTTGGTCGACGACAACGGCGGTACCGCCTCGCCGAACACCTCGCGCACCGCCTGCAACTCGGTGACGTCGCCCAGCGGCGTGGAGGTGCCGTGGGTGTTGAGATAGTCGATCGGGCGCTCCAGGCCCTGCATCGCCATATGCATGCAGCGCACCGCGCCCTCGCCGGATGGCGCGACCATGTCGGCACCGTCGGAGGTCACGCCGTAGCCGACCAGCTCGGCATGGATGTGCGCGCCACGCGCCTTGGCGTGCTCGTAGTCCTCCAGCACCAGCATGCCGCCACCGGAGCCGATCACGAAGCCATCGCGCTGTGCGTCATACGGGCGCGAGGCGACCTCGGGGCGGTCGTTGAAGCCGGTCGAGAGCGCGCCCATCGCATCGAACATCACGCTCATCGACCAGTGCAGTTCCTCGCCGCCGCCGGCGAACATCACGTCCTGCGCGCCGTGACGGATCAGATCGGCGGCCGCGCCGATGCAGTGTGCCGACGTCGCGCACGCCGCCGACAGCGAGTAGCTCAGGCCGCGGATACCGAACGCGGTCGCCAGCGACGCCGACACCGCCGAGCACATGGTGCGCGGCACCATGTACGGGCCGACCTTGCGCACGTTGCGCGTGCGCAGCAGATCGGCGGTCTCCACCTGCCACTGGCTGGAGCCGCCGCCGGAACCGACGATCAGGCCGGTGCGCAGATCGGTGACCGTCTCCGCGTCCAGTCCGGCATCGGCGATCGCATCGCGCATGGCCAGGTAGGCGTAGGCCGAGGCATCGCCCATGAAGCGCTTGAGCTTGCGATCGATCAGCGCATCCAGATCGAGATCGACCCGTCCGCCGACCTGACTGCGCAGCCCCATCTCGGCGTGGTCGGGCAGCGCACGGATGCCGGAGCGGCTCTCGCGCAATGCCTGCGACACAGTGTCCAGATCGTTGCCAAGGCAGCTGTTGATACCGATACCGGTGATGACGACGCGACGCATCAGAACGCCTCCGTCGAGCTGAACAGACCCACGCGCAGATCCTTGGCGGCGTAGATCTCACGGCCATCGACCAGCATGCGCGCGTCGGCCTGCGCCATCACCAGCTTGCGGTTGATCACCCGGCTGATGTCGATCTCGTAGCGCACCAACCTGGCATCCGGCAGCACCTGCCCGGTGAACTTGACCTCGCCACAGCCCAGCGCACGGCCCTTGCCGGACGCGCCGATCCAGGTCAGGAAGAAGCCGGTCAGCTGCCACATCGCATCCAGCCCGAGGCAACCGGGCATCACCGGATCGCCGATGAAGTGGCAGCCGAAAAACCACAGGTCCGGGTGGATATCCAGTTCCGCATGCACGTAGCCCTTGCCGTGCGGACCGCCCTCGTCACGGATGTCGGTGATGCGATCGAACATCAGCATCGGGTCGTTGGGAAGGCGGCCGAAACCCGGGCCGAACAGTTCACCGCGGGCGCTGGCCAGCAATGCGTCGCGCGAGAACGCGTGGGTACGATTCATGGATCATCCTGCGGATGCGAGGTGTCGAAGGCGCGCAGGGTGCACGAGCTTTCGGCGTTCAATCAAACGTTTTATCCGTACTCATGCGTAGCGTACGCAGGCGTGCGGCGCCGAAGCGGCACATCGATGCCGCCGCTATCGGATGCAGTATGCGCGCGCTCGCGTAAGATGCGCGAAAACATACGCCACCGCAGGTGTCATCCCCGATGCGCAAGATCATCCACGTCGACATGGACGCGTTCTACGCGTCCGTGGAACAGCGTGATGATCCGGCGCTGCGCGGCAAGCCGGTGGTGGTGGCCTGGCGCGGGGCGCGCTCGGTGGTGTGTGCGGCCTCGTACGAGGCTCGCAAGTACGGCGTGCGCTCGGCGATGCCGGCGGTGCGCGCCGAGCGGTTGTGTCCGGATGCGATCTTCGTGCCGCCGGATTTCACCCGTTACAAAGCGGTGTCGCGGCAGGTGCGTGAGATCTTCCAGCGGCATACCGATCTGGTGGAGCCATTGTCGCTGGACGAGGCTTATCTCGATGTCACCGAGGCCAGGAGCGGCATGACCGTCGCCACCGAGATCGCGCAGCTGATCCGCGCACAGATATTCGAGGAAACCTCGTTGACCGCCTCGGCCGGCATTGCGCCGAACAAGTTCCTCGCCAAGATCGCCTCGGACTGGCGCAAGCCGAATGGTCAATTCGTGATCCCGCCTTCGCGCATCGAAGCGTTCCTGACACCGTTGCCGGTCGGGCGCATCCATGGCGTCGGCAAGGTGGCGGAAAGCAAGTTGAACGCACTTGGCATCAGCACGGTCGGCGAGTTGCGCCAGCGGCCGTTGGAGGAGTTGCAGGCGCATTTCGGTAGTTTCGGGCTTGGCCTCTACAACCGTGCACGCGGCATCGACGAGCGGCCGGTGCAGCCGCATCAGGAAGTGCAGCAGGTGTCGTCCGAGGACACCTTCGCCGAGGATCTGCCGCTGGAGGAACTTGCGCCGCATATCGCGCGTCTTGGCGAGAAGACCTGGAATGCGGCGCGGCGTGTCGATCGTCAGGGACGCACGGTGGTGGTGAAGTTGAAGACGTCTGCGTTCCGCATTCTTACTCGAAGCCATACGCCGGAGCGGCCGCCGCAGTCGGTGGAGGAGTTCGTGTTGATCGCGCAGGCGTTGCTGAAGCGTGTGGAGTTGCCTGGGGAGACGCGGTATCGATTGGTGGGGGTGGGGTTGGGTGGGTTTGATGAGGTTGAGGAGGAGGTGGTGGTGCAGGAGCGGTTGTTCGATTAGGGAATTTCTGGTTGCTCTTGCTTGGTGGGCCTTGGCTTTGTTGGTGTCATTTGTCAGTGTCAGGAAAGCGGGTAGCTGGCAGTCTCCGTCGTGACCTATCTACCGTCGTCCCTGCGCAGGCGGGGACCCAGTGACTTCCGCATCCGTCCTCTACCGTTCCCCACTATCTCTCTACCGTCATCCCCGCGTAGGCGGGGATCCATGGACGTTGCTTTTAGCTTCTTGACGTTGAAATGGCCGCAACTTCAACTTCAACTGCCAAGGCTTTCGCTCCTTCGGAGCGAGTCACCTTTCTTTGCTCGTGCAAAGAAAGGTGACCCAAAGAAAGCACGCCCCAGTCCTCGCGCCCTTCGCTGCGCTACGGGTGCACTCCGCCAGCGGGATTTTCTGACGCGGCATCCATGCCGCGGCAGAAAACGACGCACATCCATGTGCGTCGCCCCTGCGGGGTTTTTCCCGCTGGCTCCGTCGCTGCGGATGGGGGCCCCGGGAAAGTCAAAGTCCAAGGCAACAGCAAAGGCAGAATCACGAGCAACGGCAACGGCAACCGCAACCGCAACCGCAGCCGCAGCCGCAACCGCAGCCGCAGCCGCAACCGCAACGGCATCGATGTAGCTGGTTGCGGTCCGCTCTATCGTGCAGACAGGTCGCCGCTTTCAGTCTGCGGCGTCCGCCGCCGCTCCAACAGCGGATGCAGGAACACTGCACCCAGAATGATCGCTACGCCAAGGTAGAACAGGGGTGCCAGTTCCTTCTGTTCGCCCAGCAGCAGTGCGGCGAGCACGATGGCGTAGATCGGTTCGAGGTTGGTCACCAGTTGCACCGAATAGGCGCTGAGGTGACGCAGGGCCACCAGGGATAGTGCGAACGGCAGCAGTGTGCAGGCCAGGGCCAGTGCGAGCAGCAGGGAGGCGTCGTGTAGATCCGGGATCACCAGCAGGTTGCCGCTGAAGGCCGGCAGCAGCATTGGCATCAGGGGCGCGAGCAGGGTCAGCAGCAGGGTGCCGGCGCCCAGTTCCAATGCGGTGACGGTGAGCGGATCGGCATGGCTGACCATGCGCTTGTTGAGTGATCCGAACAGCGACACCAGCAAGGCGGACACCGCACCCACCGCGATGCCGGCGCGCATGCCGTCCGGGACGCCGCCTACCACCATCGCCACGCCCGGCAACACCGCGATGCCGAACAGCAGTTCGCGGGGTTGGAAGGGGCGATGTGCCACCCAGGGCTCGATCACCGCGGTGAATACCGGTGCCAGTGCGATGCAGGTCGCCGCTACCGAAGCATTGGCCAGCTTGATCGCGCCGTAGAAGGTCAGCCAATGCAGCGCGACCAGTGCGCCGATGCCGCAGTAAGCCAGTGCCAGTTTCGGCGTGAGTGCGCGCAGGCCACGCCAGACACGCGGCAGCAGCGCCAGCGCCACCACCACGATCAGCATGCGCCACCACACCAGCGGCAGCGCCGGCAGTGTGGTCAGCTTGCCGAGGATTGCGGTCACGCCCCACAGCAGGACGCAGAAATGGATTTGCAGTTGCGCCTTGCGCAGGGGAGTCATCGGCATCCGGCTATTTTCGCCGAAGCGCCGGCAGCGTGACCATTGAAATCACTGTAGGAGCGGGGGGGGGGGGGGGGGGGGGGGGGGGCGGGGGG
>NZ_JBYSVX010000060.1:0-14945 GCF_058986605.1 Pseudomonas sp. GW821-FHT07E12 | reverse complement strand
CACTTCTGGGCATTCGTCGGCAGCGTCAGGTGTGGATAAGAGACAGCGAGGGGCTTTACCGGTAAAGCCCCTCGCGGCTGAAGCCGCTCCTACAGAAGCCAGCCGCACAAAAGCCCGCCGCAGCCAAAAGCCGGCCGCAGCGTTCCACCGCCGGGCGGACCTGCCTGTCCGATCCCGGTAAGATGATCGGGTTGGTGCCGAATTCCCCGAAATGTCCCTCAAGATCAACGAGCTCTGCGTCAACTGCGACGTCTGTGAGCCGGCCTGCCCGAATCACGCCATCTCCATGGGCGAGACGATCTATGTGATCGATCCGGCGCGTTGCACCGAATGCGTCGGTCATTTCGATGAGGCGCAATGCGTGGTGGTGTGCCCGGTCGAATGCATCGACCCCGATCCGGACATCCCCGAGAGCCACGATCAACTGCTCGCCAAACTGCTGCGGCTGCAGCGCGACCACCCCGAACTGTACGATCAGGAGCCCCCCGCCCCATGAGAACACTCGTCCGCCACGGCCTGTTGCTGGGCCTGCTGCTGTCACCGGCCGCTTGGGCCGATCCGTCAACGACAGCAACGCCTGCCGATGCCGCCGCGCATCCGCCTGGCGCGGCCATTGCCAGCGGTCACCGTCTGGCCACCGAGGCCGGTCTGCAGATTCTGCGCGAGGGCGGCAACGCGTTCGACGCGGCGGTGGCGGTGTCCTCGACGTTGAGCGTGGTCGAGCCGATCAGCTCTGGCCTGGGCGGTGGCGGTTTCTTCCTGCTGCACGATGCCAAGAGCGGCCAGGACGTGATGCTCGACGCGCGCGAAGTCGCGCCGGCATCGGCTTCGCCGGACAAGTTCCTCGACAAGGACGGCAAGCTCGATCCGAACAAGTCGATCAACGGGCCGTGGTCGGCCGGTATCCCCGGTCTGCCGGCGGCGCTGGTCGAGTTGGCAACGAAGCACGGCAAGCTGCCGCTGAAGCAGTCGCTGGCACCGGCCATCCGCATCGCCAGCGAGGGCTTCCCGGTGTACGCGCGCATGGCCAAGGGCTATGCACAGCGAGCCGAGGTGATGGAGCGTTATCCCGGGACGCGCGAGGTATACCTGCGCAACGGCAAGCCGATCGCCGAGGGCGAGATCTTCAAGCAGCCCGAGCTGGCGCACACGCTGGCTCTGCTGGGCGAGAAGGGCTTCGATGGTTTCTACAAGGGCGAGACTGCCAAGAAGCTGATCGCCGGCGTCAATCAGGCCGGGGGCAAGTGGAACGCGAGCGAGCTGGCCTCGTACAGCGTCAAGCAGCGCACGCCGATCCAGTTCGACTACAAGGGCTGGAAGATCACCACCGCACCGCCGCCGTCGTCGGGTGGCATCGCGCTGGCATCGATGCTGCAGATCCTGGAGGGCTATGACCTCAAGGCGATGGATCCGGCGCACCGCACCCATCTGGTGGTCGAAGCGATGCGTCGCGCCTACCGTGACCGGACCTTCTTTCTGGGCGATCCGGACTTCACCGCGATCCCGCAGCGCGTGCTGCTGAGCAAGGATTACGCGCTCGGCCTGCGCTCGACGATCAACCCGGAGAAGGCCACGCCGAGCGACCTGCTGTCGGGTAATCCGACGCCGCTGGAGGACGACGAGACCACGCATTTCTCGATCATCGATGACGAAGGCAATCTGGTCGGCGCGACCCAGACGGTGAACCTGCTGTACGGCTCCGGCCTGATCCCGAAGGGCACCGGCGTGCTGCTCAACGACGAGATGGACGACTTCGCGTTGAAGCCGGGCACGCCGAACGCGTTCGGCGTGATGGGCTATGAGGCCAACGCGCCCAAGACCGGCAAGCGTCCGCTCAGCTCGATGACGCCGACCTTCATGCAGAACGCCGACAAGACCGTGGTGCTCGGCACGCCGGGCGGCAGCCGCATCATCACGATGGTATTGCTGGGCATCCTCGGCTACGACGACGGCCTGAACCCGCAGCAGGTCGCCGCGCTGCCGCGCTACCACCACCAGTGGTTGCCGGACGTGATCGAGGCCGAGACCGGCACCTTCGACGAGGCCACCATCAAACAGCTGCAGGCGATGGGACACACGCTCAAGCTGCCGGGCGACAACGCCGCTGGCGGGCGTGGTTCCAGCCACGTCTGGGGCAACCTGCAGACGGTCGAATGGGATCACCGCAGCAACACCCTGGCCGGTGGCAGCGATCCGCGTAATGAAGTGGGTGCGGCGGAAGTGCAACTGGATAGCCCGGCGCACTGATACGGATCGGGGATCGGGAGCGCATCTCCCGGTTCCTGGAGCCTCTGCCGGTTTCTCCTGTGGGAGGGACTTCAGTCCCGACAGTGAGCCGATAAGGCTTGTCGGGACTGAAGTCCCTCCCACATCGCTTCTGCATCCTGCCTGGCCCGCTTCCGAATCCTTAACGCCGCTACCTCGATAATTCCAAAATGAAACTCTGGTCGATACAAGGCAACACCCAGAAGTTGGATGGCGGCGCGATGTTCGGCAACGCGCCGCGCGCGTTGTGGGAAAAGTGGGCGCCGCCCGACGAAGCCAATCGGATCGGCCTGGCCTGCCGGGCGCTGCTGGCCAGTCCACTGGCGGGCAAGACGGTGCTGTTCGAGACCGGCGTCGGCGCATTCTTCGAGCCGAAGCTGCGCGAGCGCTACGGCATCCAGGAAGACAACCACGTGCTGATCGAATCGCTGCGCGAAGCCGGGTTCGAGCACGAGGACATCGATGTGGTGGTGCTCAGCCATCTGCACTTCGATCATGCCGGCGGCCTGCTCGCGCCATGGGTCGAGGGCCGTGCGCCGGAGCTGCTGTTTCCCAATGCGATCTATCTGATCGGCGCCACCCACTGGGAGCGGGCCAAACATCCGCATCCGCGCGATCGCGCCAGCTTCATTCCCGAGTTGCCGGGCCTGCTGGAGGCCAGCGGTAGGCTGGAGATCGTCGATGGCGCGTACTCGCGCGCGCTAGGCGAGGCGGTGCGTTTCAGCTTCAGCGATGGGCACACGCCGGGGCTGATGCTGTCGGAGATCGTCGGGCCCGAGCAGGTGCAGGGCCAGCCGCATGGCGGCGTGGCGTTCTGCGCGGATTTGATCCCCGGGCGTTCGTGGGTGCATCTGCCGATCACGATGGGCTATGACCGCAACGCCGAACTGCTGATCGACGAGAAACGCGCGTTCCTGGAGGACAAGCTCGCCCGCAACGTGCATCTGTTCTTCACCCACGATCCGGCCTGCGCGCTGGCGCAGGTGGTGCGCGACAGCAAGGGGCGCTTTTCGACCGCGCATGAGGTCGAGGAACTGCGCGCGCGTTCACTGGCCGCGTAACGGCTATTCGATCACGGCCGTTGGCTATAACGGTCGCGGTCTTGCTGCCCGGGGTGGGCAGCGGCAGTATCGGCGAATGAATCGATTCGCTCTCCTTGCACTTGTCGCGTGCTGCATGCCGCAGCTGGCCCGCTCGGCTGAAGCAGGGCCTGCGGCGATATCTCCCATCCATCTGGACCAGTTGGGTTTCCTGCCAGCGTCGCAGAAGTTCGCCGTGGTCGGGCGCCTTGCGGGTAGCGAGGCGGACGCTTCCGAATTCACGGTCGAGGATGCGCGTGGACGCACCGTGCTGCACGGGCAGCTGCAGCCCGCACGCGACTGGGCACCGGCCGGACAGGCTGCGCAACTGGCCGATTTCAGCGCGCTGGTCAAACCGGGCCGCTACCGGTTGCGCATCGAAGGTTTGCTGCCCTCCGATCCGTTTCCAATCGCGAACGACGCCTATGTGCCGGTCGCGAAAGCAGCATTGAAGGCCTACTACTTCAACCGTGCCAGCACCGACCTGCCGGAGCGCTATGCCGGACGCTTCGCGCGCGCGGCCGGGCATCCGGATACCGACGTGCGTGTGCACGCATCCGCCGCCTCGGCGACGCGCCCAGAGGGCAGCTCGATTTCCGCGCCGAAAGGCTGGTACGACGCCGGCGACTACAACAAGTACGTAGTCAACTCCGGCATCAGTACCTATACGCTGCTGGCGGCGTACGAGCACTACCCGCAGTTCTTCACCGATCTCAAGGTCAACATTCCTAACGAGGCGTCCGGCGTGCCGGACATCCTGCAGGAGACGTGGTGGAACCTGCAGTGGATGCTGACGATGCAGGACCCGGCCGATGGCGGGGTCTACCACAAGCTGACCACGTTGAAGTTCGAAAACGTGGTGATGCCGGCGCAGGCTCGTGACCAACGCTACGTGGTGATGAAGGGCACCGCAGCAACGCTCGATTTCGCCGCGGTGATGGCGGCCGCCAGCCGGATCTATGCGCCGTTCGAAAAACAGTATCCGGGCCAGTCCGCGCGCATGCTGGCGGCGGCGCGCAAGGCATGGCAGTGGGCGCGTCAACATCCTGATGTGATCTACAAGCAGCCGGCAGACGTGCATACCGGCGGCTACGATGATGCGGAACTGAGTGATGAGTTCGCCTGGGCGGCGGCGGAGCTGTATGTCGCCACCGGCGAGGATGGTTTCTACGATGCGTTCATCGCGCGCAAGGTGCCGGCCGGCGTGCCGTCGTGGGGCGACGTGGGCGGATTGGCGTGGATGACCCTGGCGCAGCATCGCGATCGGCTGACGGCGCATGCCGATCGCGAGCGCATCGTGCGTGAGATCGACGGCCTGGCCGAGAAGCTGGCGGCGCAATGGCAGCAATCGCCGTGGCGGATTGCGATGACCGAGCGCGATTTCCGCTGGGGCAGCAATTCGGGCGCGCTCAACCAGGCGATGATGCTGTTGCAGGGCTATCGCCTGTCCGGCAAGCGTGAGTACCTGGATGCGGCGCAGTCGCAGCTGGACTACGTGCTGGGGCGCAATCCGCTGGGGCTGTCGTTCGTCACCGGTCTGGGGTTGCGCTCGCCGATGCATATCCACCACCGGATTTCCGAGGCCGACGGCGTTGTCGAGCCGGTGCCGGGGATGCTGGTGGGCGGTCCGCAGCCGGGGCAGCAGGATATTGCTGGCTGCAAGATGGGCTATCCGTCGAAGTTGCCGGCGTTGTCGTATCTGGATGATGCGTGCAGTTATGCGAGTAACGAGGTGGCGATCAACTGGAATGCGCCGTTGGTGTATGTGAGTGCGGCGATTCAGGTGCTTACGCGGAAGTAGGGTCCGGGGGTTGTTGAGGAATATCCGGCTCGATCTGCTGATGCGTTGTGTGCTTATACCGTCGTCCCCGCGCAGGCGGGGACCCAGTGCCTTCCGCGCGATCTCTCTACCGTCGTCCCCGCGAAGGCGGGGATCCAGCGACTTCCGCACCGTTCTCCGCGATCCATCTACCGTCATTCCCGCGGAAGCGGGAATCCATGGACGTTGCTTTTTGGAGTTGAAGTAACGGCAACAGCAACAGCAAAGGCTTTCGCTCCTTCGGAGCGAGTTACCTTTCTTTGCTCGTGCAAAGAAACGTAACCCAAAGAAACACGCCCCAGTCCTCGCGCCCTTCGCTGCGCTACGGGTTCACTCCGCCAGCGGGATTTTCTGACGCGGCATCCGTGCCGCGGCAGAAAACGACGCACATCCATGTGCGTCGCCCTTCGGGTTTTTCCCGCTGGCTCCGTCGCTGCGGATGGGGGCCCCGGAAAGTCAAAGGCAAAGGGCAAAATCACGAGCAACGGCAACGGCAACGGCAACTTCAACCGCCTAAGCTTCGCTGGCGTGTTGATTGGCCCTGGGGCCAATCATTCCGATCAATCAGGTGTGCAGCATGATCGCTGCCGTAGCGCTCACTCCACCCTGGTGCCGAAGATGCGGTCACCAGCATCGCCCAGGCCCGGCAGGATGTAGCCCTTTTCGTTGAGGCGTTCGTCGATCGCGGCGGTGTAGACCTCCACGTCGGGGTGGGCGGCTTCCAGGGCTTTCAGGCCCTCGGGGGCGGCGACAAGGAAGATGCCCTTGATGCGGCGGGCGCCGGCGCGCTTGAGCATGTCGATGGTGGCGATCAGGGTGCCGCCGGTGGCCAGCATCGGGTCGAGGATCAGGGCGTCGCGTTCGGTCAGGCGGCCGGTCAGGCGCTCGAAGTAGGGCACCGGCTGCAAGGTCTCTTCGTCGCGCTGCAGGCCGACCACGCTGACGCGTGCGGCCGGGATCAGGGCCAGTACGCCCGGCAGCATGCCCAGGCCGGCGCGCAGGATCGGGACCAGGGTGATCTTGGCGCCGGCGATGCGCTGCACCTGCACCGGGCCGGCCCAGCCGGGCTGGGTGTGCGGCTCGGTTTCCAGGTCGGCGGTGGCCTCGTAGCCCAGCAGCGTGCCCAGCTCCGTCACCAGTTCGCGGAAGCCCTTGGTGCTCAGTTCGGCGTCACGCAGCAGGCCGATCTTGTGCTGGACGAGGGGGTGGCGGACTTCAACGATCTTCATGGCGATATCTGGCGTGGAGGTCTGCACAGTGTGCCGCAGGGCCGGCATCGCTCGCCAGTTGAGTCCTGCGCGGAGCGGTGTGGGCATCCGAAAGAGTGCGCCGGTCGCGCTCGCGCATCCACGATGTATGCGCGCTCCGCAAGCGGCTCGCTGGTCGAATTCCTGGCGCAACCATACGCGGGTTTCCAGGAGGGATTGGCCACTCGCAGATTCCTCTGCGCGACTTGCTCATCGAATCCCTGAGCGGGAAAGCACGGGCTTCAGCGGCAGGTTCGCGCGCTGTCATCCAATTGTCGTATTCCAGCGCTGACACGAACTCGACGCGCACTGATGTCGGGACAATGTCGTAACTTCGTTAAAACAACGTGTTTTGTCACTGGCATGAAACCTGTCGGAAATACGGTGTGAACCCATCGTTTACCGACATTGGGGAATTCGGCAGTGCACACCAAACATCCGTTGTTCGTGGCGATTGCTCTGGGTCTGGGCGCGGTGGTTGCAGCCTCGAACGCGCAGGCCATCGATGCCGTCGCCTCGGGTACGCCCACCGATCTCGATCGCGTCGAAGTCAGGCCGCAGCTCGAAGCGCAGGCACGTGCGGTGGACCTCAAGCGCGAATCCGATGCGATCCTCGATGCGGTCTCGGCCGACGACGTGGGCGACTATCCGGACCAGAACGTCGCCGAGTCGCTGCAGCGCCTGCCGGGCGTCAGCGTGACCCGCGACCAGGGCGAAGGGCGTTTCGTGGTGGTGCGCGGCCTGGATGCGGCGCTCAACAGCGTCAGCGTGGACGGCATCGCGATCGGTACTCCGGAGAGCGACAACCGCGCCGCGCCGCTGGATGTGATTCCGTCCGATTCCACCGAGCGCCTGAAAGTGGTCAAGTCACCGACCCCGGACATGCCGGGCGATTCGATCGGCGGTGCGATCCTGGTCGAATCGGCCTCGGCGTTCGATCGCGACGGTCGCAGCATCCGCGCCAAGCTCGAGGCCAATCACCAGCAGCTCAGCGACAAGACCAGTCCCAAGGCCTCGTTCAACTACAGCGATCTGTTCGCCGACAACACCTTCGGCGTCGCGCTGGGCGTGAACTACCAGGACCGCAAGTTCCAGTCCGACAACACCGAGGGCGAATACGACGAGATCGACAACGGCGACATGGTCATGGTCGAGCAGCAGCGTCGCAAGTACTACATCGAGCGCAAGCGGGTCGGCGCCAACCTCAATCTGGATTGGCGTCCGGACGATGACAATCGCTACTACCTGCGCACGTTGTTCAGCAGCTTCAAGGATGCTGAGACCCGTCAGGCCACGGTGATCTCCTTCGATGCCGACGATATCGAGTCCAACGGCGACGGCACCTATTCGGCGCCGGTCGACAAGATTTCCAAGCGGGTGCGCTATCGCACCAAGCAGCAGGACACGCTGGCTGCCAGCTTCGGCGGCGAGAACCGTCTTGATGGCGCGGTGGTGGATTACCAGGCCGGCTACACCAAGACCCGCGAGCGCGTGAACGACGAGCTGCAGGCCTATTTCAAGTACAACGGCGATGATCTGGATGCGACCATCGACCAGAACAGCCGGATGCCGGCCATCGCGCTGTCCAGCGACGAATGGGTCGACAACAGCAACTACAAGTTCGACAAGTTCGTGGTCACGCCGGGTCGTACCGATGACGACGAGTACAGCGCCAAGGTCAACGTGCGCTTTGACGACGAGAACGCCAGCTACAAGGTCGGCCTGCTTGGACGCTGGCGCGAGCGCAACGTCGACAAGAACGAATCCACGCTGTCCGAAGGCCCGAAGATCAACCTGACAGACTGGACCCAGGCAGCGCCCGCGCATCGCGGCAACAGTCTCGGCGAGGTACTCAGTTCCTCGGCGATGCGTGCCTACTGGGCGCAGTACGGCAATCTCTACAGCGCCGATGAGGGCGATGCCGCCGACAACGCGGTGAGCATGCTGTCGGAGGACTACAGCTCGCGCGAGGACATCCTGGCCGCCTACGCGATGGGCACCTGGGACATCGGCGCACTGCGCGTGATCGCCGGCGTGCGTGTGGAGAACACCCAGTTCAAGGCCAACGGCTACCAGATCGACGTCGAGGACAGCGAGAGCTTCAGCGTGACGCCGTTGGAGGCCAGCGCCAGCTATACCAACGTGCTGCCGGGCCTGCATCTGCGCTGGAATGGCGGTGACGACTGGGCACTGCGCGCGGCGCTCAACAAGACCGTGTCGCGGCCGGGCTTCGGCCAGATCGCGCCGCATGCGACGATCAACAATGACGACGAGGAAGTCGAGCTGGGCAACCCGAACCTCAAGCCGTACGAGTCAACCAATCTCGACCTGTCATTCGAGAAATACATCGGCAAGAGCGGCATCGTCTCGCTCGGTCTGTTCCACAAGTCGATCGACAACTACATCGTCGACACCGTGATCGACAACGATCCGAGCTACGCCGGCTACGATGTCAGCATGGCGATCAACGGCAAGAGCGCGAAGGTCTACGGCGCCGAGTTCAACTGGCAGCAGCCGTTCGACTTCCTGCCGGTCGGCTGGGATGGTTTCCTCGGCGGTGTCAGCGGCACCTGGCTGCATACCGAGTTCGATCCGGGTCTGGAAGATCGCGCGGGTGAAGACTTCACCCTGCCGCGCGCCTCCAAGAACGTCTACACCGCCTTCCTGGGCTATGAGAAGAACGGTTTCTCGACGCGGGTTTCGGTGGTGCATCGCAGCGAATACCTGGACGAGTTGGGCAAGGCCCGCAGCTACGATATCTACGTGGCACCCAACACCCAGCTCGATTTCAGCCTCGACTACCAGGTCACCGGCAACGTGCAGGTCTATTTCGAAGGATCCAACCTGCTCGACAAACCGCTGGAACGCTACCAGGGCACGCGCTCGCATACCCAGCAGTACGAGGAATATGGCCGTACCTTCGCGGTTGGCATCCGGGTGAAGCTGTGATGGCGGCAGGTTCGGCGCTGCGTTTGGGCGCATTCGTATTGGCGTGTGGGCTGATGGTTGCCTGTGCCAAGACACCTTCGGTCGATCCGGCGGTGGCGAAGTCTGCTTCCGCGTCGAAGTCCGCTGATCGCGAGCCCGACGAGGTAGTGGACAATGACCCGCTGTTGAGCAAGTCCGGGATTGCGCACGAAGTGGTGGCCGAGGCTTTCCTCACCGCATCCACGCCAGCCGACAACCTCGACTCGCCGGCCAGCTGGGTCACCCCGGACGGCATGCGCTGGGTCATCACCACTGCCAAGAAGAGTGGCGAGCTGGTGGTGTTCGATGGTGACAGCGGGCAGCGCCTGCGCAGCGTCGGCGGCAAGGGCAGTGCGCCCGGTCAGATGGATCGTCCCAACGGCATCGCTGTGGTCGGCAACCTGGCCCTGGTGGTCGAGCGCGACAACCATCGTGTGCAGATGTTCTCGCTGCCGGAGTTCAAGTCGCTGCTGACCTTCGGCGCCGAGGACCTGGGCAAGCCCTACGGCTTGTGGGCACGCGAGAAGGATGGCGGCATCGAGGTCATCGTCAGCGATAACTACATGCTCGGTGCGGATGAGGAAACCGTGCCGCCGCTGGCCGATCTCGGTCATCGCTTCCGTCGTTATCAATTGAATGAGAAGAGCCAGCGCTGGAGCGCGCGATTGACGCAGACATTCGGCGACACCAGCGAGGCCGGTGCGATCCGCATCGCCGAATCGGTGTTTGGCGATCCCGCGCACGATCGCCTGCTGCTGGCCGAGGAGGACGTCGCAACCGGCACCCGGCTGCGCGAGTACGGCCTGAGCGACGGCAAGTATCGCGGTCGCGACATCGGTGCCGATCTGTACAAGGCCCAGGCCGAAGGCATCGCGTTGCAGACCTGCGCCGATGGCAGCGGCTACTGGATCGGCACCGACCAGTTCAAGGATCGCAGCCTGTTCCACGTATTCGACCGGCAGACGCTGGCGCATGTCGGAGCGTTCGCTGGCAAGGTCACCGCCAACACCGACGGTGTGTGGCTGGACATGCACGGCGATGCGCGCTTCCCGCAAGGCGTGTTGTATGCGTTGCACGACGATCAGGCCGTGGCGGCGTTCGATTGGCGCGACATCGCCAAGGCCCTGAAGCTGAAGGAATGCGCCAAGTGAGGTCAGGGAATTCCAAAAGGTGGGACAAGCGGTTGTTGCTGGTGGCGGGCGCCACGTTTGCAATTGCAGCCTGGGCGGCCGAGCCCAATACACAGGTGCCGGCCGGGAGGCACCACTACGCGGCCAGCGGTTTCCCGGATCGCATCGTCGCTTCGCCGGCGCAGGATGCCTCGCGCGGTTTTGCGGTGATGTGGCGGACTGATGCGTCGGTGAACAAGCCGACGCTGGAGCTGGCGCTCGCCAGTGATTCGCCCGATCTGGGCACGCCGCGCCGGATCGTCGCCAGCACGGCTGAACTGCGCAGCGAGAACGGGCCGTCGCATCACCATCGTGCCGACGTCGATGGTTTGCAGCCGGACACGCTGTACGCCTACCGCGTGCAAGGCAACAACACCTGGGGTCCGTGGGAGCATTTCCGCACTGCCGCCGGCGCGGATGCGCCGCTGACGCTGCTGTACTTCGGCGATACCCAGAACAAGAACCTCAGCCTGGTCTCGCGGGTGATCCGCCAGGGTTGGCGCAGCACGCCGGATGCACGCCTGGCGTTGTTCGCGGGCGATCTGGTCAGTGGCGGCGACGGCGTGGACGACAGCGAGTGGGGCGAGTGGTTCGAAGCCGGGCGCTGGTTGCTGGAAGGCACCGCGGTGGCGCCGGCACCGGGCAATCACGAGTATTTCGAAGAGTTCGAGGACACCCCGCAGGAGCGGCGCGTGCTCGGTGGGCACTGGCCGCTGACGTTCGCACTGCCGCGCAACGGGCCTTCGGAGACGCAGCGCACCACGTACTGGTTCGACTACCAGGGCGTGCGCATTGCGGTGCTCGATGGCACTTCGGTACTGGATCTCGGCACCGGCAAGGCGCAGGCGGCATGGTTGGACAAGGTACTGGCCGAGAACCCACATCCGTGGTCGATCGTGCTGATCCACCAGCCGTTCTATTCGCCACGCGCCGATCGCGAGAACCTCAAGCTGGTCGAACAGGTGCTGCCGGTGATCCGCAAGCACAAGGTCGATCTGGTGCTGCAGGGCCACGATCACACCTATGGCCGTCGCAGTGACGAGGGCAGCACGTCAACGCCGGTGTTCATCGTCTCGGTCGCCGGTCCCAAGCAATACCGGCTATCGGATTTCGCACGCAAGACGATGAAGCCGGTTGGCGAGGACACCCAGCTTTATCAGGTGCTGCGCATCGATCCGACCCGGCTGGTCTACGAATCGCATACCGCGACAGGTCGTCTCTATGACGCCTTCGAGCTGGTGCGCGGAGGCGAGGGCAAGCGTCTGGTCGAACGCGAGGATGGCCGCATCGCCCCGCGCGACTGCGCACGGCCAAGCAGCCCGAAGGGCCGGGCGGATCGTTGCTGGGAATGAGCGCACCACTGTAGGAGGGACTCTGGGTGGCCTAGGGCCATCAGTCCCGACAGGCTTCACCGGGAAAGCATCGGGACTGATGGCCCTAGGCCACCCAGAGTCCCTCCCACAAAAACGGATTCTTGAGGGCATGCCATGAACGCGCCACGCACCATGTATCCATTGCTGTTGGCCTTGCTGCTCGCCGCGCCGTTGGCGATGGCTGACGACCATATCCGTCACCCGTTCCTGGCCGAACAGCCCAGAACCGCGCCGGAGGAAGTCAATCTGGCGGTGGAAATCCCGGCCGGAAGCTTCACCAAGTACGAGATCAACGACGAAGGCCTGGTATACGTCGATCGCTTCCAGTCGATGCCGGTGGCGTATCCCGCCAACTACGGTTCGCTGCCGCGAACGCTTGCCGGTGATGGTGACCCACTCGATGCGCTGGTGTTGACCCGCGAACCACTGCATCCCGGCGTGTTGATCCGCTTCCGTCCGATTGGCGTGCTGCGCATGATCGACAAGGGCGAGCACGACGAGAAGATCATCGGCGTGCCCACCGACAAGGTCGATCCGACTTACGCTGGCATCCGTGACCTCTCCGATCTGCCACAGATCGAGCGCGATCGTATCGAGGCTTTCTTCCGGGTCTACAAGGATCTGCCGGCAGGTCGCAATCCGGTCGAACTGCATGGCTGGGGCGACGCGGCCGAAGCGAAGGTGCTGATCGGGCAGTCGCTGGAACGCTTCGCGAAGAAGCAGAAGTAAGCTGCTTTGGCAGGGCTGACTTCGCGCCTGCCCCAGGCATCAGTGAAGTGCGATCTGCAGATTGTTTCCAGATCGTCATCCCCGTGTTCGCGGGGATGACGATGGCGTGCGTTACGCCGCCACAGCCTGTTCCCGCCGCGGTCCCTCGCGCAACGCACGACCAATCAGTCCGACCAGCAGGTCGAGCTCCTGATCGTCCATCGCGAAGTGCGGGGTGAAGCGCAGCGAGTTCTCGCCGCCGTGGATCACGTTGACGCCATGACGGCGCAGCCATTCCTCGGTCGAGCCGGCGCCGTAGCACTTGAACTGCGGTGCCAGCTCGCACGAGAACAGCAGGCCGGTGCCCTGGACCTTGGTGATCAACCCGCCCAGATCAGCCTTGAGCTGTTCCAGTTTGCGCAGCGCAGCCACACCGCGTTCGCGGATGTTGGCGCGCACCTGCGGGGTGAGCAGACCGAGCGTGGCGCAGGCCACGTCGAGCGCGCGCGGATTGGTGGTCATGGTGTTGCCGTAGGTGCCCTTGCGGTAGATCCGCGCGGCGGCCTCGGTGACGGCCAGCACCGACAGCGGGTACTGCGCAGCATTGAGCGCCTTGGAGTAGGTCTCCATGTCCGGCGCTTCCTGCTGTTCGAAGCCCGGATAGTCCACCACCGACAGCACACCGTGCGCGCGCAGTCCGGCCTGGATCGAATCGACCAGCAACAGGCTGCCGTGGGCGCGGGTCAGTTCGCGTGCGGCGGCGTAGAACGCCGGCGGCAAGGCGCGGCCGGGATCGCCTTCGCCCATCACCGGCTCCAGGAACACCGCTTCGATGAACCAGCCGTTGCGTTCGGCGTCGGCGAAGGCCTTGCGCAGCGCGTCGACGTCGTAGGGTGCGATCGCGATCACCGAGTCCTCGCCGCGATAGCTGGCCAGGTACTGCATGTAGGTCTTGCGGCTGGAATGCGAATACAGCCCGGGGCGATCGGTGCGGCCGTGGAAGCTGCCCTTGACCACCAGGCGCTTGATCGTGGCGCCGGCATGGCGTGCGCCCGGATCGGTCTGCAGCTTGGCGTTGGTATCGACGATGCGCGTGGCCAGGCCGACCGCTTCCGAGCCGGAGTTGAGACACATGAACCGGGTATACGGACAGCCGCCGGCACGTGTGTGGCCGATCTCCTTGCGCAGCACCGTATCGAGGCGCCGCTGGGACAGGCTGGGTGTCATCACGTTGGCCATCACCTGCGGGCGGGCCATCGCCTCCAGCACCACGTCCGGGGTGTGTCCGAAGCCGAGCATGCCGTAGCCACCGGCGTCGTAGAGCACCGCACCCTTCAGTGTCACCACCCACGGCCCGCGCGCGGTCAGGGCGATGTACGGGGTCACGCAGTCGTCGGCATAGAAGTTGATGAAGCCGCCCTGGACCGCCTCGATCTGCGCGCGTTCATCCAGGTCCAGCAGCTCGGCGAACTCGTCCTTGATGCGGACGTATTCGGCGGCGGCGGCGTCCAGCGCCTGGCGCAGCGCCGGATGTGAATCGGCGAGGCGTTCGATCGCCGCATCGTCCAGACCGTCGGTGAGACGGAGGCCGGCGTGGGCGCGCAACGGGGCGAGGGTATCGCTCAGGGACATACGGCTCTCCGGGTTGTGGCTGGGTGGTTCGCTTTGCTCCCGGACATCGAGGTGCGGGCTTTGCGAGGGCGTGCGCTCAATTTAGCGGTAGATGGGCGTCGTTTGGCAGCTGTGAAACGTGCATAATCAAGGCATGTTCCGTCGTTTAGACGAAGGTATTCTGCAAAATGAAGCTGACCGCCGCCGATGAAGCCCTGCTCGCGCTGTTGCGCGAGGATGCCCGCGCGTCCACCGCGCAGATCGCGCGCCGGCTCGGCGTGTCGCGCACCACGGTGCAGAGCCGGATCGAGAAGCTGGAGCGCCAGGGCACGATCAGCGGCTATACCGTGCGGGTGCATGACGCCGTGGAGCAGGCCTATATCCGCGCCCACATCATGATCACCGTACTGCCCAAGCAGATGCCGCAGGTGGTGAAGGCACTGCAGGCGATGCCCGAGCTGCGCGAGCTGCACTCGGTGAGCGGTCCGTACGATCTGGTGGCACTCGGCGCGGCCGCCACGGTCAGCGAGCTGGATGTGCTGACCGATCGCATTGGCGCGCTCGATGGCGTGGGACGTACGACCTCGGCGATTGTGTTGTCGACTAAGTTCGCGCGCTGACGCGCGGGATTGGGGGGGGGGGGGGGGGGGGGGGGGGGGGGGGGGGGGGGGGGGGGGGGGGGGGGGGGGGGGGGGGGGGGGGGGGGG
>NZ_JBYSVX010000059.1:0-14977 GCF_058986605.1 Pseudomonas sp. GW821-FHT07E12 | reverse complement strand
GGCCGGGGTGTGCTTTCTTTTGGTTACTTTTCTTTGCACAAGCAAAGAAAAGTGACTCGCTCCGAAGGAGCGAAAGCATTTGCTGTTGAAGTTGCTGTCGCAGCTACTTCAAACCCATGAAGCAATGTCCATGGATCCCCGCTTCCGCGGGGATGACGGTAGATAGATTGCGCGGAAGCAGCAGGCACTGGATCCCCGCCTTCGCGGGGATGACGGTAGATAGACCACACGGGGAACAAAACCATCAACCACGCCCAGAACCCACATCACCCCAACGACACAACCACCCATCCAACCCCCATACCACCAACATCGAAACTCCCGTCAACGGAAACACCACCCCACCCACAACAAGCCCCCACATCACCACCCGCATCGCACGCGGATCAGGCAACGGCGGCACCCCAAGGCGCCCAGCCGGCCGCCGCTTCCACCACATCACCACCGCACTCACGCACAACAGCAGAATCCCCAGGCACGCCACCAGCAACACCACCTGATTGGCCACCCCGTACTGCTGTCCCAGATGCACATTGATGCCCCATTCCGCCACACGCCCCAGCCAACCGTAGTCGGCATAGCGCATATCCAGCAGCACCCGGCCGCTGTACTGATCAAGATGGATCACCCGCTGACGCGCAAGATCGGCCGGATACACGGACGCGGTGTAGACACCCTCGACACCACGCGGCAGCGAAACCGCATAACCCGGTGCAATCCCGCGCGCCTCGAAGTGCGCCAACGCCGCATCCAGACCGATCGCACCAGGCCGCGCAGCGTAATCACTCATCATCCCAGCCATCGCGTGACCAGCATGCGCGCCGGCCACATTCCCGGCATGTGGTTGCGAACGCGGCAGCTGCGCCTGCCGTAACGACCACGCCGGCAACGTAGTGTCGGCCAGACGCTGATCGGACATCGGCACCTGCACGCGCAGGCCGGCCGGATAGCCATAGTCATGACCGTTCACCCACTGGTTGACCTTGCCCCCCCACAGCCACGACCACGGCATTCCGGTCAGCGCCAGGAACAACAGCACGCCGCCGACGCCAATTCCAAGTACTGCATGCAGATCGCGCCAGAACAACCGCTGCGCCGGCCGTCCACGCACCGTGACCACGCCACCCCAGTTGAATCCCGGCACCCGGCTTTTGCGAGGGACCCGCTCATTGAACCCCTGCACATGGACGTGCAGGCTCTTGCGAGGGACCCGCATCAAGCGCCCGCGTGGCCACCACAGGTACAGACCGGTCAGCACCAGCAGAATCGCCCAACCAGCCGCGACCTCGATCAACGCGCTGGCCGGTGCGCCAAACAGATCGAGGCTGTGCAGACGCCGGATCGTCCACGCCACCGTGCCATGCTCAGGCAACTCGCCAAGCACCCGTGCCCGATATGGATCGACGTAGACCACGCGTTTGCTTCCATCCGCCGCAATGATCCCGATCTCGGCGCTGGCATCGGCGTACTCCGGCGTGGTGTAGCGAAACACCTGCCCCGGCTGTGCATGCAGTGCTGCCGTCACCTGCGTCTGCGCCGACAGCCGCCCCTCGCCACTCGGCATCACTACCTTCAAGTCGTGATGAAAGAAGCGATCGATCGGCTTCTGATACAGAAACGCCGCGCCGGTCAGCGCCAGCCACGCCAGGAACGGCAGCACCAGCAGTCCGGCGTAGAAATGCCAGCGCCACACCGCCCGATAGAAACGCCAGCGCTGTGCATCGACTTCCGCATGAGCAGTGACGGTGGCCATCAGAACCGCCGCGTCCAGTTCAGATACAGCGCGCGACCGTCGCCAGGCGAGTAGCCCGAAGAGCCGCTGTCGTACCAGGCATAGACATAGAAGCGATCGGCGACGTTCTTCAGCTGCAAGGCCAGCTCATCACGGGCATCCAGTGTCCAGCTCGCACCGAGATTGGCCAGCACGTAGCCACCGTAACGCCCCAGCGTGTTGGCCCGATCGATGTAGTAACTGCCCTGTCCGTTGCCCCAGGCACTGAGTTTCAGCTGCGGCAGCGCCTGCCATTCCACGCCGGCGGTAGCCAGCCAGCGCGGCACGTTCTCGATCTGCTTGCCGCGCGTGTCCTCCGCACTCGGATCCGGGGTGACGATCACCGCCTTCTGTCGCGAGTACGCCAGCCACGCACGCCAGCGCTCGCCCGGCTGCAGGTTCAACTGCGCGTCCCAGCCCTTGCGAAGCGTCTTGCCGACGTTGGCAACGTCGCTGACCGAGGTGCCACCGTTCACGCCCAGCACGGTCGCAACCTCGCCCGATGCGCGCTGTTCCCAGTACGCCACGCGCGCATCTGCCCAGCGCCACGGACTGAATTTCAGGCCGGACTCCCAACCATCGTTGATCGACGGCGCCAGATCATTGCTCGACGTGCGGTAAGCGCCGTTACCGGCACCAATCTGGAACGTGCGGCCCCAGTTGGCGTAGGCGGTCACGTCATCGCTCACGCTGTAGGACGCGCTGAGTTTGGGTTGCTTGATCGTGCCGTAGCCGTAGACCGGATAACGCAGCCCGCTCGCGACGTTGCTGAAATCACCGTAGACGCGATCAATGCGGTAGGCCGGCACGATCTTGAGCCGCTCGGTCGGGCGGATGACTGCCTGCAGCCAGGCGCCGCGCGTATCCAGGTCGTAGGCCCAATCGCGCAGCAACGCGCTGCGCGCGCCATCGACGATGCTGTAGCGACGCGCCACGTTGTCCTGCCACTGCGCTTCCACGCCGCCTTCCAGTGCGAATTCGCGCAGCCACTCCACCTGTGGTCTCCAGGTACTGCTCGCGAGCATGCCGCGATGGCTCTCGTCGTTGTAGCGCTCCTGGCGCACGCCACTGGCGGTGAACTTCACCACGCGGTCGTTGGTGTAGCGGTTGACGTAGGCCTTGGCGTTCCAGTCCCAATCGTCGGCGATGCGCCCGTCCAGGTGCAGCGCGGTCTGCACCGTCTGGCGCTCGCTGTGATCCTGACCGGAGTACGACGGCGAACTGCGCGGCTGCGCCACCGCGTCGGCATAGGTCAGATAGCCCGATTCCTCGGCGTTGTTGTGGAAGTAGCGCGTACTCAGCCCGGCACGCCAGCGCCCGTCCAGATCGGTGTAGAACCACTTGCCGGCGAAGTTGCGCTTGATCGCCTTGGCGTGATCGCGATAACCGTCCGAGTCGCGCCAGCCGACGAAGTAGTTCTGGCTCCATGCTCCCTGTTCGAAGCCCTTGCTCACTTCCACCTCGCGCGTGCCAAAACTGCCGGCAGTGACGCTGATCGCCCCCTCGTTGCCGCCGCTGCGCGTGACGATATTGACGTCACCGGCAATCGCGTTGAGCCCGTAACGTGGATCGTTGGTACCGCGCACGATCTCGATCGCGGCGATGTCGAGCGGAAACACCGCATCCAGATACGGCATGCCGCCGGCGTTGTCGTTGGACGGAACGCCGTCGATCAGCAGCTTGACCGCATTGACGCGACCCTCGCCATTGAAGCCACGGAACGAGATGCGGCCGGCATCGGTACCCATCTTGAACTGCGTCACCTGCACGCCCGGCGCGCGGGTGAACAGCTCCCAGCTGAAATCCACATGCTGGTCCTGCACCAGATCGGCACCGAGCACGTCGACCGAGGAAAAAACCTGCCCAACCGGCAACTGCACACCGACCGGATTGACAGCCCGGACCCGGCCGAGAGTGAGCATGGAGTCATCGCCATCGGCCGCCAGCGCCTGGCTGGAGACGAGACAGAGCAGAACACAACAGCAAAGCACCGCCGGAACAGGCGGACGGATACGAACGATCATCGGAAAACACTCCGGAAAACACGAAGACGCACGGCATCCGCGAGGGACTCCGTGCCAGCAATACAGGTCGTGTCGTCAGGCGAGCAGTGGCGGCCCGCGCGGAGCATGCGCCGGCCAGCGCGGCGCGGCGGGAATACGGAAGGACACGCCGAATTCGGGCGCGATGACACGCAGCAGCGGCAACAGCAGCAGCACCACCGCCAGCCACGGCAGCAGCCGCGCCGCGAGCACACAGTAATCGCAGGCGAACCCGTGATCGGCGTGGCCGGCCATCTCATCCAGCGGATGCTGACCGTCGTACATATCGCCGGCCGTTGCAGCAATCGCGTGCATCGCATGATCTACATGCGACACCCCAGCCTGCGGCAGTACGGACATCACCTCACGCAGCCCCCCACTGGTGCACAACGGCTGGGCGTCACCGGGCAGCCCCTGCAACCACCGGCTCACCAACGGCGCGCACACCATCAACAGCGTCGCGACGAGCGCGAGCCGATGCATGAAGGTGAGGAACGGCCGGGAGCGGATCATCGGCGGATGATAGCCGCCACCTAATCCCAATTGCTGCGACGAACTGTCGCAGTTGGGGTTATCCCGCCGCCGCCACCGTCAGGCAACCGCCCTCGCTGTGGCTGTTCTGTTGCTGTTGCGGTGGCACTGGCCGTTGCCGTTGCCGTTGCCGTTGCCGTTGCCGTTGCTCGTGATTTTGCTTTTGCTCTTCGCTCTTCTGGGGCCCCCATCCGCAGCGACGGAGCCAGCGGGAAAAACCCGAAGGGCGACGTGCATGGATGCACGTCGTTTTCTGCCGCGGCATGGATGCCGCGTCAGAAAATCCCGCTGGCGGAGTGAACCCGAAGCGCAGCGAAGGGCGCGAGGACTGGGGCGTGCTTTCTTTGGGTTACCTTTCTTTGCACGAGCAAAGAAAGGTAACTCGCCCAAAGGGCGAAAGCCTTTGCCTTTGCCTCTGCCTCTGCCTTTGCCCTTGATCCCGACCACAACTCCAACCAGAAACCCACAGCATCACCAGGAAAGCCCGTCGGGACTGAAGTCCCTCCCACAGATATCCTCGGCCTCAAACAGAAAGCGATATCGCGAAACAGAAAGCGATACCGCGGCAAATGGCCCCTCACCACTCAGAGCAACCCTGCGGGCAGCCTCCGGATCACGCCATCAACTAGTAATCGTCTGCGTCAAAGATTCCCAAGTAGGCGGCTCCGGCCAATCAGCCTCCTGATTACCATCCAGCACCCGTCGCAGATCACGCTTATCGATCTGCGGCGCCAACACATGCACCAACTCCAGCGCATAGTCCCGCAACACCCGATCACGCGGCAGCACCGCCCACGCAATGCACTCCGCAATCGGCTCCGGCGCCGGCCAAGCACGCAGATCGGTGTCGCTCGCCGTGATCGCCATCTCGGCCACCAGGCCCACGCCCAGCCCCGCACGCACATATGTCTTGATCAGATCCGCATCCAGCGCGGTCAACGCCAGCTTCGGCTCCAGCCCGACCTGGGCGAAAGCACGCTGCAACGACGAACCCGGACGCGTCGAGGACTCATAGCTGATCAGCGGTTGCTCGGACAGCGCCTGCATGTCCGGCGCAGTCCTGTGATCCAGCACATGCCCGCGCGGCACGATCACCAACCGCCGCCAGCGGTACAGCGGCACCGCGATGCCGGCGCTGGGCTCACCGCCAGCAGTGCTGACCACGGCGATGTCGGCATCGCCCTGGCTGAGCAGGTCCAACGCATCGCTTTCCGCCGCCTGTTGCAGGTGCACGCTGACCTGCGGATAGGCGTGCTTGATCTGCGCTACCGCCGGCGGCAGCACGAAGCGTGCCTGGGTGTGCGTGGTGGTCAGGGTCAGCTGGCCCTGGGCCTCACGGCGCTGGTTGGCGGCGTAGGTACGGATGTTGTTGGCTTCCGACAGCACCGCGCGGGCGCGTTCGATCACTTCCACGCCGGCCGGCGTCACCGACTCCAGGCTGCGGCCCTTGCGCACGAACAACAGGAAGCCCAGTTCGTCCTCAAGCTGCTTGAGCTGCTTGGACAAGCCGGGCTGGGTGGCATGCACGCGCGCGGCGGCGAGCGTGATGTTCAGCTCGGCATCGGCGATTGCCACCAGGTAGCGGAGTTGGGTCAGCGTCATCGGCCTGGTTCAAGAAAGTTGGATCCCGGCACAAGGACGTGCCGCGCTTCTGTGAGGGATTCACAATTGAGTCCACGCACATGGATGTGCGCTGCTCTTCTTGTGAGGGACTCACACATCAGACCCCGGCACAGGGATGTGCCGCGCTCTTGTGAGGGACTCACATGCAGGACTGTAGTGGAGTTCCCACTCCCAGCTTATAACCGAAAGCTATCTGGTACGTGCATGAAGTCATTTCCGACGGCTATAAGCCAGGTTTACGGTCACGACCTCCCTTCCCCGACCCACTGCCGTGACCGCCGCCTTGTTCCCCTTGTTTGCCGATCTGCGTGACCGCTCCGTGCTGGTGGTCGGCGGCGGCATGGTCGCCGAGCGCAAGACCGAGGCATTGCTGCGAGCCGGCGCGCGTCCGCTGGTGGGTGCCCCCATGCTGACCCCCGCCCTGCAGGGTTGGGCCGAGGCCGGCCGCCTGCGCTGGCTGGCCGGCGAGTTCGACGCGGCCTGGCTGGACGAACCGGTCTGGCTGGTGATCGCCGCCACCGACGATGTCCGGGTCAACCGCGCCGTCGCCGCCGGGGCCGAAGCGCGCCGGATGCTGGCCAACGTGGTCGACGACGCCGAGCTGTCCAGTTTCCAGGTACCGGCGGTGGTCGAGCGTGGGCCATTGCAGATCGCCATTTCCAGCGGTGGCGGTGCGCCGATGGTTGCGCGCCACATCCGGCGCCAGTTGGAAACCCTGCTCGACGACAGCTGGGGCGCACTGGCCGAGCTGTTCACCCGTCAGCGCGCGCGCATCCGCGCCGCGTTCCCGGATACCGGCACGCGCCGCCGCTTCTTCGAACGCCAGCTGGCCGGCCCGCTGCCGCGGCTGCTGCGCCAACAGCGCCAGCGCGAGGCCGAAGCGCAGTTGCTGGCCGCGCTGGAACGCCCCCAAGCCACCGGCGCCACCGGTTCGGTGACGCTGGTCGGCGCCGGCCCCGGCGATCCCGGCCTGCTCACGCTCAACGCCCTGCGCGCACTCAACGAAGCCGACGTGATCCTGCACGACCGGCTGGTCAGCGACGCGGTGCTGAACCTGGCCCGACGCGATGCCGAGCGCATCGAGGTCGGCAAGTCGGCGCAGGGTCACAGCACCCGCCAGGAACACATCCACGCGCTGATGCTCGAACACGCCCGCCGTGGCCGGCGCGTGGTGCGGCTCAAGGGCGGCGACCCGTTCGTGTTCGGCCGCGGCGGCGAGGAACTGGAGTTCCTGCGCGATCACGGCATCGCCTTCGAAGTCGTACCCGGCATCACCGCCGCGCTGGCCTGCGGCGCCTATGCCGGCATCCCGCTGACCCATCGCGACCACGCGCAATCGCTGCGCATGGTCACCGCGCACTGCAAGGACTCGCTGGACACGCTCGACTGGCAGACGCTCGGCCAGGAGCGGCAGACGCTGGCCTTCTACATGGGCGTGGCCGGGCTGGAGACAATCCGCCAGCGCCTGCTGCAGGCCGGCCGCTCCGCCGCCACCCCGTTCGCGCTGATCGAAAACGGCTCGCGCCCCGAACAACGCGTCGTCACCGGCACCCTCGCCGATCTGCCCGATACCGCCCGCCTGCACGCGGTGCATTCGCCCGCATTGCTGGTCGTTGGCGAAGTCGCCGCGCTGGCTGCACGGCTGCACTGGTTCGGCCGCGCCCCGCTTACCGCTTCCGTCGTGCCCTCACCTGCCGCAAAGCCCGCGTCGCCCACGCTGGCCAACGCCGCCTGACCTGTCCTCGGAGATCCCCGCATGCCCATCTACGACAGCATCCTCGACACCATCGGCCGCACCCCGGTGGTCAAGCTCAACCGCCTCTCCCCGCCGGGCAAGACCCTCTACGCCAAGGTCGAATCGTTCAACCCGGGCGGCTCGGTCAAGGACCGTCTGGCGCTGGCGATCATCCTCGATGCCGAGCAGCGCGGCGTGCTCAAGCCCGGCGACACGATTGTCGAAGCCACCTCCGGCAACACCGGCGTGGCGCTGGCGATGGTCGCGGCCGCGCGCGGCTACAAGTTCGTCGCCACGATGGTGGAGACGTTCTCGATCGAGCGCCGCAAGCTGATGCGTGCCTACGGCGCCAAGGTGATCCTGACCCCGGCCGCCGAGCGCGGCAGCGGCATGGTGCGCAAGGCCAAGGAACTGGCCGAGCAGCACGGCTGGTTCCTCGCCAGCCAGTTCGCCAATCCCGCCAACCCCGCCTACCACCGCAACACCACCGCCGCCGAAATCCTGCGCGACTTCGCCGGCCATCGCCTGGATTACTTCGTCACCGGCTGGGGCACCGGCGGCACCCTGACCGGCGTCGGCCAGGTGCTCAAGGTCGCCCGTCCCGAGGTCAAGATCATCGCCACCGAACCGGCCGGTGCCGCGCTGCTGAAGGGCGACGAGTGGAAACCGCACAAGATCCAGGGCTGGACCCCGGACTTCGTGCCGGACGTGCTGGATCGCGAAATCTACGACGAACTGTTCAGCATCGCCGACGACCGCGCGATCGAGACCTCGCGCCGCCTCGCCGCCGAGGAAGGCATCTTCGTCGGCATCTCCGCCGGTGCCACCGTCGCCACCGCACTGGAAGTCGCGGCCAAGGCACCGGAAGGCTCGGTCCTGCTGGCGGTGTTGCCGGATACCGGCGAACGTTATTTCTCCACGCCGCTGTTCGCCGACATCAACGAAGGCTCGGACGACGACTGGTTGGCTGGCCTGCCCTGATCGCCGCACGCGATCGCACCACAACCGAAACGCCGCCCATGGGCGGCGTTTCGCGTTTTGTGTCTCCGGCACATGCGTCCTTTGCCTTGTAACGCCAGTGGCGGCGATCCGACACCCGCGCTACCGCGCGGCCAGTGCTTCGGTGCGCCTCCCGGATGAGTCAGTGAACACCACCAACGTCACCTCCCCTCACGTCTCAATACACGAGATCGCTTCGGACCATGCTGACGTGCGTCGCCGTCCGGCACTCACGGTTCGCTCATCCTCATTCCATAAAGTACCGCCACATGAAGATCGAAATCTGGCAAGGGGACATCACCACCCTGGAGGTGGACGCCATCGTCAACGCCGCCAACGAATCACTGCTGGGCGGCGGAGGCGTGGACGGTGCCATTCACCACGCGGCCGGCCCGGGTCTTCTGGAGGAATGCCGACATCTGCCGGAACTGCGCCCCGGCGTGCGTTGCCCGACCGGTGAAGTGCGTGCGACCGGCGCTCATCAGCTCAAGGCGCGCCATGTGCTGCACACGGTCGGCCCAGTCTGGCGCGATGGCACCCACCATGAGCCGGAACTGCTGGCCAACTGCTACTGGCAATCGCTGAAGCTGGCCGAACGGATGAGCCTGCATTCGATCGCGTTTCCGGCAATCAGCTGTGGCGTATTCGGTTATCCGCTGCATCAGGCCGCGCGGATCGCGCTCACCGAAACCTTGGCATGGCAGAAGTCGCACGCGGTACCCAGGCACATCATTCTGGTCGCCTACAACGACGCCACCGCCAAGGTCCTGCAGCAGGCGCTGCTGCAGACGCAGAGCGAGACGCACGCGGCCTGATGATTTTGTGGGAGGGACTTTAGTCCCGACGCTTTACCGGTAGTCGGGACTAAAGTCCCTCCCACAAAAGATCAAACACCCTGGATGGCGGGACGATTCCAGGGACTAGGGGCTCGTTCACATCGAACGCGAATGAAACCAACAAAAAACGCCGGCTTGCGCCGGCGTTTTTCTTTTCGCGATGGAATGGCTCAGCCCTTCCACTGCCCCAGCGCGGCCAGGCCATTTTCCTTGGCGCGCTCATACACGATCTGCTGGGCCTTGGCGAAGTTGCCCTTCAGGTCCTTCGACCACAGCTTCAGCGCCGCAGCCTGCATCGCGCGGCCGTAGGAGAAACTCAGCGGCCACGGCAGGTTGCCGAGCTTGTTCATCGCGTTGAGGTGCGCGGTCGACTGCTCGTCGGTCTGGCCGCCGGACAGGAACACGATGCCCGGCAGGATCGCCGGCACGGTCGACTTCAGGCACATCACGGTGGACTCGGCCACTTCCTCGACGTCGGCCTGCTCCTCGCAGCCCTTGCCCGAGATGACCATCGAGGCCTTCAGGATGGTGCCTTCCAGCACCACGTTCTGCTCGTACAACGAGCCGAACAGGGCGCGCAGGGTCGCCTCGGTGACTTCGTAGCAGGTCTCGATGTCGTGGTCGCCGTCCATGATCACTTCCGGCTCGACCATCGGCACCAGGCCCTGCTCCTGGCACAGCGCGGCGTAGCGCGCCAGCGCGTGGGCATTGGCTTCGATGCAGGTGCCCGACGGGATGTCCTCACCGATGTTGATCACCGCGCGCCACTTGGCGAAGCGTGCGCCGAGCTTGTAGTACTCCTCCAGCCGAGCACGCAGGCCGTCCAGGCCCTCGGTCACCAGCTCGCCCGGCATGCCGGCCAGCGGATGCGCGCCCTTGTCGACCTTGATGCCCGGGATGATGCCGTGCTCGGCCATGTACTTCGGGAACGGGACGCCGTCCTTGGTGGACTGGCGGATGGTCTCATCGAACAGGATCGCACCGGAGATGTAGTCGCTCAGCTTCGGCGTGGTCAGCAGCAGCTCGCGATAGGCGCGGCGATTCTCCTCGATGTTCTCGATGCCCACCCCGGCGAAGCGCTTGGCGATGGTGCTCGTGGATTCGTCGATGGCGATGATGCCCTTGCCCGGGGCGACCATGGCCTGTGCGGTTTCGGCAAGCTGTTCGATGCTCATGTAGTTCCTGTGGCAGCAGCGGGGGAAGCCGCAATTATAGCCGTGCGGAACCCACGCATTCCGCCACGGAATGTCGTGCAAACGATTACAGCGGGATTGGATATGTGCGCCGGTGCGCTGTCTGCAGCGGCAATCACCTGATGGGAGTCCCGATGGGAGTCCCGTAGGAGCGGCGTCAGCCGCGATGGAGCTTTATCGGTAAAGCCCCATCGCGGCTTACGCCGCTCCTACAAGGAGAGTCTTAGAGCTCGCCCAGACCGCTGGCGCGACCATCCTCGCCGACTTCCAGCAGGCGCAGGGTATTGGTGGCGCCGTGGGTTTCCATGTGCTCGCCGCTGGTGAACACCACGCGGTCGCCCGGCTTCATCTGGCCGCCATCGGCCAGCAGGCGGATCGCCGCGCGGGCCGCCTCGCGCGGGGTCAGGCCGCGGCTGTCGAAGCTGATCGGGAACACGCCGCGCATCAGCGCCATGCGGCGGCGTGCGCCGTCGTGGCGGGTGAAGGCGTAGATCGGCACGTTGGAGCGGAACCGCGACAGGAAGCGCGGGGTGCCGCCGTTCTCGGTCAGCGCAACCACGCCGCCCAGGCCGATGTGCTCGGACAGGAACATCGTCGCCATCGCGATCGCATGATCGGCACGCACCAGGTTGCGCTGCGCCGCCTCGAAATCGGTATCCATCTCGAACTGGCGCTCGGCGCCCAGGCAGATACGTGCCAGCGCTTCGACCGCCTTGATCGGATAGGCACCGGCCGCGGACTCGGCCGACAGCATCACCGCATCGGTGCCGTCGATCACCGCGTTGGCCACGTCCAGCACCTCGGCGCGGGTCGGGATCGGGCTCTCGACCATCGACTGCAGCATCTGCGTGGCGGTGATCACCACTTTGTTCTGCGCCAGCGATTCCTTGATGATCTTCTTCTGCAGGCCCGGCAGCTCGGCATCGCCGATCTCCACGCCCAGGTCGCCACGCGCGACCATCACCACGTCGGACGCCTCGACGATCTCGACCAGGTTCTCGATCGCCTCGGTACGCTCGATCTTCGACACCAGCCAGGCATCGCTGCCGTGCGACTGGGCGATGCGGCGCGCCTCGTTCATGTCCTCTGCGTTACGGCAGAACGACACCGCGATGAAATCCACGCCGATCTTGGCGACGATCTCGATCAGTTCCTTGTCGCGCTCGGTCAGCGCGCCCAGCGACAGGCCACCACCCTGCTTGTTCAGGCCCTTGCGATCGGACAGCACGCCGTCATTGAGCACAGTGGTGATGATGCGCTGGCCCTGCACCTCGATCACCTGCAACTGCATCAGGCCATCATCGAGCAGCAGCACGTCACCAGGACCAACGTCCTGCGGCAGTTCCAGGTAGCTCACGCCGACCTGGGTGGTATCGCCCGGAGGCGCGTTGACGTCGGCGACCAGGTCAAAGCGGTCACCGGTCTTGAGGCTGATCTTGCCCTGGGCAAAACGCTCGATGCGGATCTTCGGACCCGGCAGGTCGGCCAGGATGCCAACCTCCGCACCGACACGCGCAGCAGCGGCGCGCACTTCGGCGGCACGCTTGGCCTGCCCGGACGGATCGCCGTGGCTGAAATTCAGGCGCACCACGTTGACGCCGGCGCGGAACAGGTCCTCGAGCACGCCTGGCGGATCGGTGGCCGGACCGAGGGTGGCGAGAATTCTGGTGCGTCGCAGACGTTCGATCATGGTGTCCCCCGGGAAGAAGTGCGGAAAATTAACACAGCGCCGCGACGCGGAGGATGGCATTGCGGAATAGGCGGCAGGCGAATGCGGCATGCCTCCTCACCATGCGCATGCGCATGGATAACGCAATCGCCGCCATAAAACCGCATTCATTCGGCTGGAGCGTTCCCGGGAAAGCTCCAGCCGAGCGAGCTCGGCGCTACGCCAGCAGCGCCCGCAAGTCAGCCGGCGCAGCCACAAGTGCGCCGGCACCGGCCTTGCTCAACTCGGCCTCGTCGCCGAAGCCCCACAGCACGCCGATGCTGCGCATGCCATGCGCGTTGGCACCCTCGATGTCCATGCGCCGGTCACCGATCATCACGCACTGCGCAGGTTGCAGCGACAGCCGCCGCAGCGCCTCGGCGATCAGATCGACCTTGAAACGACGCGAACCGTCATCGCTGGTGCCGATCACGTCCTCGAAGCAGCCGCCGAACGGCAAATGCTCGATGATGCGCCGGGCGAAACGCTCGTTCTTGGAGGTCACCACCGCCATGCGATGGCCGGCGGCGCGCAGCGCGGTGATGGTTTCGGGAATGGCCTCGAACACGCTGTGCTCGGTCCAGCCGATGCTGTCGTAGCGCTCGCGGTACAGCGTCAACGCCTGCCCGATCAGCGCCGGATCACCGTCGAAATGCTCGTGGAAACTGTCACGCAGCGGCGGACCGATCCAGTCGCGCAACTGCGCGTTCGACGGCAGCGGATGGCCGAGTTCGTTGAAGGTGTGGACCAGGCCGCCGATGATCCCGGGCTCGGAATCGATCAGGGTGCCGTCGAGGTCGAAGAACAGGGTTTGCATGGGTGTGGGGTTCCAGGCTGTTTCCTTCCCGCTTCGGAGAAGGTGCCCCGTAGGGGCGAATGAACAGACGCTGCAAAGAATTGACAGCCATCGCGATGACGAATGCATCACCACGCATCAGCCAAGCGAAACCATCGCAGAGCCCACGCCCGGATGGTTCAGCATCCGGAAGCACGGCGATGCGTTCATCGCCGCTGGCCACCATGATTCCTTGCAGCGCCCCAGTCTCTCTCCCCGACGGGAGAGAGACTCGAGATAACTCAGCCGCGCGCTTCCAGCGCCGCGACCGCCGGCAGGGTCTTGCCTTCCAGGAACTCCAGGAACGCGCCACCACCAGTGGAGATGTAGCTGACCTTGTCGGCGATGCCGTACTTGTCCACCGCCGCCAGCGTGTCGCCACCGCCGGCGATCGAGAACGCCGGCGACGCGGCGATCGCCTTGGCCAGCGTCTCGGTGCCCTTGCCGAAGGCTTCGAACTCGAACACACCGACCGGGCCGTTCCACACCACGGTGCCGGCCTTGGCGATCAGCGCCGCGTAGGCGGCGGCAGTGTCCGGACCGATGTCGAGGATCAGGTCGTCCTCGGCCACCGCATCGACCGCCTTCACCGTCGCTTCGGCCTCCGGCAGGAACTGCTTGGCGACGACCACGTCGGTCGGCAACGGGATGTCCGCGCCGCGTGCCTTGGCCTGGGCGACGATCTTCCTGGCGGTATCGATCAGGTCCGGCTCGCACAGCGACTTGCCGACGCTGTATCCGGCCGCGGCGATGAAGGTGTTGGCGATGCCGCCACCGACGATCAGCTGATCGACCTTGTCGACCAGGCTGGTCAGCAGTTCCAGCTTGGTCGAGACCTTGCTGCCGGCCACGATCGCCAGCAGCGGCTTGGCCGGCTGCAGCAGCGCCTTGGCCAGCGCGTCCAGTTCGGCCATCAGCAACGGGCCGCCCGCGGCGACCGGTGCGAACTTGATCACGCCATGGGTGGAAGCCTGCGCGCGATGCGCGGTGCCGAAGGCATCCATCACGAACACATCGCACAGCGCCGCGTACTTCTTCGACAGCGCCTCGTCGTCCTTGCCCTCGCCGACGTTCATGCGGCAGTTCTCCAGCAGCACGACCTGGCCCGGCTCGACCTGCACGCCGTCGACCCAGTCGCGCACCAGCGGCACCTCGACACCGAGCAGCACGGACAGGCGCTCGGCAACCGGCGCCAGCGAATCCTGCTCAGTCCAGACCCCTTCCTTCGGACGGCCCAGATGCGAGGTCACCATCACCGCCGCGCCCTTCTCCAACGCAGCCTTGATCGTCGGCACCGAAGCGGTGATGCGCTGCTCGGAAGTGATGAGACCGTTCTCGATCGGCACATTGAGATCCTGGCGGATCAACACGCGCTTACCGGCAAGGTCGAGGTCGGTCATACGGAGGATGGACATGCGTTTACCCGTGGCGGAGACAGACCACTATTGTCCGGCCTCCGTCGCCGAGCGGCAAACACATGTGGATCGGCGTGTCGTCGATGTTCATGAGCGGAGCGAATGTCGGAGCCAAGGCATTGCTATTGCTGGTGATTTTGCTGTTGCCGTTGCCGTTGCCGTTGCCGTTGCTCGTGATTTTGACTTTGCAGTTGCCTTGGACTTTGACTTTCCCGGGGGCCCCATCCGCAGCGACGGAGCCAGCGGGAAAAACCCGAAGGGCGACGTGCATGGATGCACGTCGTTTTCT
>NZ_JBYSVX010000058.1:0-15710 GCF_058986605.1 Pseudomonas sp. GW821-FHT07E12 | reverse complement strand
CGGGCCATTAGTCCCGACGAGTTACCGGTACTGCCCGTCGGGACTGATGGCCCGAGGCCACCCAGAGTCCCTCCCACAAGACCACCATCCAACACGAACAGAGCCTCTGTTAATGGTCTTGAGATCCACTCACAAGACGGTGCGCCTGTCGATACGCCGCCGGGGTGTACCCGGTCGCGCGCCGCAATGCGCGGGTCAGCGCGGTCTGGTCGGACCAGCCGTTTTCCAGTGCCAGTTGCGCGATCGGTATCTCGCTGCCGGCCAGTTGCGCGCAGGCGCGCCGCAGCCGCAGCGCCGAGAGCCATTGCTGTGGGCTTTGATCGAACTCGCTGCGGAACAACGCATGCAGACGGCTCACGCTGACTCCGGCGTGATGCGCCATGCGCTCGACCGGCCACGCTTCACCGGGTGCAGCGGCCAGCGCATCGCACAGCGTCTGCAAGCGCTGCAGCGGCGCCGGATCGCAGCCGAACGCGTGCAGCAACTGCGGCAGACAGTGCTGCGTCAGTACTAGCGGCACGTCGTCGTGATCGTGGCATTGCTGATCGACAAAGCCGGCCAGTGCGTGCAGGCGCGGCGTCATCGCCACGAACGGACGCTGCCGTAGTTGCTGCACGCGCGCCTCGCCGAGTGCGGCGATATCGCAGTCGATGACCAGGAAACGGTTGTCGCCCGCCGCGCTCTGGTCGTGATCGGTGCCCGGAGCGACGAGGACCGCGCGTGCGGCATCGACCCGGCCACCGCGTCCGCCAACTTCGATCTCAAGCGTGCCGCGCACCGGCAGCACCAGTTGCACGTGCGCGTGCCGGTGGACATGACCATCGCGGCCGTAGCGCCGCAGTTGCAGGCTGCCGCTCATCGCGGCGTCCGCCGCGCATGACCGTGCCCGGCGGAACCGGTCGGCCATGCGCGCGGATGCATCACTTCGCCCAGGTATCGCGCAGCGTCACGCTGCGGTTGAACACCGGCTTGGCGGCGCTGTGATCGCGACGATCGGCGACGAAGTAGCCCATCCGCTCGAACTGGAACGACTGCTCCGGCTGCGCCTGCGCCGCGGCCGGCTCGACATAGCCGGTGACGGTGCGCTTGGATTCCGGATTCAGATGATCGCGATAGGTCTTGCCCTCGGACTCGTCGTCGGGCTTTTCCACCGAGAACAGGCGGTCGTACAGCCGCACCTCGGCCTCGACCGCATGCGTGGCGCTGACCCAGTGGATGGTGCCCTTGACCTTGCGGTTGGCGCCTTCCATGCCCGGACGCGATTCCGGATCCAGCCAGCCACGCAGCTCGATGATCTCGCCGGCCTCGTTCTTGACTACGTCGTCCACGCGCACGATGCCGGCGCCGCGCAGGCGTACTTCGCCGCCCGGTACCAGCCGCTTCCACCCCTTCGGCGGGACTTCGGCGAAATCCTCGCGTTCGATCCACAGCTCGCGCGAGAACGGCACGCTGCGCTCGCCCTGGGTTTCGTCCTTCGGGTGGTTGGAGAAGGTCAGGGTTTCCTCATGGCCTTCCGGCAGATTGGCCAGCACCAGCTTGAGCGGATCGATCACCGCCAGCCGGCGCTGCGCATGCGCGTCCAGGTCTTCGCGCAGGCAACCTTCCAGCACCGAGAAATCGATCACCGAGTTCTGCTTGGAGATGCCGATGCGATCGACGAACAGGCGCATCGCGGCCGGCGTGTAACCGCGCCGACGCATGCCCTGCAGCGTGTACATGCGCGGATCGTCCCAGCCTTCGACCAGTCCTTCCTCGACCAGCGCGGTGAGCTTGCGCTTGCTCATCACCGTGTAGTTGATGTTGAGGCGCGAGAACTCGATCTGGCGCGGTCTGGCGGCTTCGTTCGGCAGGCCCTTGGCGACCAGCGGTGCCAGCAGCGCAGGATTCCCGGTCAGATCGACGTGCTCCACGCACCAGTCGTACAACGGGCGGTGGTCCTCGAACTCCAGCGTGCACAGCGAGTGGGTGATGCCCTCGATCGCGTCCGACAGCGAGTGTGCGAAGTCGTACATCGGGTAGATCGGCCAGTCGTTGCCGGTGTTCTGGTGCTCGACGTGCTTGATCCGGTACAGCGCCGGATCGCGCAGGTTGATGTTGCCGCTGGCCATGTCGATCCTGGCGCGCAGCGTGCGTGCGCCGTCCGGGAACTCACCGGCGCGCATGCGTCGCAGCAGGTCCAGGTTTTCCTCGACGCTGCGCTCGCGATACGGCGAGTTGCGGCCCGGCTCGGTCAGCGTGCCGCGGTATTCGCGCACCTGCTCGGCGGACAGATCGCAGACGAACGCCTTGCCGTCCTGCACCAGCTTCTCGGCCGCCAGGTACAGCACCTCGAAATAGTCCGACGCGTGGCGCAGCGTGGCCCACTCGAAACCCAGCCAGCGCACGTCATCCTTGATCGCGACGACGAACTCGGGGTCTTCCTTGGCCGGATTGGTGTCGTCCAGGCGCAGGTTGCAGGCGCCGGTGAACTCGGTGGCGACGCCGAAGTTCAGGCAGATCGCCTTGGCATGGCCGATGTGCAGGTAACCGTTCGGCTCGGGCGGGAAGCGGGTCTTGATCGCGGCATGTTTGCCGCTGGCCAGGTCCTCGCGGACGATCTGGCGGATGAAGTCCTTCTTTTCGGGAAGGGCGTCGACGGCGGGTGTGGGGTTGGGCGTGCTGGACATGCCAAGGCTGAATGCAGAAAGACGCGCAGTTTATCGCGCCCGGACCACCGGCGTATTCTGCCCGGCAGGCCCCGAGGAGCTTTGCCCATGCAGGTCGCCTACCGTGCCGACAACCTGTTCGACGCCCATCTGGCCAAGCACGCCTTGGAGGACGCCGGGATCATGGCCTTCGTATTCGGCGAATCCCTGCTCGGCGCCGGTGGCGATCTGCCACTGTTCGGCGTGCTGCGGGTATGCGTGCCCGACGAGTCGCTGGAGAAGGCGCAGGAGGTGCTGATGGTGCTGGACCTGGGCGGGCAGGTGACGCGCGCGCTGTAGGTTTGCTCTTTCGTAGGAGCGGCTTCAGCCGCGATGGGGCGTTTCTCGGTAAAGGCCCCATCGCGGCTGAAGCCGCTCCTACAACAGCGCGGGTCTCACTCACCCCGGATGCCCCGGCGGCGGCGCCTCGCTCGCCGCCAGCGCGCGCAGCCGCTTGAACAGCACCGCGGTCTCGGCCACGTTCCAGACCCGCAGCGCCACTTCGAACGTGTCCAGCGGCTTGGTCAGGAAATCCTTGGCGCCCAGGCCGAGCGCGCGATGGCGTGCGCTGCGGCTGGGGTCGGCGGTCAGCACGATCACCGGCAGGAAGCGTCCCGCATCGGTGCGCCGCGCCAGTTGCTCCAGCAGCGCGTAGCCATCCGGCGCGGGCATCATCAGATCGAGCAGGATCAGGTCGGGCTCGAACGCGGCCACCAGGCCCATCATCCGACCCGGGTCGGTGGTGGCGATCACCTGCTGGAAGCCCTCGCGCAGCAGCAGGTCTTCCAGCAGCCGCACGTTGGCGGCTTCGTCGTCGACCACCAGGATGCGTGCGGCGAGTACGTCATCGCGGTTCATGCCAGCACCTCGTCCAGCACGCGATAGAACGCCGTCACGTCCAGCGGCTTGGTCAGGTAGGCACGCACGCCGAGTGCGCGTACCCGCTCCAGCGTGGCCGGGATCGCATCGGCGCTGATCGCCACTACCGGCGGTACCTCATTCGACGGCCGGGCATGCAGCCGGCGCAGCAGATCCTCGCCATTGCCGTCGCTCAGATGCAGGTCGAGCAGGATCAGGTCCGGACGCGCCGTCCGTAATGCCGCCTCGGCCTCGGCCAGGCTGGAGGCCTCGGTCAGCTGCCAGTGCGGGCGTCGCTCGCAGAGCGTGCGGATCAAGGCCTGGTTGGAGGCGTTGTCCTCGACGCTGAGGATGCGGCGGGTGGTCTCGGCCGGCACCGATGTGGGGAGCGGGGTGTCGAGGAGGGCTGGAGGAGAGGTCGATGCGCGTGGCAGGGCGATCCAGAAGCAGGCGCCCGCTTGGCCGCTGTCCACGCCGATGTTGCCGCCCATCGCCTCGATCAGGCGTTTGCTCAAGGCCAGGCCCAGACCGGTGCCTTCCACCGTCGAGCGTTCGGCGCCCAGTCGCTCGAACGGGGTGAACAGGCGTTGCACCTGTGCTTCCGACAGTCCGGGGCCCTGATCGGCGACCCGGATGCGGATGTGGTCGCCTTCGACGCGTGCCCCGATCTCGACCCGGCCCTGCGCGCGATTGAACTTCACCGCATTGGACAGCAGGTTCAGCAGGACCTGACGCAGTCGCTGCGGATCGGCGTGCACGCTCCAGTCCGGCGACACGGCGGGCGCATCCAGCACGATGCCGCGCGCGGCAGCATCCGGTGCGACCAGACCCAATGCCTCGCTGATGGCGGCGCCAACCGGGACCGCCTCCTGGCTCAGGTCGAGCTTGCCGACTTCGATGCGGGCGATATCCAGCAATTCGGTGATCAGCCCCAGCAGGTGCCGGCCGGCGCCGAGGATGTGCTGCAGGTAAGCACGCTGGCCGGGTGCGCTCAGGTCCATTTCCAGCACCTGGGCGTAGCCGAGGATTGCGTTGAGCGGCGTGCGCAGTTCGTGGCTGGAGCGCGACAGGAACTCGGTCTTGGCGCGATTGGCGGTTTCGGCCTCGCGATGCGCGGACTGGGTCTCGGCGGCACGTGCGGCCAGCAGCTCGCTGGCCTGCACCAGACGCTGCTCGACCTGGCCCAGTTCATCGCCGGCATGCGGCTGCGGCAGCAATGGCAGGCCTTCACCGAGGCGATCAGCATTGGCGGCCAACCCGCGCAGTCGCTGCGACAACGAAGAGGCGAACCAGGCCACCGCGAACACTGCACCCAGGCCGCCGAGCATCGCCGCGCACAGGGTGACGATCAGGTTGCGCTGGCGCAGCGCCTGCGCTTTGGCGGTGCGCACCTGCAGTTGCGCGGTCTCGTAATTGCTCAGTTCGCGCAGCTCGGCGCGCAGGATGTCCAGCTTGCGTTTGCCGTCCCACAACTGGTCGATCTCTTCGTCGCGACTCAGCTCCGGTGCCAGCAGCCGGCGCCAGCCCTGCATCTTCTCGGCGAACAGCGGCTTGATCCGGGCGAAGCGCTGCGCCTGCACCGGATCGGTGATGCGCAGTGACAGCCGTTCCACCACTTCGCGCAGGCGCGGCTCGGCATCGCGGTACGGGGTCAGGAACGCTTCGTCGCGCACCAGCCGGTAACCGCGTACGCCGGCGGCGGTTTCGGCCAGCAGCGCGTGCGCTTCGTACAGGTCATTGAGCACTTCCAGGGTGCGGCGCACGTCGTTCTCGGCGGCGATGTTGCGCCGCTCCACGCCGTAGATCACCAGCAATGCGGCGGCCAGCAGCAGCAGCGGCAGTGCGACCACGGCCAGGCTCTTGCGGGTGATCGGCCAGTTGTTCCAGCGTCGGGCGAGTGCGTTCATGCCGCCACCCCGGCCTGTACCGCATAGACCGCGGCCTGGGTGCGATCGCTGACCTGCAGCTTGTGCAGGATGCGCTCGACATGAATCTTGGCGGTGCCCGGCGAGATCCCCAGTTCCGCCGCCAGCGCGGCGTTGGTCAGACCGCGTGGCAGCAGCGACAGCACCTGTTTCTCGCGCGCACTGAGTGCGTCCAGGCGATCCAGCGAAACCGCACGCCGGCGCCGCGGTGCGCGCACGGGTTCGGCCACGATCGCGGGCAGCAGCGCACTGAAGGCCGAGAGCGCAGCAAGGTCTTCGGGCGAGGGCGACGTGCCACGCCAGGCGACGAACAGACCACCCGACGCCTGACCCAATACGGCGATCGGCACCCCGATGCTGCGGGTGTCTTCCGTATGCGGTGGCAACAGCCAGGCCGGCGCCCGGCCCTCGTGCAACGGCAGGCTGGCGCCCGGCGGCAATGCGCGGCCATGGCTGGCCATGACCAGCGCGCGTGCGCCGCGCCGTACCACCACCGCGCCGTCGTCCAGACCGAGCAGGTGCAGCGCCGGCATCAGCACCGCCGCGCAGGCCTGCTCGGGGGTGATGGCAGCGGTCAGCGCGGCGACCGCATCGGCCACGGCCTGCCAGCGCGCGCTCTCGGCCGCTTCGCGGCGCAGTTGCTGGCGCCAATCGCCAGCGTTGCCAGGGGTTTCCATGGGTACATTTTATATGCTGACAGGCATATTTGAAGATATGCCGTCCGACAGATGGTTGGCGACCTCCGATCGCCAAGACTGGCGCTGCCAACCGGCAATCCCTCACCTGATTCGGAGATTCCCATGCGTCGCTTGCTTCTTTCCCTGTCCCTGGTCCTGGCGACGTCCCCGGCGCTGGCCGGCGGTGCGCAGCGCTATGACAGCGCGGTATCGCTGCCGGCTGGCGGCGAGGAGCGCGAGGTCGCGCTGCTGTTCGATCGCTGGAACGCGGCCCTGGCCTCCGGCGATCCGCACAAGGTCGCCGACCTGTACGCGCCGGACGGCGTGCTGCTGCCGACCGTGTCCAACCAGGTGCGCGCCAACCGTGCCGACATCGAGAACTACTTCGAGCACTTCCTCGCCAGCAAGCCGCGCGGTGTCATCAACTACCGCACGGTTCGCCTGCTCGACGAAGACAGCGCGGTGGATGCGGGCGTGTACACCTTCACCCTGACCGACAAGAACGGCCGCACCCGCGAGGTGCAGGCGCGCTACACCTTCGTGTACGAGAAGCGTGACGGTCAGTGGCTGATCATCAACCACCACAGCTCGGCGATGCCGGAAACCGTGGCTGCAGCGGCGCATTGAGTGCGGTGAAGGACGGCCCGGCTTGAAAGCCGGGCCGTCGGTACCATCCAGAAGGCATTCCTTCTATCCGGAGCCTCGCCATGTTGGGAACTCGCATCTTCAAGCAGCGCCTGCCGGGCGCGGACGAGGCCCTGCCGGGGCGTGCCGCGCCGTTGCCGCTGCACAACGTGCATTTCGTCAACGGTCATCCGCTGAAGGACGAGGCCGGATCGGCCTCCGCTCCCGGTTTTGCCGGCCTGGAAGTGCTGGACGTGGGCATGGGCTGCTTCTGGGGCGCCGAACGCAAGTTCTGGCAGTTGCCGGGCGTGTTCACGACCGCAGTCGGCTATCAGGGCGGGCTGACGCCCAATCCCACCTACGAGGAAACCTGTTCCGGCCTGACCGGGCACACCGAAGTGGTGCGGGTGGTGTTCGACCCGGCGCTGGTCTCGCGCGACGCCGTGCTGCGCACGTTCTGGGAGAACCACGACCCGACCCAGGGCATGCGCCAGGGCAACGACACCGGTACGCAGTACCGCTCGGCGATCTACTGCCACGATGAAGCGCAGTTCCAGACCGTGATCGCCAGCCGTGATGCCTATCAGCAGCGCTTGCGCGAGGCTGGCTACGATGAGATCACCACCGAGATCGTCCATCCCGCGCCGCCGTTCTACTACGCCGAGGATTATCACCAGCAGTATCTGGCGAAGAATCCGGGTGGTTATTGCGGGATCGGCGGGACGGGGGTGAGTTGTGCGATCGGGTTGGAGGCTTGAGCGCCACGCAAGTCGCTGGGTCCCCGCCTGTGCGGGGACGACGGTAGAGAAATTGCCTGACTGGTGGAGTTGATCTGCTCCGGAAACTCTCAGCTGTCATCCCCGCGAACGCGGGGATCCATGGACTTTCGATCAGATCGCAGTAACGTCATCACGCTCCCGACAGCCACGTCCATGGGCTCCCGCGTGCGCGGGAGCGACGACGGAAATGTTGTGTTGGCGGCGGAGTTGGCTTGCTCCGGATACTTTCAACCGTCGTCCCCGCGTAGAGCCTGCCCCCGCGAAGGCGGGAGCAGAGCCCCAGCGACTTGCGTCAGCCGACCGCGGACGCCCAACTCACCCCACCAGCTTCCCGCGAATCGTCGCGCGCAGCGCCTGCAGATCCTTGGCGAAGGTGTCGATGCCGCCCGCCAGCTTTTCGGTGGCCATCGGGTCGGCCGCCAGATCGGTGGCGAATTGTGCGGCGTCGATCGGCGTCACCGCCGCACCGTCGGCCGGTTGCGGGGACAGCTTGCGCGGCAGTTCGCCGTGGTCGGCGTCTAGTTTCTCCAGCAGGTCCGGCGAGATGGTCAGGCGGTCGCAGCCGGCCAGCGCTTCGATCTGCGCGGTCGAGCGGAACGAAGCGCCCATCACCACGGTCCTGGAGCCGCGCTTCTTGAACTCGTCATAGACGCCGCGCACGAACACCACGCCCGGGTCGGCGTCGATGTTGGCCGGGGTCTGGCCGTTGGCGACGTACCAGTCAAGGATGCGGCCGACGAACGGCGAGATCAGGAATACCCCGGCTTCCGAGCAGGCCAGCGCCTGGGTGCGGTTGAAGATCAGGGTCAGATTGCAGTCGATGCCTTCGGCCTGCAGCTGGCGCGCGGCTTCGACGCCTTCCCAGGTCGCGGCGACCTTGATCAGGATCTTGTTCTTGGACACGCCGCGCTCGGCGTACATCGCGATGAACTTGCGCGCCTTGGTGATGGTGGCGGCGGTGTCATGGGCCAGGTCGGCATCGACCTCGGTGGAGACGCGGCCTGGCACCAGCTCGGCCAGCATCGTGCCGACACCGACGGTCAGGCGGTCGGCAACTTCATGGACGATGGCGTCGGTATCGCCGGTCTGCTGCTTGCCCCAGGCCAGCTCGCGCTCGATCAGTGAGGCGTACACCGGCAGGTCCAGCGCCTTTTTCACCAGCGTCGGGTTGGTGGTGCAGTCGACCGGCTTGAGGCGCTTGATGGCGTCGTAATCGCCGGTATCGGCCACGACCACCGAAAGTTCGCGCAGCTGGGCCAGCTTGGAGGGGTCTGAAACGGTCATTTCGGTCTCTCGGTTCGGTGAGGCTATGCAGGGCGCTACGTTAGCGTGCCCGGCAAGCAAATGGCGAGGTGCCAGTCGGGCGGGCCGGCTGTGTGGGAGGGACTCTGGGTGGCCTCGGGCCATCAGTCCCGACGCTTTGCCGGGGACCTGATCGGCAGCGAGTTTCAGGCCACTCCGACATCGTCGTCCCCGCGCCGGCTCCCCGGCAAAGCGTCGGGACTGATGGCCCGAGGCCACCCAGAGTCCCTCCCACAAGGTCGCTGTCGGAGGATCGCTATCGGATGCGTTCAGGCCGCCTCGATGCTGCGCGGCGTGCCGCGGGCCGGCAGGTCCATGGTCAGCAGCCCGTCCGGCAGGTGCTTGAACAGCTCGGCCAGGCTTTCCAGGAACGCCGACATCGCCGAACTGCGCCGCCACACCATCGCGATGCGCCGGCTCGGCTGCTTGTCGGCGCGGAAGCCGAGCAGGTGGATGCTGTCCGAACGCGCCACCGGCGGTTTGACTGCCAGCATCGGCAGCAGGGTGATGCCGACGTTGGCGGCGACCATCTGCCGCAGCGTTTCTAGGCTGGTGGCCTGGAACTCGGACTTCTCCAAGGCGCCAGCCAGATGGCACACATCCAGCGCCTGCTCACGCAGGCAGTGCCCGTCTTCCAGCAGCAGCAGACGTTGCTCGGACAGCTCGGCGAGCGTCAGCCCGTTCTTCTGTGCGAGCGGGTGGCCTTCAGGCACCGCCAGCACGAACGGTTCTTCGAACAGGAATTCGGTGTGCAACTGGTCGTCATGCAGCGGCAGTGCCAGCAGCGTCGCGTCGAGCTTGCCTTCGCGCAGTTGGCGCAGCAGTTGGTCGCTCTTTTCCTCGATCAGCAGCAGCTCCAGCTGCGGGAAGCGCTGGCGGATGCGCGGCACCATGTGTGGCAACAGGTACGGGCCGAGGGTCGGGAAGATGCCGAGCCGCACGGTGCCGGCTTCCGGGTCCTGGCTGCGTCGCGCCGCCTCTTTCATCTGCTCGACCTCGGCGACGATGCCGCGCGCGCGGCTGGCCGCCTCGCGTCCGGCCGGGGTCAGCATCACCTTGCGCGGCGCGCGCTCGACCAGCGGGACGCCCAGCTCGTCTTCGAGCTTCCTGATCTGGGTGGACAGGGTCGGCTGGCTGACGAAGCAGGCCGCCGCAGCGCGACCAAAATGCTTGTGGTCGGCCAGGGCCACCAGGTACTTCAGGTCGCGCAGGTTCATGAGCTATGGGCCTCGCGGAGCTTGGGGTGCGGTGGCGACAGGTGTCCGGGGCAGCTTACGCCGGTCGTGTCAGAGGTTCGTAATGCGGTGTGAGCGGCTGTCGAACGTTAACGGGGGCTGGTCGGAGCTCAGGAAATTCACCGTCGTCCCCGCGCAGGCCGGAAGTGCTTTCAGTGCCTTGTGCAGCCAAGGTCCAAGTCGCTGGGTCCCCGCCTGCGCGGGGACGACGGTAGTGACGTTCCCTGTCGAATCCGCCACTAGGCCGCTTCGGCCACCGCACCGCTGGTCTTCGGCGCGCTGCTGCGGATCAGGTGGTCGAACGCGCTCAGTGCAGCGGTGGCGCCGGCGCCCATCGCGATCACGATCTGCTTGTACGGCACCGTGGTGGCATCGCCCGCGGCGAACACGCCCGGCACACTGGTCTGGCCGCGATCGTCGATGACGATTTCGCCGCGCGCGGACAGCTCTACCGTGCCCTTCAGCCATTCGCTGTTGGGCAGCAGGCCGATCTGCACGAACACGCCTTCCAGCTCGATGCGGTGGCTGTCGCCGCCGCTGCGGTCCTTGTAGACCAGACCAGTGACCTTGCTGCCGTCGCCGAGCACCTCGGTGGTCTGCGCGCTGGTGATCACCTTCACGTTCGGCAGGCTGCGCAGCTTGCGTTGCAGCACCTCGTCGGCACGCAGGCTGCTGTCGAACTCGATCAGGGTGACGTGGGAGACGATTCCGGCCAGGTCGATCGCCGCTTCCACGCCGGAGTTGCCGCCGCCGATCACCGACACGCGCTTGCCCTTGAACAACGGGCCATCGCAGTGCGGGCAGTAGGCCACGCCCTTGTTGCGGTACTCGTTCTCGCCCGGCACGTTCATCTGCCGCCAGCGCGCGCCGGTGGAAAGCACCACGGTCCTGGACTTCAGCGAGGCGCCGTTTTCCAGTTTGATCTCGATCAAGCCATCGTCACCGGCCGGCACCAGCTTCTCGGCGCGCAGCAGATTCATGATGTCGACCTCGTAGGCGCGCACGTGCTGCTCCAGCGCGGCGGCCAGCTTCGGGCCCTCGGTTTCCTGCACCGAGATGAAGTTCTCGATCGCCATCGTGTCCAGCACCTGCCCGCCAAAGCGCTCGGCGGCGATGCCGGTGCGGATGCCCTTGCGTGCGGCATAGATCGCCGCGGCCGCGCCGGCCGGGCCACCGCCGACCACCAGCACGTCGAACGGGGCCTTTTGCGCGATCGCCTTGGCATTGCGATCGGCCGCGCCGGTGTCGAGCTTGGCGACGACCTGTTCCAGCGTCATCCGGCCCTGGTCGAACAGCTTGCCGTTGAGGTAGACGGTCGGCACCGACATGATCTCGCGCGCCTCGACTTCCTGCGGGAACAGGCCGCCGTCGATCGCGTCGTGCTTGATGCGGGGATTCAGCACCGCAGCCAGATTCAGCGCCTGCACCACATCCGGGCAGTTCTGGCACGACAGCGAGAAGTAGGTTTCGAAGTGGTAGTCGCCGTCCAGGTTGCGCACCTGCTCAAGCAGCTCCGGTGCTGCCTTGGACGGATGCCCGCCGACCTGCAGCAGCGCCAGCACCAGCGAGGTGAACTCGTGGCCCATCGGCAGCCCGGCGAAGCGCAGCTTGATGTCATGACCGGGCGAGGTCAGGCCGAACGACGGCTTGCGCTCGGCATCGTCGCGCCAGACGTTCAAGGTGATCTTGTCCGACAGCGTGGCCAGTTGATTGAGCAGCTCCAGCATTTCCTGCGACTTGGCACTGTCGTCGGCGGAAGCATCGATCTGGATCGGGCGGGTGACCTTTTCCAGGTACGCCTTGAGCTGGGTGGTGAGGTTGGCATCCAACATGGGGGAACTCCTGGGGGCGGCAGGCAAAGGGGGATCGTGACGTCGCTGCCGGGGCAGGTCGCCGAGTGGGGAAGGGGGTGAACCGCAGACGGCGCGTCGGCACCGGCTCCGGTTCACCCCCGATCCTGCGGATGCAGGACCGGGAGTGCGGGACGGCTTAGATCTTGCCGACCAGGTCCAGCGACGGCGCCAGGGTCTTTTCGCCTTCCTTCCACTTGGCCGGGCAGACCTCGCCCGGATGGGCGGCCACGTACTGGGCGGCCTTGACCTTGCGCAGCAGTTCCTTGGCGTCACGGCCAATGCCCTCGGCGGTGATTTCCACCGACTGGATCACGCCGGCCGGATCGACGATGAAGGTGCCGCGATCGGCCAGGCCCGCCGGGCGCAGCACGTCGAAGTTCTTCGAGATCTGGTGGGTCGGGTCGCCGATCATCGGGTACTTGATCTTGCCGATCGCCGCCGAGGTGTCGTGCCACGCCTTGTGCGAGAAGTGGGTGTCGGTGGAGACCGAGTACACCTCGACGCCCAGCTTCTGGAATTCGTCGTAGTTCTCGGCCAGGTCTTCCAGCTCGGTCGGGCAGACGAAGGTGAAGTCGGCCGGGTAGAACACCACCACGGACCACTTGCCCTTCAGATTGGCGTCGGAAACCTTGATGAATTCGCCGTTCTGGTAGGCATCGGCTTCGAACGGCAGGATTTCGGTGTTGATAACGGACATTGAGTTTCCTCTTGTTGGCAAAGGGGTCGAGGGGGGAGGGCGGGGGATGGAACGAGCGCCATGGTAGGCAGGGGCGATAGATACCGCAAATCGATTGATGGAATTAAATAGATAGTCTTTGCCTATCGCTATCCGAGCCTGACTCTTTGGTGCGATGCATCAGCTCCGCCACCGATAATGTCGGCCCGATATGTCGCGAGGGTGAAGCCCTGACCACCGCCATGCCCTGCTTGCCCGCCGATGCCCTGCTGCGCGCCGCCGCCGCGCGGATCGGTCGCACCGATGCCGAACCGTTGTTGCTGCACGCGCTGGGCCGCGATCGCGCGTGGCTGTTCACGCATGGGCGCGATCCGGTCGATCCGGCCGTGGCGGACGCGTTCGAGACGCTGGTGGCCCGGCGCGAGGCCGGCGAGCCGGTGGCCTACCTGACCGGCCGACGCGGTTTCTGGACGCTCGATCTACGGGTGAGCCCGGCCACGCTGATCCCGCGCCCGGAGACCGAGACCCTGGTCGAGCTGGCACTGGAGCGGGTGGACGCCGGGCCGGGCCGACGCATCGCCGACCTGGGCACTGGCAGCGGTGCGATTGCGCTGGCGCTGGCCAGTGAGCGTCCGCGCGCGCAGGTGATCGCGGTCGATCTGAGCGAAGCGGCGCTGGCGGTGGCGCGCGCCAATGCCGCCGATCACACGCTGGGCAACGTCGAATTCCGCCACGGCAGCTGGTTGGCGCCATTGGCGGATGAGCGCTTCGACCTGATTGCCAGCAATCCTCCCTACATCGCCGCGGACGACCCGCATCTGGCGCAAGGCGACCTGCGCCACGAGCCGGCCGAGGCGTTGGCCTCAGGCGACGACGGGCTGGATGCGATCCGCGAGATCGTCGCTGGTGCGCCGGGGCATCTGCTGGCGGGGGGCTGGTTGTTGTTCGAACACGGTTGGGATCAGGGCGAGGCGGTGGCGGCGCTATTGCGTCAGCGCGGTTTCGGCGAGGTCGCCACGTATCGCGATCTGGAGGATCGTGATCGCGTAACCCTCGGCCGTTGGTTGGCCTTGTAGGAGCGGCTTCAGCCGCGATGGGGCCTTCATGCAGGCCCTTCCGCGAAAAGCCCGCACGCTATCTGTGGGACTCAAGGAAAAGCCCCATCGCGGCTGAAGCCGCTCCTACAAGAGTCTCCAGCTCGCCCGATACAATCCGTCCTTTCCCCGCAGGATCGCCGCATGCGCACGCTCTATCCCGAGATCGAACCGTTCAACACCGGCACGCTGAAGGTCGATGACCGCCACACCCTCTACTTCGAGGAATGCGGCAATCCCGATGGCAAGCCGGTGGTGCTGCTGCACGGTGGTCCGGGTGGCGGCATCAGCGCGAAGATGCGGCGTTTCCACGATCCGGCCAAGTACCGCATCGTGCTGTTCGACCAGCGCGGCTCGGGCCGCTCCACGCCGCATGCCGATCTGGTCGACAACACCACCTGGGATCTGGTTGCCGACATCGAGAAGCTGCGCGAGCAGCTCGGCATCGCCAAGTGGCAGGTGTTTGGCGGCAGCTGGGGCTCGACCCTGGCGCTGGCCTACGCCGAAACCCATCCCGAGCGCGTCACCGAGCTGGTGCTGCGCGGCATCTTCATGCTGCGCCGCTGGGAGCTGGAATGGTTCTACCAGGAGGGCGCCAGCCGCCTGTTCCCGGATGCCTGGGAGCACTACATCCATGCGATCCCGCCGGTGGAGCGCCATGACCTGATCTCGGCTTTCCACCGCCGCCTGACCAGCGACGACGAAGCCACCCGGCTCGCCGCCGCCCGCGCCTGGAGCGTGTGGGAAGGGGCGACCAGCTTCCTGCACGTGGACCAGGATTTCATCACCGGTCACGAGGACGCGCATTTCGCATTGGCGTTCGCGCGGATCGAGAACCACTACTTCGTCAACGGCGGCTTCCTGGAAGTCGAGGACCAATTGCTGCGCGACGCGCACCGCATCGCCGACATCCCCGGCGTGATCGTGCACGGCCGCTACGACGTGGTGTGCCCGCTGCAGAATGCCTGGGACCTGCACAAGGCCTGGCCGAAGGCCGAGCTGGAGATCAGCCCGGCCTCGGGCCACTCCGCGTTCGAGCCGGAGAATGTCGACGCACTGGTACGCGCGACCGACCGCTTCGCCTGAACCCGGCGCCGGCGCGCATCCCAACCGTGGCTGTATGCGCGCCGGACAGCGGCTAGCATGTGTCGAGATTGGCAAACCCCATCGCGGCGGGTCGTCCTAGCATGCCCGCCATCTGTTTTCCCCGGAGAGTGGTCGCTATGTCCCGTCGTCGTTTCGGATTGCTGTTCGCGTTGCTGCCGCTGGCCTTCCCGCTGGCAGCCCAGCAGGTCGCTTCCGATCCGCCGCTGGAGTGGCAGGCCGACACCAAGGCCAACAAGCAGGCGCAGAAGGCAGCCGAACGGGCCGCCGATGCCGCGTTGCCGCCGGTGAAGCACGCCAAGCGCGAAAAGCAGGGTGGCGACGGCATGAACGACGACATGGGCGGGCCAGCCGGTGGCGGTGGCAGTCCCGACGGCAGCGGCGGTCCACCTGATGGTGGCGGTGGTCCCGGTGGCGGTGGCCCGCGTGCCGAAATGCGCAACTCGCCGGCCACGATGCTGCGTGATGAAATGGACTTCGCCGCGCCGTTGAAGGACACGCTGATCCTTTATCGCAGCCGTGACGCGGTGGTGTTCGGTCGCAAGAAATCCGACGACGTGGTGATCCTGCCGCTGTCCGGCGTGCCGGTGGAGTTCGCGGCGGGCGAGCAGGCCTCGGTGCACGAGGACGCGTCCGGACTGCGGGTCGAAATCGTCACCACCAACGATATCCGCGTGACCTTCCGCTACAGCACCGATACGGCTGGCATGCTGAAGGTGAAGATCCACGCCGAAGGACCGGTACCGCTTCCGGGCAGCAAGTTCGAGGTGGAGCGCAGCTACCGGCTGGATTCGGCCAAGCGCTGACGCATCAGCAGTGATTCTGTGGGAGGGACTCTGGGTGGCCTCGGGCCATTAGTCCCGACGGGCTCTATCGGTGAAGCGTCGGGACTAATGGCC
>NZ_JBYSVX010000057.1:0-16182 GCF_058986605.1 Pseudomonas sp. GW821-FHT07E12 | reverse complement strand
ATGGGGGCCCCGGAAAGTCAAAAGCAAAGAGCGACAGCAAAATCACGAGCAACGGCAACGGCAACGGCAACGGCAACCGCAACCGCAACCGCAACCGCAGGGCACGCCGCTGGCGGCCGGAGGTCGTGTGTAGCTTTTCCTACAGCAAATGCGCTGTGGTTTGTAAACTAGGCGGACTGTTTCCCGCCAAAGAAGGCTCCGCCGTGAATCCGATGCGCATCCTGTTGCTGTCCGCTTGCCTCTTTGTGGGAGGTATCGCGCAGGCGGCCAATGATTTGCCGGGTGGGGGTATCGACGCTGAGGCGCTGTCGCGGCACGTGCGGGTGCTGGCTTCCGACGAGTACGAGGGGCGGGCGCCTGCGACCACCGGTGAGCAGCGCACGGTCGATTACCTGGTCGGGGAGTTCAAGAAGGCGGGGTTGCAGCCCGGTGGTGACAAGGGCGGCTGGACCCAGTCGGTGCCGTTGGTGCGGGCGCAGGTTGAGGGGCCGGTCAGTGCGACGCTGAAGGTTGCCGGTGCCAGCCAGGCGCTGGTCAACGGTGAGGATGTCACGCTGCAGAGCATGCGCCCGCTGTCGCGTGTGTCGCTCAAGGATGCGCCGCTGGTGTTCGTCGGCTACGGCATCTCTGCGCCGGAGCGGAACTGGGACGACTACAAGGGCGTGGATCTGCGCGGCAAGATCGCGGTGATGCTGATCAACGATGCCGATTTCGAGACGCCGCAGCCGGGTGCGTTCGATGGCAAGGCGGTGACCTATTACGGCCGCTGGACCTACAAGTTCGAGGAGGCCGCGCGTCGTGGCGCCGCCGGTGTGCTGATCGTGCACGAGACGGCGCCGGCCGCGTACGGCTGGAACACGGTGCGCAGCTCGGGGCTGTCGCCGGTGTTCGATATCGAGCGCACCGTCGCCGATGCCAAGGCGCAGCACGTGCCGGTACGTGGCTGGATGCAGCGTGACCTGGCGGTGTCGCTGTTCAAGCGTGCCGGGCTGGATTTCGAGGTGGCCAAGCACAGCGCGCAGCAGGCCGATTTCACGCCGGTGGCGTTGGGCGATGCGACGCTGTCGGTGGATTTCCGGGTCAAGCGTGAGCGCGTGGTCACGCACAACGTGGTGGCCAAGCTCGATGGCAGCACGCATCCGGACGAGACGGTGATCTTCTCGGCGCATTGGGATGCCTTCGGCGTGGGTGAGCCGGACGCGAGCGGTGATCGCATCCGTCGCGGTGCGGTCGACAACGCCACCGGTGTGGCCAGCGTGCTGGAACTGGCGCGCGTGTTCGCCGCCGGTCCGCGTCCGCAGCGCACGCTGTACTTCATCGCGCTGACCGCCGAGGAGAAGGGCCTGCTCGGGGCCAATTACTACGCCGCGCATCCGCTGGCGCCGCTCGACAAGACCGTGGCGGTGCTCAATATGGAGATGTTCAGCCCGGACGGCCCGACCCATGACATCGCGTCGTGGGGCAAGGGCCGGGTGTCGCTGGAAGGCCAGCTGGAGCAGGCCGCGCAGGCGCGTGGACGGACCTATTTGCCGGATCCGAATCTGGAAGCCGGCTTCTTCTACCGCGCCGATCACTTCGCATTCGCGCGCATGGGTGTGCCGGCGATCACCGTCGGTCCTGGCCTGGACAAAGTCGATGGTGGCGTCGCCGCTGGCAAGGCATTGCGCGACAAGTACTTCGCAAATTGCTACCACCAGCCGTGCGATCGCTGGACGCCGCAATGGGATGCTACGGGCCATGCGGCCGATACCACGCTGGTCTATGACCTGGGCGAGGCGCTGGCGAACGGCCGCGCCTGGCCGCAGTGGCAGGACGGATCGGAGTTCAAGGCGATCCGCGACAGGAGCGAAGCTGCGCGGCGCTGATTCCTGCGGTTCTAGGCTGTCGGGATTTGTTTCTCTTCTTGCTCGGGCTTTGCCTTCATTTGCCTCCTGCCTTCGCGGGGGCAGGTTTTTCGACACCTCGCTGCGCCCCGGCCCGGCGCAGCGCGCCGGGCGTTCAGGCGTGTGCGAGCCAGTGGCTCGCAAGCAACACGCCTTCACCCCGCCTGCGGGAGAAGGGAAGGATGTGCTGGCTGTGATGGTCATCGTGGGTGCATGCCCGTGATCTCGAAAATCGGGCCGTCGCGATAGAATTCAACGTCTGTTCTGCGGTCTCTCCCATGTCCTCCTCCGCTTCCGCGCCGGCTTCACGCGCTGCTGTCGTCCTTGCCCTGCTGTTGGTCTATGTGGTGTGGGGCTCGACTTATCTGGCGATCCGCTTCGCGCTGGAAGGCGGTGCGCTGCCGCTGACGATGGTGTCGGGCACGCGTTTCATCATCGCCGGCACGTTGCTGTACACGGTGCTGCGCCTGCGCGGTGTGGCCGCGCCGACGCGCAGGCAATGGCCGAACGTGGCGATGATGGGCGGTACCTTGCTGCTGCTCGGCAACGGCATGGTGGTGCTGGCCGAACGCAATGTGTCCTCGGGCCTGGCGGCGACGGCGGTGGCGTCGGTGCCGTTGTGGATGGCACTGTTCGGGGCGATGAGGGGCCAGCATTTCAGCCGCGGCGAATGGATCGGCGTGGTGATCGGTTTCCTTGGCGTGGTCTGGCTCAATGCCGGCAGCAGCCTGACCGCCACGCCAGGTGGTCTGGTGCTGCTGCTGATCGCGCCGATCGGCTGGGCATTCGGCTCGGTGTGGACGCGTGGACGCGATATGCCGTCGCCGTTCATGACCGCGGCCGGGCAGATGCTGTGTGGCGGCGTGCTGCTGGTGCTGGCCGGATTGCTGATCGGCGAGCGGCCGCAGGCGCTGCCGACGCCGGGTGGAATGGCCGCGGTGGCCTATCTGTGCGTATTCGGTTCGATCGTCGCCTTCACTGCCTACGTCTGGCTGTTGCATAACGTGCGCCCGGCGCTGGCCGGTAGTTATGCCTACGTCAATCCGGTGATCGCGGTGGCACTGGGCACGTGGCTGGGGCACGAGCGCTTCACCTCGCATGACTTCGGTGCGATGGCGGTGATCCTGGCGGGCGTGGCGGTGGTCACGCTGGCGAAGGCACGCAAGTGAGCGAGGTCGATGCCCGCGAGGCTCGCCGCGGTCTGGCGATAACCGCCGGTGCGTTCGTGGTCTGGGGCCTGGTGCCGATGTACTGGCATCTGCTCAGGAACATTCCGTCGTTCCACATCATCGCCCACCGCATCATCTGGAGCACGGTGCTGGTGGTGAGTTGGCTGCTGCTGTCCTCGCGGCTGGGCTGGTGGCGGCAGATCGCCGCGCAACCGCGTGCGTTGGGCGTGCTGGCGTTGAGCAGCTGTGCGATCGCGTTCAACTGGGGCCTGTACATCTGGGCGATCAACAACGGTCACGTGATCGAGAGCAGCCTGGGTTATTTCATCAACCCGCTGGTCAACGTCGTACTCGGTGTGCTGGTGCTGAAGGAGCGGTTGCGTGGCCTGCAATGGTTGGCGGTGGCGTTCGCGGCGGCCGGGGTGACCTGGATCGCGATCAAGACCGGTGCGCCGCCGTGGATCTCGCTGGGGCTGGCGCTGTCGTTCGGGTTGTACGGGCTGCTGCGCAAGCTGGTGGCGGTCGATGCGGTCGCCGGCCTGGGCGTGGAGAGCCTGTTCCTGTTCCTGCCGGCGCTGGGGTTCGCGGTGTGGGGCGAGCAGGGCCATGGCGGTGCGTTCCTGCACGGCTGGGGCTGGCGCAACGACCTGCTGCTGGCATTCGGCGGCGCGGTCACCGCGCTGCCTCTGATTGCCTTCGCCTACGGCGTACGGCGCATTCCGCTGTCGCTGGTCGGCATCCTGCAGTACATCGCCCCGAGTCTGGCGCTGGTGCTCGGCGTGTGGTTTTTCCACGAACCGTTCGATTCGGTGCGGGCGATCGGTTTTGGCGCGATCTGGATCGGGTTGTTGCTGTTTGTAGGCGATAGCGTGTGGCGTTCGCGGGCTTCTGCCCCGTAGGAGCGGCTTCAGCCGCGATGGGGCATTCCCGGGAGTGCCCCATCGCGGCTGAAGCCGCTCCTACGGGACGTCAGCTGCTTGGTGGCGTTTGTACGTCCCGCTGCAACGCCAGGATGTTGGCTTCCTGCGGAAGTTCCGGAGCCGGGCATTTCGCATGGCCGCTGCCGTCCTGCGCGAGCCAGTCGTCGACGACGCCGCCGAGCAGGTCCAGCCGCAGCGGCAGGCTCAGGTGGTTCTCGCCGCGCATCTCGATGTAGTGCACGCGCGCGCTGGAGCGGGCCAGTTCGCGGCCGTGTTCGACCGGGATGTGCTGGTCGGCTTCGCCGTGCAGCAGCAGCACACAGGCCTGGGTGTCGGCGAGCGCGTGGGTCACGTCGATGTCGTCCAGGTTGAGGCTCAGGCGCTGGTCGGTCGCGGCGATCACCGCATCCAGGTTCTGGCCGCCGTAGCGCCAGCGCGCGTAGGTGGCGACTGCCTGCGCCTTCCAGCCGTTCGGGCGGCTGGCGAGCATGTGCGGGACCATGTCGCGGATACCGCGTCCGGCATTGGCGAAGGACTCCATTGCCACCACGCCGGCGACCTGCGAGCCGAGCTTGTCGGCGGTGAACAATGCGGTCGCCGCGCCATAGGAAATGCCGAACAGGTACAGCGGCCCGGAAACCTCGCCGCGCGCGCGTAGGGCATCGATCACGTCGATCACGTCGTCCGATTCACGCGTGCCGTAGCCGGCCGGGCCGCCGCCGGAATGGCCGTGGTTGCGCAGGTCGATCGTGATCACGTGGTAGCCGGCCTGGGCCAGTTGCAGCGACCAGGGCAGCAACGAGTCGCCGTCCATCATCCAGCCATGCAGCAGCACCACGGTGCCGCGCGAGGCCTGCGGGCGGAACGGCTGCGGCAGCTTGAACGAGAAATCCACGTCGAGCGGCTGGCCGGCGTCGTGGCGCTGGCCGAGGTAGCGGTAGCGCAGCCCGTACTGGCCGGCATCGAAGGCACGCCAGAAGATCGGCACGCCGTCGCGGGTGACGACATGACCATTGCGGTTGGGCACGGCTGCGATGGTGGCGGCGATCTGCTCTTCGTCCAGCAACGGCGAAACGCCGCCCGGCGTGACCAGGCGATCGCTGAGCGAGGTGGAGGAGCAGGCGGCCAGCCATAGGCAGGCGCAGGCCAGGATCAGCAGGCGCATCATGGCGGTGGGGGGACTACGGCAAGGCTGCTCAGGCTAGCGCTGTCATGCCGGCGTCATCTACCGCAGTTCGATGACGATTGCATGACAGGGCGGGGTGCGTTCAGTATCCGGCCAATACCTGTGGGAGGGACTTCAGTCCCGACGGGCCTTACATGCAAAGCCGTCGGGACTGAAGTCCCTCCCACAACAGCAGCCCCTTCCGGGGAGCGACCCGTGCGTTTACACCTCGCGCAGCGCCGTGGTGATCGGTAGCCGCGCCGCGCGCAACGCCGGGAACAGCCCGCCGACCAGGCCGATGCCGAGCGCCCACTTCAGGCCGGTCCACAACAGCTCCGGCGAGACCTTGAACTGGAACACCACCTGGCTGAAGTTGCTGCCCAGCGTGGACACGCTGTAGCCGTTGAAGATCGCCCAGGCGATCAGGCCACCGAGCACGCCACCGAGCAGCGCCAGCAACATCGTCTCCAGCATCACCGCCATCACCACCGGCAGGCCGCGGAAGCCGATCGCGCGCATCGTGGCGATCTCACGGGCGCGCGTGGCCACTGCCGCGTACATGGTGTTGAGCGCGCCGAACACCGCGCCGAACGCCATGATCGTGCCGATGAACTTGCCCAGGACTTCCAGCACCTTGCTCAGGTTGCCACCCTGCTTGCGGTAGTACTCGCGGGTGCTGAACACGTCCAGTTTCAGGCGCGGATCGGATTCCATCGCGGTCTTGAACTGCTGGAAGCCGGACGTGCCCTGGGTGCGTACGCTGATCGACTGGTAGGCGCTGCGGTTGTAGGTGGTGGCCAGCGTCTGCGTGTCGGTCCACAGTTCCGAATCATGCGCATCGCCGCTGGCGAACACGCCGACCACGTTCCAGGTCTGGCTGCCCATGGTGATGGTCTTGCCCACTTCCACGCCGCGGAACTGCGATTGGGCACCCTTGCCGGCCACGATCTCGCGCAGGCCGGGGGTGAACTTGCGGCCTTCCAGGATCTTGACCTTGTCGTGCACAGCCCAGGCCTGCTCGCCGACACCGCGGAACTGTGCATTGACGTCGGTGCCGTCGGCCTTGGACTGCAGGTTCACCACCTGCGACAGCTCCGGGGAGACCAGCGGGCGATTGTCGGCATCGCGCGCCACGCCGGGCAGGCCGGAGATCAGCGGCACCTGGTCGCGCATGATCACCGAGTTGGTCTCGGCCTGCGAACCACCGCGCAGCACGATCGCGGTGGTGTCATCGCCGGTGCTTTCCAGCGTCGCCTGGAAGCCCTGGCCCATCGCCAGCATCGCCACCAGCACGCCGACCACGCCGGCGATGCCGACCACGATCACCGAGGTCGCGCCCCAGCGTTGCGGCAGGCTGGCGATACCGATGCGTGCGGCGGCCAGCGACAGCCGGCCGGCACGCGTCAGCAGCAGCCATAGCGCCACGATCGCCGCCACGGCGAGCACCGCGTACCAGGGCAGGAAGATCCATACCACCAGGCCGATCGCCAGCAGCAGGGTCGAGAGCACGTTCCATATCCATTGCTTCTTCATGTGCGTACTCCTATCAGCGTCCGGCCAGTGCGTCGACGATCTTCAACCGCTGCGCGCGCAATGCCGGCAACAGTCCGACCACGATGCCGATGACGATCATCAGCCCCAATCCGATCAACCAGGTCTGCGTCGGTACCTTGTGCACCGGCAGTGCGCCGCCACTGGCCGTGGCCAGCACGGGGATGGCCACCGAGGCCAGCGCCATGCCGATCAGGCCGCCAAGCACCACCAGCAGCACCGACTCCACCATCACCAGCGACAGCACGGTGCGGTCCTGGAAGCCCAGCGTCTTGAGCGTGGCCAGTTCCGGAATGCGCTCGCGCACCGCCTGCGCCATGGTGTTGCCGGTCAACAGCAGCAGGGTGAAGAACACCGCGCCCATGATCGAGGTGACGATCAGGCCGATATCGGCGAACTGCTTGATGAAGGCCTGCTGGAACGCCGACTCGGTCTGGGTCTTGGTCTCATGATCGGAGTTGGCCGACAGCGCATCGATGGCCAGGGCCACGCGCGAGGCATTGTCGGGATTGTCCAGCCGCACCGTGTACCAGCTGACCTGGCTCTTGATGTAGTCGTTGCTCTCGTCGAAGTACTTCCAGTTCATCATCAACTGCTGCTCGGACTGCACGTTGGCGCGGTCCTTGGCGCGGAAGATCGCCTTCAGCTCCAGCGGCCAGTCGTTGCTGCCGCTGCGCGGGAAGATCGTGGCCTGCAGCGGGATGGTGTCGCCGATCTTCCAGTTGTACTTCTTGGCCAGCGCCTCGCCGACGGCCGCGCCGGTGCGGGTGTCTTGGAATGCCTTCAACTGATCCGGCGGCACCTCGAACTCGGTGTAGACGTCGAAGTAGTTCGGGGCCACCGAGAAATTGGCGAAGAATTCCTTCGGGTCACGGTAGATGCCGCCGAACCACATCGCATAGGTCACATCGCGCACGCCGGGAATGGTGCGGATCTGCGATTCCAGGCGGATCGGCAGTGACTGGGTGATGGACAGGCGCGAGGCGACGATCATGCGATTGGCGCCCTCCACCGAACCGCCGGAGGTGAACGCCACGCGCACCGAGTCCAGCAACCCGAACAGCAGGAACGCCACCACCACCGAGAACAGGGTCAACAGGGTCCGCGTCTTGCTGCGGAACAGCTGTGCCCATATGAGCGAGAAATATTTCATGGCATCCCCCGATCAGTACGCGACGGGCGCGTCGGCCAATTCGCCCTTGTCCAGGTGAATGGTGTGGGTGGCGTACTCGGCGGCCTTGGGGTCGTGGGTGACCATGATGATGGTCTTGCCGTGGTCGCGGTTGAGCTGTTGCAGCAGGCCGAGTACGTCCTCGGCCGAGCGGCGGTCGAGGTCGCCGGTGGGCTCGTCGCAGATCAGGAAGGTCGGGTCGGAGACGATCGCGCGGGCGATCGCCACGCGCTGCTGCTGGCCGCCGGACAACTCACTGGGCTTGTGGCTGCGACGCTCGGCCAGGCCGACCAGCGACAGCGCGATCTCGGCATTGCGCTTGCGCTGGGCGGCACCAAGCGGCGTGAGCAACAGCGGCAGCTCGACGTTCTTCTGCGCGGTGAGCATCGGCATCAGGTTGTAGAACTGGAACACGAAGCCGATGTGGTGGCTGCGCCAGGTGGCGAGCTGGCCGCCGCTCATGCGGTCGATGCGCTGATCCTCGATCTCGATCTCACCACCGCTGGGCGTGTCCAGGCCGCCGATGAGGTTGAGCAGGGTGGTCTTGCCGGAGCCGGACGGGCCCATCAGCGCGACGAAGTCGCCGCGTTCGATCTGCAGGTCGATGCCATGCAGGACCTGGACCTTTTCGGGGCCGCGTTGGTAGGTCTTGGTGACGTTGCGGAGGGAGACTAGGGCGGTCATGGGATTTCCTCTGCGGTGCGATGGATGGATTGCGTGATGCTTTGGGGGTGCTTTGGCTGTTGTTGTTGCTTTGGCTGTTGCCTTTGACGTTGACCTGCCGGGGCCCCTGTCGTAGCGGCGGAGACGGCGGGTAAAACCCCGCAGGGGCGACGCACATGGATGTGCGTCGTTTTCTGCCGCGGCATGGATGCCGCGTCAGAAAATCCCGTCGACTCCGCGAACCCGTAGCGCAGCGAAGGGCGCGAAGGCGGGGTGTGCTTTCTTTTGGTTACTTTTCTTTGCACAAGCAAAGAAAAGTGACTCGCGCCCGAAAGGGCGTGAAACGCTTTTGCATTTGCTGTTGCTTTCGCCTGCGCTCTTGTAGGAGCGGCTTAAGCCGCGATAAGGCTTTCCTGGGAAGTCCTCAGTCGCGGCTTAAGCCGCTCCTACAACAGCGACAATCAAGAGCAAGAGCTTTCACTCCCCTTCGGGGAGCGAGTTACCTTTCTTTGCTCGTGCAAAGAAAGGTAACCCAAAGAAAGCACGCCCCAGTCCTCGCGCCCTTCGCTGCGCTACGGGTCCACTCCGCCAGCGGGATTTTCTGACGCGGCATCCGTGCCGCGGCAGAAAACGACGCACATCCATGTGCGTCGCCCTTCGGGTTTTCCCCGCTGGCTCCGTCGCTGCGGATGGGGGCCCCGTAAAGCGGCAAAGCAACAGCAAAATCACAGGCAACAGCAACAGCAACAGCAACAGCAGAAGCAACAAAGCCAAGAGCGGAAGCAGCAGCAAGAGCAGAAGCAGGAGCAGCAGCAAGAGCAAAAGCAGAAACAGCAAGAGAAACGGCGGATCTACTGCGTGATTCGTAAATCCAATGCGAAAATCACATGGGCTCCCGTATCCGTATGCCCGGCGAAACTCAATTCGCCGCCGCCACCTTCACCTTGTCCCCATCCTTCAGCGTCTGCGGTGGCGTCACCACCACCGTGTCGCCTGCGGACAGGCCCGACAACACCTGCTTGTCATTGCCCATGGCCATGCCGGTCTTCACCTCGCGCAATTCGACGCGATCGTCGTTCTTCAACGCGAATACCTCGGTCTTGCCATCGTGTTGGACCAGCGCGCCGGCCGGCACGCGTACGCCCTGCGGCTTGTTCTGTTCCTGCGGCTGTGCCTTCTCCAGGAAGCTCACCCGCACGCCCATTTCCGGCACGATGCGCGGATCTTTCATGTTCAGGGCGACGCGCACCTTCACCGTGGCCTTGCCGCGGTCAGCGGTCGGGATGATCGCGATCACCTCGCCGGGAATGCGCCAGTCCGGATAGGCGTTCAGGATCGCTTCCACCGGCATCTTCGGCTGTACCCGGCCGATGTAGGACTCGCCGACCTCGACCTCGATCTCCAGCGATTCCATGTCGACGATGGTGCCGATGCCGGTGCGGGTGAAGCCGCCGGTCGCCAGCGGCGAGACGATTTCGCCCGGCTGCGCGGACTTGGCGGTGACCACGCCGGAGAACGGGGCGCGCACGATGGTGTTGTCCACGCCGTTGTCGGAGATCTCAAGCTGGCGCGAGGCGACCGCGACGTTGCGCTGCGCCGCCTGCAACTGCGCTCGCAGCGCGTCGCGGGTGGCGATCGACTGGTCGTACTGCGAGCGCGAGACCAACTGCTCGCCGACCAGTTTCTGCAGACGGGTGGCGTCGGCCTCGGCCTGGGTGAGCTGGGCCTGCATGTTCGCGACCTGGGTGCGTGCGGACTCCACCTGGGCGATCGAGAGCGCGCGCTGCGCGTCGGCGTCGATCGGGTCGAGCGTGGCCATTACCTGGCCTTCCTCCACGCGCATGCCTTCCTCGATGGTCACCTCGCGCACCTTGCCGGTGATCTTGGCCGACACCGTCGCCATGCGCCGCGCGACCACGTAGCCGCTGGCGTCCAGTACCGAGGACGAGGCGCCGCCGGCGCTGATCGCCACCACCGGTGCAGTGCGTACCTCGACCGGCTGCGCGCGGCCGAACAGCAGCAGGCCTGCCGCGGCCAGCGCCAGCACCACGATCACCACGGCCACGGTGATCCACAGCCCGCGCCGCGAAGGCGGCTCGCTGGGCGGGGCTTTGCGGTCGATGCGGAGTTCCTTCAGCAGATCGGCAGACGTGTTCATCATGGACACTGGACGGGATGTGGGACGGAATGTGACCGCAGGACCCGGTGACTGCAAGTTGCCAGAAGTCACCAGACGCGGATTGGACGTCCGAAAAGTGGCCTGCAGCATGCACCGCCGCCCCTGCCGCGACCAGTGACAACTGTCACCGAGGATCGCTGACGGCCGTGACTGCGGGTGTCGCGGTGCTGCGGCAGGCTGTGAGGTATGTCCTGACAGGGGGTTCCGTATGCACCGGCCATCATCACCGCTGCTCGCCTGCCTATAGGGGGCGCACAAGCGTTTTTCCGCGCGGTACGCCGCATGTGGAATCACCCTTCGGTCCGCCACCTGAACAGCCAGTCTGCTTCTGCCGTCTGTAAACATACGGGGCCGGTGGTGCCTCCGTAAAATCAATCCGAGCATCCCTTGCCGCCAAGCCCACTGTGTTGAAGAACACGCGTTACTACCGCCCTATCAACGACTTGCGTCGTAGCCTCGCGCGCCGGCTCATGCGCATGATCTTCGGCAACCATGGGCAGCCAACCTCGGAACCGCTTCCCGCCACGGGCATCTATCGGATTCTGGTCTGCCACGTCAGCCACAGCCTGGGCAACACGCTGCTGCTGACGCCGTTGCTGTCGGAGCTGGAAAAGGTCTACCCGGCTGCGGAAATCGACATTCTTACGCGCAGCCCGATTGCCAACGATGTCTATGGCTGTTTTTTCAGCGTCCGGCGCATCTACTCCCTGCCTGCCCACGGGGTTGGACATCCGTTGCAGCTTTTCGGCACCTTGCACCGCATGCGCAGGATTCGCTATGACTTGGCGATCGATGCCGATGCCTTGTCGCAGACCGGGCGCATGCTGATGCTGTTGTCGAATTCAACGTACACGCTCGGCTTCAGCAGCCCCAAGAAGCATGGCGAGATTACCCATGCCGTGCCGGTACCGGCGGATCTGGAGAGCAAGGGGCGTCGCCCGGTCTATCTGCTGCGCAGTGCCATGGGGCGCGATACCGCGGCGGATTATCCGGTGCCCGATATTCGGCTCAGCGCCGGTGAACGGGAACAGGGGCACGCTGCACTGACCCGCTCGCTCACCGCAAGCGGCATCGTCTCCCCGGGGCGCGGCATCATCGGCATCTTCGCCAATGCCACCGGCCCTAAACTGCTCGGCGAAGCCTGGTGGATGCGTTTGATCCAGGTGCTGGAAGCGCAATGCCCGGAGCATCGCATCGTGGAGATCCTGCCGGCCTCCGGCGACTCGATGCTCAGTTCGCGCTACCCGGCGTACTACTCCAGTGACCTGCGCAAGATCGCCAGCGTGCTGTCGGGTCTGGCCGTCTATATCAGCGCGGACTGCGGAATCATGCACCTGGCCTGCGCCTCGGATGTGCCCACCATGGGTATCTTCACCACGACCAATGCGGGCGAATGGGGGCCTTACGGTCCGGGCAGGCATGTGATCCCCGCACGGGATGTTGCGCCGGAAGAGGTGGCTCGCATGATCGCGGCCATGCCGGAATTGATGACACGCCCTGGCGTCTTCCCATGAGGGAGATGGCATGCCTCTTTTCCAGCCGAGGCCAGTGACAACTGTCATCGAAGATCGCTGACGGCCGTGACTGCCGGTGTCGCGGCGACTGCGGCAGGCTGTGAGGTACGTCCTGACAGGAGGTTCCGCATGCATCGTCCGTCATCACCGCCGTTGGCCTGCCTGCGCGGCGCGCACAAGCATTTTGCCGCACTGCACGCAGTGCGCGGCATCGATCTGGAGGTCCATGCAGGCGAGCTGGTGGCGCTGCTGGGCAGCAACGGTGCCGGCAAGAGCACCAGCATCGGCCTGCTGCTGGGCCTGCATATGCCGGATCAGGGCGAGGCGCTGCTGTCCGGCTGCCCCGCCAGTGAGCGTGCGGCGCGGCAGGCGATCGGAGTGATGCTGCAGTCCGCCGGTCTGCCCGCCGCGTTGCGCGTGCGCGAGCTGCTCGACCTGTTCCGGCGCTACTACCCGGCGCCGCGCAGCATCGCCGATTGCGCGGCATTGGCAGGGTTGGAGACGTTGCTGGAACGTCGCTACAGCCAGCTTTCCGGCGGCCAGCAACGGCGCGTGCAGTTCGCGCTGGCGATCTGTGGGCGGCCGCGCCTGCTGTTTCTCGACGAGCCGACCACCGGGCTGGACGTGGAGGCGCGCCAGCGCCTGTGGCGCTCGATCCGCGAGATGGTCGATGAAGGTTGTGGCGTGCTGTTGACCACGCATTACCTGGAAGAGGCCGAGGCGCTGGCCGATCGCGTGGTGGTGCTGCAGCACGGCAGCGTCGTTGCCGAGGGCGGCGTGGATGAGGTGCGCGGGCGGGTCGGTGCATCGCGGGTGCGTTGCCGGACTGCGCTGAGTGCCGCGCAGGTGACGCAATGGAGCGACGTGCAGGCGGTGAACGTCACCGGTGCCCGCATGGAAATCGTCACTGCGCGCGCCGAGGGCGTGGTGGCGCGGCTGCTCGCGGCCGATCCGCAGCTGGCCGATCTGGAAGTGCAACGCGCCGGCCTGGCCGATGCGTTCCTCGACATCACCCGCAGCGCGGAGGCCGCATGAGCACGTCCACCATTCCAGCTGCCCGCCAGTGGCCGATCTATCTCGGCGAGGCCCGCTACGAACTGCTGCGCGTGCTGCGCACGCCGGCGTTCGCGGTTCCGTCGCTGGTGTTCCCGTTGCTGTTCTATCTGTTGTTCGGCGTACTGCTCAATCGCGGTGATGGTTCGGTCTATCTGCTGGCCAGCTACGGCGTGTTCGGTGCGATGGCGCCGGGGCTGTTCGGCTTCGGCGTGATGCTCGCGCTCGATCGCGAACGTGGCCTGCTCACGCTCAAGCAGGCACTGCCGGCGCCGCCCGCCGCATGGCTGGTGGCACGGGTAATGATGGCGATGGTGTTCGCGATGGTGATCGCGCTGTTGCTGATCGCCGCCGCAACGCTGCTGGGTGGCGTAGTGCTGACGCCGATGCAGGCGCTCGCACTCGTGGCGGTGGATGTATTCGCCGCACTGCCGTTCTGTGCGATTGGGTTGTGGATCGGCAGCGTGGCGTCCGGTTCGGCGGCACCGGCGATCATCAACCTGGTGTACCTGCCGCTGGCGTTGCTGTCGGGGCTGTGGCTGCCGCTGTCGCTGCTGCCCAAGGTGTTCTCCACGCTGGCGCCGCTGTGGCCGTCCTGGCATCTGGGCCAGCTCGCGCTGCGCGTGGTCGGCCAGCCTTCGCAGGGCTCGCCGTGGCTGCACGTGGCGGCGCCGCTGCTGGTCGCGGCGGTATGCTTCGCGCTCGCGCTGCGCAGATTGCGGCGCAACTGACCCGGGACGCCAGAGCATGTCCTTCTTCGAACCCAGCCACGATTCGATCATCGGCATGCGCGCCGGCCGCAGCGAGGGCAACGAGCGCTCGCGCTGGTTCCCGGTGCTGATGCTGGGATGGTCGGTGTGGATCTTCGTCACGCCGCTGTACGAGCCGAAGTCCTTCCCGCACTGGTTGTGGCCGACCGTGGCCAGCTACGCGGTGTTTCTGGTGCTGTACTACCGCGCCTATTACCGCAGCAAGCAGCACATGCTCGGCTACGCGCTGGGCATCGTCGTGCTGGCGTTCGCGACCACTCCGTTCAATCCCGGGGCGCAGGGCTACATGATCTATGCCTGCGCGTTCCTGGCCTTCTGTGGAAGTACGCGGACGGCGATAGCGTGGATGCTGGGCACGCTCGGCGCCTACTGTGTGGTGTGGGTGCTGGTCGGCTGGCCGAACATCTATCTGTTCAGCACGGTGATGGTCGGCTTCATGGTCGGATTGTTGAACATCATCATGATCCAGCGGACCAGGGCCGACGGTGCCCTCAGGCTCAGCCACGAGGAAGTGCGGCGCCTGGCCGCCACCGCCGAGCGCGAGCGGATCGGCCGCGACCTGCACGATCTGCTCGGGCACACGCTGTCGCTGGTCGCGCTCAAGGCGGATCTGGCCGGGCGGCTGGTCGATCGCGATCCGCTTGCCGCGCGCCGTGAGATCGACGAGGTGGCGAAGGTATCGCGCGAAGCATTGGCGCAGGTGCGGCGCGCGGTGACCGGCATCCGTGCGGCCGAACTCGCCGCCGAACTGGCCTCGGCACACCTGCTGCTGGAGACCGACGGCATCCTGCTGACTTACGCGCTGCCGGAGCTGCCGCTGCCGCCGGAGCTGGAAACGGTGTTCGCGCTGGCCCTGCGCGAGGCGGTCACCAACATCCAGCGGCATGCGCGTGCGCAGCGGGTGCGGATCGAGCTGGTCTGCGCGGGTGATCACGCGGTGCTGCAGATCAGCGATGACGGGCGCGGCGGCGACATCGCGCCAGGCAATGGCCTGCGCGGCATGCGTGAGCGCGTGCAGGCGCTGGGTGGGGAACTGCGCGTGGACTCGCGGCGTGGCCAGGGCACGCAGGTGCAGGTGCGGTTGCCATTGCCACCGGTGCAACGGGTGGTTTCGCGACTGGCGTCGATCGCAGGCATGCCCGCTGCCTGAGCGGATGGATTCGCCAAGGCGCTGTTCTCACCCAGAGTCCCTCCCACACGAGGCTTGCCTGGTCGGTGCCGCGACGACCTCAAGGGCGCTTCCATATCCAACGCGAACGGAACGTTTGCTAACGTGCTGCCGGGCAGCGAGGAGAACCCCATGCGCGTGCTGTTGGCGGAAGACCAGGCGATGCTGCGCGGCGCGCTGGCTGCGCTGCTCAATCTGGAGGACGACATCGACGTGGTCGGCACCGCCGCCGACGGCGAGAGTGCCTGGCGCGAACTGCAGCGGCTCGATCCCGACCTGCTGGTCACCGACATCGAGATGCCGGGGCTGACCGGGCTGGAGCTGGCGCAGCGTATCCAGCGTCAGGCGCTGCCGGTGCGCGTGGTGATCGTCACCACGTTCGCGCGGCCCGGCTTTCTGCGCCGCGCGCTGGACGCGGGCGTGTCCGGCTACCTGCTCAAGGATGCGCCGGCCGAACAACTGGCCGAGGCGTTGCGGCAGGTGTATCGCGGTGGCCGCGCGATCGATCCGCAACTGGCGGTGGAGGCCTGGGCCGAAGCCGATCCTCTCAGTGATCGCGAGCGCAACGTGCTGCGTCTGGCCGGCGAGGGACGTTCGGCGAGCGAGATTGCCGAGCAGCTTGGGCTCTCGCACGGCACCGTGCGCAACTACCTGTCCGAATGCATCGGCAAGCTGGGTGTCGCCAACCGGATCGAGGCGTATCGGTTGGCGCGGCAGAAGGGGTGGTTGTAGCAGGGCGAATGTTCTTGTGCGAGCGACTTCAGCCGCGACGGGGCTTTATCGGGAAAGCCCCGTCGCGACTGAAGTCGCTCCCACAATGGATCGCGTGCTGTTGCGCCGCCGTCCCCGCTTGATCAGCCATTTGGCTGCTGGAAAGCACTTCGCAGGGACGACGGTAGAAACATTGGCGCGAGTTTTGTAGGAGCGGCTTCAGCCGCGATGGGGCTTTATCGGGAAAGCCCCATCGCGGCTGAAG
>NZ_JBYSVX010000056.1:0-16735 GCF_058986605.1 Pseudomonas sp. GW821-FHT07E12 | reverse complement strand
CTAGAGCGGAGACGGTGGCCCACGCCGGCGCTCGACATCTAACCTGACAGATCCGGAGCAGATAAGAGCGGAGCTTGCTCCGCTGAAGCATTCCCGGTGCAACCTTCGCGGAATCGGCCTCGCTTCAGCGGAGCGCGCTCCGCTCTACGGCTACGGCAGATGCTTCAGTCGCGCAGGATCTCGCCGGTCAGCGCATCGCGGATCGGTGTGGGCTGGGCCAGCCCGCCGGTTTCGCCATCGATCAGGCCGTCGATGCTGGACAGCAGGGCCGGATCCAACTCGTTGCGGGCACGCGCCGGCGGCATCCCGGCCAGATTGGCGCTGGTGGAAACCAACGGTGCCTCCCAGGCCCGGCACAACTGTTTGACCAGCGGATGCGCGCTGATCCGTACCGCGATGCCGCGATGGCGGCCGGTGATCCACGCGGGGGCCCGATCGCTGGCCGGCAGGATCCAGGTATTCGGGCCGGGCCAGCTGGCACGCACCGCTTCCAGCCGTTCCGGCGGCAACGCGGCCAGATCGAGCCAGTGACTCAATATGTCCGGCTCGGCAGCTACCACGATCACCCCCTTATCGACCGGGCGTCGCTTGATCTGCAACAGCCGCATCACCGCCGTTTCCTGACGTGGATCGCAGCCCAAACCCCAGACTGCTTCAGTCGGATAGGCGATCACGCCACCGGCGCGCAGCGCGGTGATGGCGTCGGTCAGGGATAGTGACGTGGACACGAGAACCCGTCAGCCGCGCTTGGCGACCCGGATGTCGACGAACCCGAAGGCCAGCCCGCAGAGCAAGGCCTTCGAGGCAATGCTGAAAAGCAGCGGAAGCTTGTTCATCGGCAAGGATCGTTGCAATCAACAGGGACGGGGTGGGTGCATCCGGGGGGCAGGCCGCGTCAACCGCGCGCGGCGCCGCTCTTGATGAGTGTCTTCTTCGCCGGCTTCTTGAACACAGGCCGCTCGGCAGGCGCTTCCTTGACCACCGCCTTCTTCGCCGCTGCTTTCTTGGCAGGCGCCTTCTTGGTTGCGGTCTTTTTGGCAGCGGTCTTCTTCGCCGCGTCGTCCTTGGTCACGGCAGCCTTGGCCACGCTCTTGGTGGCTTTCTTGGGCGCCTTCTTGGCACCAAAGCCCTTGCGCGCCGGCTTGCCGGTGTCGGCCAGCAACTGCTGCACCTCGGCCAGGGTCAGCGAGGCCGGCTCGCGATCCTTGGGGATCTTGCCGTTGAGAGCGCCGTCGCTGATGTACGGACCGAAGCGACCGTTGAGCACCTGGATGTCGCTGCCGGGGAACTGCTTGATCACGCGGTTGCGCGCGATCTCCTCCTTCTCCTCGATCAGGAACACCGCACGCGCCAGGTCGATCGAGTACGGGTCGTCTTCCTTCTTCAGCGACGCATAGATGCTGCCGCGCTTGGCGAACGGGCCAAAGCGGCCGATGCCGACGCTGACCTGCTCGCCCTTGTCCTCGCCCAGCAGGCGCGGCATCTCGAACAGCTTGAGCGCCTCTTCCTGGGTGATCGTGTAGATGCTCTGGCCCGGGCGCAGCGAGGCGAAGCGCGGCTTCTCCTCGTCTTCGACCGTGCCGATCTGCACCATCGGCCCGAACCGGCCGATGCGCGCGCTGATCGGCTTGCCGCTGGCCACATCGGTGCCGAGCACGCGCACGCTGCCGGCGTCGGTCTTGTCCAGCGAATCCTTCTTGTCCTCGACCAGTTCCTTGAACGGGCCCCAGAACTTGGCCATCAGCGGGATCCATTCCTCCTCGCCGCGCGAGACCGCATCCAGCTCGTCTTCCATGCGCGCGGTGAAGTCGTAGTCCACGTAGCGGGTGAAATGCCCGGCCAGGAACTTGGACACCGCGCGGCCGACGTCGGTCGGCCGGAAGCTGCGGCCTTCCATTTCCACGTACTTGCGGAACAGCAGGGTCTGGATGATCGAGGCGTAGGTCGACGGACGGCCGATGCCGTATTCCTCCAGCGCCTTGACCAGCGCCGCTTCGGTGAAGCGCGGCGGCGGCTGGGTGAAGTGCTGCTCGGTGAGCACGCGCTGCAGCGGCATGCTGTCGCCGGGCTTCATCGCCGGCAGCTTGCGGCCTTCGTCTTCGTCCTCGGCCGACTTGTTGTCCTTGCCTTCCTCGTACACCGCCAGGAAGCCGGGCACCACCACGGTGGTGCCGCTGGCGCGGAAGCTGTGCGCACTGCCGGCGGCAAGATCGACACTGACCGTGTTGAGCGTGGCCGGAATCATCTGGCTGGCGACGGTGCGCTTCCAGATCAGTTCGTACAGCTTGCGCTCGTCGTCGGAGAGAAAACGGCCGACCTGCGCGGGCGTGTGCAGCGCCGACGTCGGACGCACCGCTTCGTGCGCTTCCTGCGCGTTCTTGGACTTGGTGGTGTAGACGTTGGGCTTGTCCGGCAGCGCGCCGGTGCCGAAGTCGCGCGCGATCACGTCGCGGATTTCCGACAACGCGTCCTGCGACAGGTTGACCGAGTCGGTACGCATGTACGTGATCAGGCCGACGCTGCCCTCATCGCCGAGCGCCACGCCTTCATACAGCTTCTGCGCGACCTGCATGGTCTTGCGCGTGGTGAAGCCGAGCTTGCGCGAGGCTTCCTGCTGCAGCGTGGAGGTGGTGAACGGCGCGGCCGGGCGGCGCTTGCGCTCCTTGCTGACCACGTCGGTGACGTGCAGCTTGCCCTGCGCCGCCTGCTGGATGCGCAGGCGTGCGGCTTCGGCCGATTCGCCATCGGTGATCGTGAACTGCTCGAATTTCTGCCCGTCCAGCTTCACCAGCCTGGCGTTGAAATGCTGGGTCGGATGCGCGCACTCGGCATCGATGCTCCAGTATTCGCGTGCGATGAAGGCTTCGATCTCCTCCTCGCGCTCGACGATCATCCGCAGCGCCGGTGACTGCACCCGGCCGGCCGACAGCCCGGCCTGGACCTTGCGCCACAGCACCGGCGAGAGGTTGAAGCCGACCAGATAGTCCAGCGCGCGACGCGCCTGCTGGGCATCGACCAGATCGCCGGCGATCGCGCGCGGCTTGAGCATCGCTTCCTTGATCGCACGCGGGGTGATCTCGGTGAACACCACCCGCTGCATCGGCTTGTCTTTCAGCAACCCACGCTCTTTCAGGATCTCGGCGATGTGCCAGCTGATCGCCTCGCCCTCGCGGTCCGGGTCGGTCGCCAGAAAGATGTCGTCGGCGCCCTTGGCGGCCCTGGCGATGGCTTCGACGTGCTTCTCGTTCTTCTCGATCAGCTCGTAGCGCATCGCGAAGTCGTTGTCCGGGTCGACCGCGCCTTCCTTCGGCACCAGGTCACGCACGTGCCCATACGAGGCCAGGACGGTGAAGTCCTTACCGAGGTATTTGTTGATCGTCTTGGCCTTGGCAGGCGATTCGACGATGAGCAGGTGCTTGGGCATGGTTGGCGTGGATTCTGGGGGCGGACGGACGCCCCGATGGGGGCGGTAGGGTGGCGCAATTAACCCGTGGAGGGAAGCAGAACGCGTGTGTCGCAGACGTAGACGCCCGGAGCGGTAGGGCCCCGGGCGTACGCGGTCACTCTATTTATAGTCAAATCACGGCAGGTTGCCGGATGTCAAGCGGGCCTGTTCAGCTTGGCGGTATGGCTTAGGCCTGTTTGGATGCGATGACCACCGCGATCAAGACGGCTGCAGCGGCCACCAGCACCAGCAGGGCGTACAGCGCCAGCACCACGATCGTGACGACGTCCAGTCCCCGCTTCTGGTTCTGCGGCTGATCCGTATAAGCCCAGCGATCGACCACCAGGGTGTCGCAGAAGAAGTCGTGCGGGGCCTGCTTGCGCTGGGTCAGGCCGGCCATGAAGGCGGTCACCACCATGCCGATGCCGCAGGTCAGCACCGTCAGCAGCACATAGGCCACATAGCGCAGGAAGCCGCGCCAGAACCCGATCCGCCCGCCGTTGCCGCGCACGACCTTGATGCCCACCGCGAGCTTGCCCAGGCTGGCCTGACAGCCACTGGCCTGCATCCAGCCGAAGTAGATCGCCGGCAGCGTCAAGCCGATGCCGTAGAGCAGCACCATGTACGGGATCAGGATGCCGGGCGCAGCGGAGTCGGTGCGTCCGGCGAGCAGGCCCAGGCTCATGCCGCACGCCAGCATCAGCGGGATCAGCAACGCATAGGTCAGCGCGGTGGTGACGAAGCTGTCGAGGATGTTGGCGGCCACGCGACGCCAGAGCCCGGCGTACACCACGTCCCCGTCCACAGTCGCGCCCGGAGCATGGGTATCCGCAAGGCCGGCAGGCGTAGCCGGTGCCAGCGGCAGCACGATGCCCAGGGCTTCCGCGCAGGTTTCCAGCGGTTGCCAGGTGGCCATGCCGCTACGCCAGACCAGCGTTGCGTAATCCAGCTCGCCGCGTTCGAAGCGTGCGCGCAGTTCGTCGGCAGGAAGTGGCCCGTGCTGCTGGCGCAGGGCGTCGGCGTAATGCCAGTAAGTGGTGTCTTCTTCCATATCAGTAATGTCAGCCACGGCACTGGCCGGGCAGGTAGCGATCCTCGATTTCCGAGCTGCAATTCCAGCTGTCGGCGGCTTCATCGTAGTCCAGCCAGATTGCCTTGCCGTCGAGCTCCGACTTGCCGGGCAGGCTGAGCAGGCCTTCCATGCCGCAGTTGCCGTTGTCGAAGTGGCCGATCTGCAGCGTGGCAAGCTGGCCGCTGGCATAGCTCTCCGGCGTGCCGAAGTCGTCGTCGCCATTGACCGGGCAACGGCCCTCGCGTTTGTGGAACGCGACGATGGCGTCCTGGTGCGCACTCATCGTGCCCACAGCCGCGGCGATCTGGCTGCGCTGCAGATATTCCTGGTAGGCGGGCACGGCGATTGCCGCGAGGATCCCGATCACGACCAGCAGGAATACGCCGACGATGGCGCCGACGAGGGCCGCGATCGCGCAGCCCGACAAGCCCTTGGGCGGCGGGAACGCGGTGGCTGGAGTGGGAGGCGTCGGCGCTGCCGGGGGCAACGGCGGTGGCAGCAGGCTGGATGGATCATGCGCGGGCGCGCTGAGGCCCAGTTCGTCGGCGAAGGTGCTCAGGGCTTGCCATTGCGCCAGGCCCTCGCGCCATACCAGCGTGTCCAGGCCGATCTGCCCGGAGCGGTACAACGCCACGATGTTTTCCGACGGCAACGGCCCGTGCCGCTGGTGATTGCCCTCGGCGTAATACCACTCGTCGACCATCCCTGTCCCCGTGCGCGCTCGCGCGAAAAGTCCGCGTCAGTGTACGGGTTCAGGCTCGTCGAGGAACATCTGGGTTTCCATCCAGGCATAGGCCGCTTCGGCGCCCGGCTGGTTGAACAGCACCATCAGCACGACCCATTTCAGGTCGTCCAGATCCAGCTCGTCCTGGTCCAGCGCCATCGCGCGGTCCAGCACCAGTTCGCGCTGGTCGGCATCGAGCACGCCGTGCTGCTCCAGGAACAGCAGGAAGCCCCGGCATTCGACGTCGAGCTTGTCCAGTTCCGGTCCGTGATAGACCCGCACCGGACCATTCACGCACGGCGTGCCGACGCTCGGCCGCTGTTCGGCCAGCGCATCGAGCCAGTCGAACGCCTTGCTGATCTCGGAGGGGCTGAAACCGGCCTGGATCAGGCCATTCTGGAGCGAGTCCCGGTCGCGGACGAGGTCCGCATCCTCGCAGAAGTAGTGTTCAAACAGGTACAGCAGGACATCCAAAATGCTCTCTTTCATTGCCCTCGGCCTGCGTCAAAAGACGCTGTGGAGGTGAAGAAACTAGGAATTACGCGTGTAACGGCCATGTTCGACCACTACCCTCCCTTCCAGTTCCATGAGCAGCAGCATGGAGGACAGCGCGGCGGCCGTCAATCCGGTGCGCTCGACCAATGAATCCATAGGGCTGGGGTCGTGGCCCAGGGCGACCCACAACCTCTGGTAGTCCGGGTCCGGGGTGGAGGGGGCGGCCGGATTGCCTGGGGTGTCCCGTTCAGGTTCGGCCAGTCGTTCCTGCAGCGCGGTGGCCAGTTCGGCCGACAGCGCGGCCACGCCGTCGAGTACGTCGCCGGGTTGTTCGACCAGGGTGGCGCCGTCGCGGATCAGCCGATGGCAGCCGCGCGCCATCGGGTTGTGGATCGATCCGGGGATCGCGAACACTTCGCGGCCGGCCTCGCTGGCCAGACGTGCGGTGATCAGCGCGCCGGAGCGGTGTGCGGCCTCGACCACCAGCGTGCCGAGCGCGAGCCCGGCGATGATCCGGTTGCGCGCCGGGAAGTGCGCGGCGCGCGGGGCGGTGCCGGGCGGGTGTTCGCTGACGATCGCGCCCTGCGCGGCGATCCGTTCGCGCAGCTCGTGATGATGGTTGGGATAGGCCAGGTCCGGGCCGGTGCCGAGCACCGCGATCGTGGTGCCATGCATGTCCAGTGCGACGCCGTGGGCGGCGGCATCGATACCGGCGGCCATGCCGCTGACGACGGCGAGCCCGGCGCGGCAGATCGCGCGGCTGAAGCTGCGTGCATGATCACGTCCACCGGCACTCGGGGTGCGGCTGCCGACGACGGCGATGGCCGGATGCCAGAGCAAGGTCGGATCGCCTTCCACGAACAGGGTCAGCGGCGGGTTGGAGGTTTGTCGCAACAGTGCGGGATAGTCCGGGTCGTGCAGGCCGATGACGTGCCGATGGCCGCTGTCGCGCCAGGTCAGGATGGCCTCGATGGCGGCTTCGTCCGGGCGCTGCAGGCGGGCGATCTGTTCGGCACTGCAGCCGGCCTGGCTCCATGCGGCGCTGCCTGCGCGTAGTGCGGCATGCGGATCGCCGTGGTGCTCCAGCAAGTGTTTGCGTGCGGGCTGGGGGCCGCCGGCCAGCGTCAGGGCCAGCAGGGCGCGGGTCGATTCGAAGTCGTGCGGGGAGGGGATCGGATTCATTGCGGCAGGCTAGGTCGCAATGAAGAACGGCGCCCTAGGGCGCCGTCCGGTTCACTTGTAGGGAATCGCCGCGGTTACTGCGCGTCGGGGCCCTTCAGTGCGTAGCCGATGTGGGTCGGTTTGACCCCTTCCATCACCAGTGCGTAGCTGACCTTGTCATAGGTGCGGAACACCATCGCGTGCGCGGCGTACTCATCCGGCAGGCCGACGGTCGAGTGCTTGCCACCGGTGTAGTCGTCGTCGGCACGCGAGAAGCGGTCATGGCTGACGCGGTCATTGACGCGAGTGCCCTGGCGCCAGATCGAGAACACCGTGCCGTTGTCGATGCCTTCGCGGCTGCCGCCGGAGATGGCGATGACATCGCGTGGGCCACCGGAGGTGAAGGCGTCGGCCACCGCCAGCACGCGCAGGTGCGCATCGGCGGCTTGCGGCGTTGGCGGGTGCGGGACGAACTGCAGGTCGTACGGCTGCGCTTCGACCGCGATCAGGCGATCGCCGGCGCGGACTTCACGACCGGTGTCCTGCAGCAGCAGCGTGGCGGCCTCGGCGTTGCCACCGGTGATCGTGCCGACGTTGACCTGGGCCAGTTCATAGCCGAGCAGCTCGCGGCGCTCGTCCGGTGCGACGAAGTCCTTCCACAGGTTGCCGCTGCCCGGCGTGGTGTCACCACTCGGATCCAGATCCTGGTTCAGGCGCGGCAGGCTGAAGCGCACGGTCGGGCGCACCACCGCGTAGCGCTGGCCTGGCTGGGCGTCGGCCAGGCCCTTGACGTACGCCAGCTGGCCGTCAGTACCGCGCAGGCGGTTGTCCTCGAAGCCGACCACGTACGGCAGCTGCTTGAAGCTGTCGACCACGCGCAGGTTCTTCAGGAACGGCTCGACCTGGGCCAGCGGGATCGCGTTGATCGGCGCTTCCTGGCGCGGGCCAGGCTGCACGTCGACGCTGGCGCGGACGCGATCCAGATAGGCCAGGCTCAATGTATCGCCGGGATAGATCAGGTGCGGGTTGTGGACCTGCGGGTTGGCTTGCCAGATCTCCGGCCACAGCCAGGGCTTGTCGAGGAAACGTCCGGCAATGTCCCACAGCGTGTCGCCCTTCTTGACGACATAGGTATCCGGATGAGCCCCGGCCATTTCCACGGCAGCGGCATAGGTCGCTACGGTCAGCATCGCCACGGCGACGACCGTACGAAATCGTTTGAACATAATTGCGGTCTGCCTGATTCCCCAACAGGTCCGGCCACTATAGTCCAGGAACAGGGGCGCCACGCAAGCATTGGCGGTAGAATTGAGACGTCTAGCCGGATATTGCCGGCGCCCCTGTTGGGTATTGTCATGGCGCTGCTCCCCATTCTCGAATTCCCCGATCCCCGTCTGCGGACCAAGGCTGTCCTGGTCGATGCGGCCGAGGTGACCACGCCCGCCTTCCAGACGCTGCTGGACGACATGTTCCAGACCATGTACGACGCCCCCGGCATCGGCCTGGCCGCGAGTCAGGTCGACGTGCACAAGCGTTTCATGGTGATCGACATCAGCGAGGAGAAGAACGTCCCGCAGGTGTTCATCAATCCGGAGATCGTCGACAGGCAGGGCGGGCAGGTCTATCAGGAAGGCTGCCTGTCGGTGCCGGGGATCTTCGCCGACGTGACCCGCGCCGACTCGATCACCGTGCGCTTCCTCGACCGCAGCGGCCAGGCCCAGGAACTGACCACCGACGGCCTGCTGGCGGTGTGCGTCCAGCACGAGATGGATCACCTGGACGGCAAGCTGTTCATCGACTACCTCTCGCCGCTCAAGCGCGAGATGGTGCGCAAGAAGCTGGCCAAAGCGCGCCGGCATGTGGCTTGAAAAGCCGGGATTCGGGATGGGGGATTTGGGATTCGTTGAAGGCGAGCCCGGTTTCTCGCCTGAGTGTCGCCGTTGCGAATCCCCAATCCCCAATCCCGAATCCCCATCCGAATGAAAATCGTATTCGCCGGCACGCCGGAATTCGCTGTGCCGTCGCTGCGTGCGGCTGCGCGGCGTCATGAAGTCATTGCCGTCTACACCCAGCCGGATCGCCCGGCCGGGCGTGGGCGTGGGCTGACGCCTTCGCCGGTGAAGCTGGAGGCGATTGCGCGTGGCATCCCGGTGTTGCAGCCGGAGTCGCTGAAGTCGCCCGAATCGCAGGAGGCGCTGCGTCGTCTCGCGCCGGACCTGATCGTGGTGGTCGCCTACGGGCTGATCCTGCCCAAGGCGGTGCTGGCGATTCCGCGCGATGGCTGCTGGAACGTGCATGCCTCGCTGCTGCCGCGCTGGCGTGGTGCGGCGCCGATCCAACGCGCGATCGAGGCCGGCGACGCCGAGACCGGCGTGGACCTGATGCTGATGGAGGCCGGGCTCGATACCGGCCCGGTGCTGATGCAGCAGCGCACGCCGATCGGTGCCGAGGAGACCGGCGGTCAATTGCATGATCGTCTGGCGGAGCTGGGCGCGCAGGTGCTGTCCGATGGGCTGGGCCTGCTGCGCGCCAACCTGCGTCCGGTGCCGCAACCGCAGCCCGCCGAGGGCGTCACCTACGCGCACAAGCTCGACAAGGCCGAGGCGCGGTTGGACTGGGCCCAGTCGGCGCAGGTGTTGGCGCGGCGGGTACGGGCGTTCAATCCATGGCCGGTGGCCGAAGCGCAACTGGCCGGCGAGCGCGTGCGCATCCACGGCGCGGTGGCGCTGGAGCAGGATGCCGCAGTGGCGCCTGGAACGGTGCTGGCCGCATCCAGGCACGGTATCGACGTGGCCTGCGGCGATGGCGTGCTGCGCTTGTTGGTGCTGCAGCGTGAGGGCGGCAAGGCGATCGCCGCGGCCGACTACCTCAACGCGCGCCGCGACCTGCTGGTCGCAGGGTGATGGCCGGCGCTGCTCTGCCGGCCGGCGTCGCGCCCAGGCTGGCCGCCGCACGCGTGCTGGCGGCGGTGATGGCGCAGGGGCGGTCGCTCAAGGCTGAACTCGCCGTTGCGCTGCCCAAACTTCCCGATTCACGTGACCGCGCGCTGGTCGAGGCGATCTGCCTGGGCGTGCTGCGCCGGCATCCGGCCTATACGGCGGCGCTGGCGAGCTGGATGCCGCGCCCGCTGGGGCGTCGCGATGCTGACTTGCAAGCGCTGCTGATGGTCGGCTTTGCCCAGCTCGAGGTGCTGCAGTTGGCGCCGCATGCGGCGTTGTCGGCGACGGTCGAGGCTTGTCGTGCGCTGGGGCGTTCGCGTCAGGCCGGCATGGTCAACGCGATCCTGCGCCGCGCGCTGCGCGAAGGGTTCCCCGAAGTGCCGGCGGATGCGGTCTGGCCGGACTGGCTGCGCCAACAGGTGCGCGCCGACTGGGAAGATCAGGCCGACGCGATATTCACCGCCAGCGCGCAGCCGGCGCCGATGTGGCTGCGGGTCAATCGGCGCCAGGATGAGCCTGCGCACTACGTCACGGCGTTGGCCGAAGCGGGACTGCAGGGGCAGGTGGTGCCGTGGTTGCCGGATGCGGTCTATCTGGAAACACCAGTCGCGGTCGCGCAATTGCCGGGTTTCGGGAGCGGACGGGTCTCGGTGCAGGACGGCTCCACGCAGCAGGTCGCCGATGCATTGATGGTCGCCCCCGGTGCACGCGTGCTCGATGCCTGCGCCGCGCCGGGCGGCAAGAGCGCGCACCTGCTCGAACGCGATGCTTTGTTGCGCCTGACTGCGCTCGACGTGGATGCGCGTCGCTTGCAGCGGGTGCGCGAGACGCTCGCCCGCACCTGCGCGGATGCACTGGTGACATTGAAGGCGGCCGATGCCACCGACCTCGCGGCGTGGTGGGACGGTCAACCGTTCGATGCAGTGCTGCTGGATGCGCCGTGTTCGGCGACCGGCATCGTGCGGCGTCAACCTGATGTGCTGTTGCATCGCCGTGCCGAGGACGTGACCGCACTGGTCGCACTGCAGGCACGGTTGCTGGACGCGCTGTGGACCACGCTGCGTCCCGGCGGGCAGTTGTTGTATGCGACCTGCTCGATCCTGGCCAGCGAGAATCGCGACCAGATCGACGCGTTCCTGGCGCGGACAGCGGATGCTTCGGCGCGTCCGCTGCCCGATGCGTTCGGTCACGCCAGCGGAGCTGGGCGGCAGCGCTTGCCAGGCGAACATGACGGCGATGGCTTCTTCTATGCCAGCCTCGTCAAGGCGGCGTGATTTCGTCTGAATCATGCGATTTTCACGCAAAAACCTGCACATCGCTGTGTGGACTGTCCACTATCATTCGTGCCCATGCTGAAGACACGTGCATCCCGTGAGTTCTGGTTGTTGGCGATCACCGCGTTGTTGGTGATCGGAGCAGGGTTGGGGTTGCGCGATCCATGGCCGTCGGACGAGCCGCGTTTCGCGTTGGTCGCCAAGCACATGGTCGAGAGTGGCGATTGGCTGTTCCCGCATCGCGGCCACGAGTTGTATTCGGACAAGCCGCCGATGTTGATGTGGCTGCAGGCGACGTTCTACACGTTGCTGCGCGACTGGCGGGTGGCGTTCCTGCTGCCGTCGCTGCTGGCCGCGTTGGGAACGCTGGCTTGCGTGTACGACCTCGGACGCCGGTTGTGGACGCGCCGGGTCGGCCTGTACGCCGCCTGGGTGCTGCTGTTCACGCTGCACTTCACCTTCCAGGCCAAGAAGGCGCAGATCGATCCGTTGGTGGTGTTTTTCATCACCCTGGCCAACTACGGTCTGTTGCGGCACCTGCTGTTGGGAGCGAACTGGCGCTGGTGGGCGCTGGGTTGGTTCGCCGCCGGTATGGGGGTGATCACCAAGGGCGTGGGCGTGATCGCCTTGCTGGTGCTGTTGCCGGCGGCGATAGCGTCGATGAGGCAGTGGCCGCGTGTGTGCCTGCATGTGCGTGACCCGCGCTTCTGGCTGGGGCCGGTGGCGTTCTTCGCGCCGATCCTGGCCTGGCTGGTACCGATGGCGGCCGCCGCGCTGGCGAGTGGGACGCCGGAGTATCACGCCTATCTCAACGACATCCTGTTCCACCAGACTGCCAAGCGCTACGCCAGATCCTGGGATCACGCCCAGCCGTGGTGGTACCACTTCGGCACGATGGCGACGATGTGGATGCCGATGGTGCTGGCGCTGCCGTGGGCGATCCCGGCATGGCGGCGACGGCTCAGGCGCCGCGATCCGCGTTACCTGCTGCCGCTGGTGTGGTGGGCGATGGTGGTGCTGTTCTTCACGATTCCCAGCGGCAAGCGCGACGTCTACATCCTGCCGGCGTTGCCGATGGTGTGCCTGGCTTTGGCGCCGCTGCTGCCGGGGCTGTTGCGCCGCCGCGATTTCCAACGGGTGCTGTTCGGATTCACTGCGCTGCTGTCGATCGGCTTTCTCGTCGTCGGTGTCATGATGCTGCTCGGGCAGCCGGGGTTCGAGCAGAAGCTGATGGCGGGGCGCGGTGTGGGCACCGAGGTGACGCATCGGTTGGCCTGGGTCACGGTCGCGATTGGTATCTGGGGGGCGGCGAGCCTGCTGTTGTGGCGCATGCGTCGCAGCGCGCTCGGGGTTGCCTCGCTGTTGACCGCGTGGTGGGTGGCCTACGGGCTGGCGATCTATCCGGTGCTCAACGACTCGAGTTCGGCGCGCGGCGTGATGCAGCGGGCGAGTGGCATGATCCCGGCCGATGCGGAGCTTGGGCTGGTCGCATGGAAGGAACAGAACCTGCTGATGGCGGGGCGACCGGTGGAGACGTTCGGCTTCCGGGTGCCCTGGGAGAAGCAGCTCCGGCTTGGTGTGGCATGGCAGGCGCAGTCTCCTGGCCGGCGCTGGCTGCTGGTGCAGGAAGCGGCGCTGTTGCAGTGCGTGGACCAGGCGCGTTCCCGGGAGGTCGGTGTCGCCAACCGCCGCAATTGGTGGCTGGTGCCGGCCGGGGCGATCCGGGGCGCGTGCGTGGCCAATGCCGCCGAACGCGAGCGCGAGCGGCGCGAACAGGGCCTGATCGAAGCGGACTGAGGACCGCGTCGGGGCTGCTTGTCTAGTCCAAGGCGGCACTGTCGCTTAGCCGCCGTTAGTGCAACGCACGTGAAGATCACCCGCCCCTGGTCCGGACCCTTTCATTGAAGATGTCGTCGCAGTCGCACCCTTCCGATGTCACGGCACTCGCTCCGCGCGATTCACGCGTGGCGGTCGGGGTGGCCGAGGCCGGGGTGTTCCTGTTCGGTGCCAGCGCGCTGGCGATGCCTGGCGGCCTGCTGCCGTTCGGCCTGTGCCTGTTGGCGTCGTCGCTGCTGGGGCTGGGGGCGTTGCGGCGCGGCGCGCGGGCGATGGGACGGCCGCTGTGGTGGTTGCTCGGACTGGTGCTGGCGGTGCTGCTGCTGGGGGTCGTGTCGGTGCTGGTGTTCGACCATGGCCTGCGTGACGTCGGCTACCGGTCGCGCTTCTTGCTGCTGCCGTGGGCGGCGATCTGGGCATACAGCCTGCGGCCGCGCCTGATCTGGCTGTGGCGCGGTGCGCTGGTCGGCATTTTCGCGGCGCTTGCGCTTGCGTTGTGGCAGGTGCTGGGCGGCGCGGTGCGTGCGGACGGGTGGAACAACGCGATCGTGTTCGCCGATATCGTGCTGGGACTGATGATGCTGGCGGTGTTCTGCCGTCCGCGACGTCGCTGGCCGTTGCTGGTGGTCGCGCTGCTCGCCGGCTGCGTCACGATCGTGCTCAGCGGCAGCCGTGGGGTCTGGCCGGGATTGCTGGGCCTGCTGGCGGTGGTCATCTGGAGCGCACGCTGGCGCCACGGGCACAGCCGCCTGCTGGTGCTGACCGGCGCGGCCGTCATTGCCGCCACCTTGCTGCTGACCGTGCCGGGGCTGAGCCGGCAGATGCGCCTGGTCGAGCTGCAGACCGACATGCAGCGGCTCGAGCACGGCGATGTCGACTCCTCGGCCGGTGCGCGCCTGGAACTGTGGCAGGTGGCCTACGAGAGTTTCCTGGCGCACCCGGTGACCGGTATCGGGATCGGCCATTTCGGTGATGTGGTGCGGCAGCAGCCGGCCTGTCGCGCCGATCCCGCGCTGGATTACTGCAACCTGGGCCACGCCCACAACGACCTGGCCGAATGGGGCGCGGCCCAGGGCGTACCGGGATTGCTGCTGCTGATCACCATATACGGCCTGCCGCTGCTGTTGCTGTGGCGGCTACATCGGGCACAGAGGATGCCGGGGGAGTCGCTGAGGTTCCGCGGGGCGGCTGCGGCCGGGGTGATGGTGGTGGTCGGCTACGCGCTGTGCGGTCTGACCCAGTCGATGTTCGCCCACCAGATCACCGCCAGTTTCTACGTGTCGGTGGTTGGCATCCTGGTCGGGCTGGCATTGCGCGATGTCCACGAACGCAAGACCGTGACGACGGCGCCGAACCTATAATGTGGCGTTCGGCCGCGACGCGGCGCAACGGATTCCCAGCATGCAAGACGGCGCCGGCATCGAGGGTGGACAGCTTCCGCTGAGCCTGGTGGTGATGACCTACAACGAGGCCGACAACATCGCCCGTTGCCTGGACAGCGTGCCGTTCGCCGCCGAGAAACTGGTGGTGGACTGCGGCAGCAGTGACGACACCGTGGCGATCGCGCAGGCGCATGGTGCGCGCGTGGTCACCCAGTCCTGGCTCGGCTTCGGTCCGCAGCGCAATTTCGGCTCGGCGCAGGCTGCGCATGACTGGATCCTGGTGCTGGATGCCGACGAATTCCTGTCCGAAGCCGGCGTGCGCGAATGCCGCCAGCGTCTGCCGGAGATCCTCGCCGGTGACGCCGCCGCAGTGTGGATGCGCCGCAGCACCTGGTACATGGGCGCACCGATGCGCTGGTACCGGCCGATGGTCGGCGAGCAGCTGGCGCGGATCTATCACCGCGGTCGTGCGCGCTGGAGCGAGGCGCGTGTGCACGAGTCGTTGCAGATGCAGGGCCGTGCCGAAGACCTGCGCGTGCCCTTCAACCACCTGCACAACCCGACCCTGGTGCACAAGGACCTGAAGGTGCTGCGCTACGCCGAGCTGAAGGCACTGGACTGGCGCGACAAGGGCAAGCCGACGCGGATGTGGCAATGCCCGTTCGTGTTCGCCGCCTCGTTCTTCAAGGACTACGTACTGCGCCTGGGCATGTTCGATGGCTGGCGCGGCTTTGTGGTCGCGCAGACCGCTGCTTCCTACGCGGTCTACAAGCGCATGCGCTATTACGAGATGCGCCGCAATCCCGAGTCGGTCAAACTCGCGGCCGCACAGCTGCGCAAACACGATCTGGAGCGTTGATGTGAGAGCGTGTCATGGGCTTTTTCATGAGTGCGAAGCCAGCTGGGGCGCGTCGAGGCAAGGTGCGCAACGCGGTATTGGCGCGCCCCAGCTGGCTTCCCGGAGGGTTGGCCGTCAGCGGCGCGGAGCCGGCGCCGCGCGGCTTGCCTTGACCGCCGCCAAGGCTGCACCACACGACACCACCTCCGCACCGCTGACGACCAACGCATCTCATGAAAAAGCCCATGACACGCTCTAAGCACTACCTTCTCTACGGCTCGGAGCGCTACGCGCTGGCGATCCTGCGCCCGATCCAGGCGGCGATCCGCGCGCGTGGCGACGAAGCGGCGTGGTTCTTCGACGGCCCCGGTGCAGAAGACCTCGCGCCCGACGAGACGCTGCTGACGGCGCAGCAGGTGCGCGAGTGGAACCCGTACGCGGTGATCACCTCTAGTAACGCAGTGCCGCATTTCTTCCCGGGCGTGAAGGTCGAGACCTTCCACGGCTTCGATGCCGGCAAGCCGCGACATATCTACGTCCGGGGCTTCTTCGATCTGTACTGCACCACCGGTCCGCGCGATACCGCCGCGTTCGGCGCGTTGTCGCGCGAGCTGGGGCACTTCGCGGTCAAGGAAACCGGCTTTCCGAAGATCGACCCGTTCATGAGCCAGCTCGGCAGTGCCCCCGAGCCGGTGCGGCAGCCGCCGGTGATCCTGTACCACTCCACGTTCTCGCCATCGTGGAGCGCGGCCGACACCTTGTACGAGGAGGTCAAGCGGCTGTCGCGCACCGGCGAGTTCCGCTGGATCGTCACCTTCCACCCGAAGATGGATCCGGAGGTGACCGCCAGGTACAAGGCGCTGCAGAACGAGTACCTGACGTTCGCCGAGAACGACAACATCCTGGAGCTGTTCCCGCAGGTCGATCTGATGTGCTCGGACACCTCCTCGGCGCTCAACGAATTCCTGCTGACCTACAAGCCGGTGGTGACATTCAAGAACCGCCGGCCGGGACCGCAGTTGATCGACATCGACGACCCGGCGCAGTTCGAGCCGGCGATCCGGCGCGCGCTGAGTCGTCCGCCGGAATTGATGGCGGCGGTGCGCGAGTTCGCCGATCAGCTGCATCCGTATCGCGATGGGCGTTCCAGCGAGCGGGTGCTGGAGGCGATCGACGAGTTCGTCGCTGCGGGGGGGCGCAATCCGAAACCGAAGCCAGGCAATTTCTGGCGCAAGTTCAAGATTCGCAAGCGGATTGGTTATTGGGGGCCGGCGGGGTATTAGCGAGCTGTTTTGCGGTGATTTTGCGTTCGTGGCTTCTGTGTTCGCGGGTCGTTACGTCCGAGCCATTTATCTACTGCCGTCCCCGCGTAGGCGGGGGCGAAGCGCCACCGCTTGCGAGCCACTGGCTCGCGTGGTGCTGAGCGCCATCGGGCTATGCCCGATGGCCGGGGGTCGAAGATCCATGGACGTTCGTACAGGTGGCAGCGACCTCGTAGCAACTGTCTTGTTTACCCAAGCGCAGGTGTGCCGGCCCAGGCATCACGAGCGCGGGCATTGAGGATCACCA
>NZ_JBYSVX010000055.1:0-18289 GCF_058986605.1 Pseudomonas sp. GW821-FHT07E12 | reverse complement strand
TTCGACGCCAAGCCGCGCCGTGAATCGACCGATCTGCAGGATCTGTTCATCGCCCACATCGGCGGCATGGACGCGTTCGCGCGCGGTCTGGAAGTGGCCCATGCGCTGCTGAACAAGTCGCCGTGGGAAAGCTGGCGCGCTGCGCGCTATGCCAGCTTCGATAAGGGCACCGGCAAGGACTTCGTGGACGGCAAGCTGGATCTGGCGACGCTGGCCAACCAGGCCCGTCAGGGCGGTGAGCCCAAGCAGATCAGTGGGCGTCAGGAAGCGTACGAGAACCTGCTCAACCAGTACCTGCTGCGCTGATGTTCCTTCTCCCGCAAGCGGGAGAAGGTGGCGCGAAGCGCCGGATGAGGGTAGGGACGAAGCCTCACGTAGTTGGATATCACAAGGGCCTTAGCCCCGAACCCTCACCCCAACCCCTCTCCTCCAGGAGAGGGGATTCAAACACACAACCACGAGAGCCATCGGCATGAGCATCGCCACGCCTGGAACCACAGCCTCCGCGCACGCCGCGGAAAATACCCGCTTCATCATCCTGATCAGTTGCGTCGCCACCATCGGCGGCTTCCTGTTCGGGTTCGACAGCGGCGTCATCAACGGCACGGTCGACGGCCTCAAGCAGACTTTCCAGTCCAGCTCGGCGGGCATCGGCTTCGAGGTTGCCTCGATGTTGCTCGGTTGCGCGATCGGCGCGTTCTTCGCCGGTCGTCTGGCTGACCGCTGGGGCCGCCGCGCGGTGCTGATCATCTCGGCGGTGCTGTTCCTGCTGTCGGCGCTGGGCGCCGGTGCCTCGCACAGCTCGGGGTTCTTCATCTTCGCGCGTGTCATGGGGGGCTTCGCGGTGGGCGCGGCCAGCGTGATGTCACCGGCCTACATCGCCGAGGTCGCCTCGGCGCGCTATCGCGGCCGGCTGGCGACGGTGCAGCAGATCGCGATCATCAGCGGCCTGTTCTGCGCGTTCCTGTCCAACTACCTGCTGGCCAAGGCGGCCGGTGCGTCCACGCAGCATTTGTGGTTCGGGCAGGAGGCCTGGCGCTGGATGTTCTGGATGCAGGCGATCCCGTCGGCAATCTTCCTGGTCCTGCTGCTGACCATCCCTGAGAGCCCGCGCTACCTGGTGGTGAAGAAGCGCAAGGAAGAGGCGCTGGCAGTGCTGACGCGTCTGTACGGCGAGGTCGAGGCGAAGGCCAAGCTCGGTGAGATCGATGGCTCGTTGTCGCAGGACCATCATCGCCCCAGCCTGTCGGACCTGATCAACAAGGCCACCGGCAAGGTCCGTCCGATCGTCTGGATCGGTGTTGGACTGGCGGTGTTCCAGCAACTGGTCGGCATCAACGTGGTGTTCTATTACGGCGCGGTGCTGTGGCAGGCGGTGGGCTTCTCCGAGAGCGACGCGCTGCTGATCAATGTGTTGTCCGGCGCGCTGAGCATCGGTGCTTGTCTGGTGACGGTGATGCTGGTCGACAAGATCGGCCGCAAGCCGCTGCTGTGGATCGGCTCGGCCGGCATGGCGGTGGCGTTGGCGCTGGTGACGTTTGCTTTCGCCACTGCATCGCTGGATGCCGGCGGCAAGCTGGCCCTCTCCGACAGCATGGGCATGCTGGCGCTGGTGGCGGCCAACGTCTACGTCGTGTTCTTCAACATGTCGTGGGGCCCGGTGATGTGGGTGATGCTGGGCGAGATGTTCCCCAACCAGATCCGCGGCTCGGGCCTGGCCGTGGCCGGTGCAGCGCAGTGGACTTCCAACTTCGCCATCACCGTGAGCTTCCCGATCCTGCTCGGCAGCATCGGCCTGGCCGGTGCCTACGGCATCTATACCGTCGCGGCACTCCTGTCGGTGTTCTTCGTGCTCAAGTGGGTCTATGAGACCAAGGGCAAGGAGTTGGAGCAGATGGAGGGGTAGGGATCGTCTTCCCTGTTCGGGGGAACAGGAACCGTTGGATATCGGAAGAAGCCGTGCGCAAGCGCGGCTTCTTCTTTTCTGCGGCTTCCTTCGGCTAGGAGATCGGGATGTTGCGAGAGGTGACATCCATGGTTCCGCGGGAAGCTTTGGGTGCCATCTTGCGCAATATGAAGAGTCAGAGATCAGCCAGGGTGTTGAGTAGTGCACCCCGTGCGGAAAGTGGTCTTGTCCGCTGTGACCTCATGCTCTTCACTGTGACCGATCTTGACTGGGGAAAATCGATAGTTTGTGAGGCAGGAAGCGAAGGGCGCGCCCAAGTGGTATGGGCAGGTCTTGAGCGGTCAGTGATTCCTGTTGACATTAGTTCACATGGGAATCTAAAAACTCCCATGCGATGTGCCGCCACGGGGATTCAGCGGCACTCCAGGGGACATTGATGATGAGCTAGCCGTGTGGATGCGCAGTTTTCCTGCGCATGCGGAGGCGTGCTTGAAGAAAAAACAATGAGCCACCTAAAAAGGGCTCTGGGGAACGTGGAATTACCTCCAACGGGTGAGAGCATGCTGGGAGTTAACAGGGGATTGAGCTGGCCGGATACGGCGGCGGCACGGGTTCGCTTTCGCCGGATATTTCTGTCAACGGCGTCATTGGCAGCATTCTGGGGATTCCATACGACTGCCAGTGATCTACCTGGCCAGGACTATGCCGAGCAGATCAAAGCCGGAAACTACATCGGTCAGCTAAAGGACGATCTATTCGGAGATCGTGTTGGACTCTATACAGGGTCGCTGGAATTCACGGTGGCCGATATATCCCTGCCAGGAAATAATCCCCTTCCGGTTTCCGTAGGGCGTCGTTTCGAAGTCAAGGACCGGCAAGGTTATACAAATAAAGGGATATTCTCGGACTGGGATCTGGATATTCCGCATTTGCACGGAATATTTGCCAGTCAGAATGATCCGAATGTAGGGTGGCGCAGCTCCAACGACGATCCAAACATGCGTTGTAGCGTGAATGGTTCGATTATTGCATCGCCACCGGATGCCAGCTATCAAGACGGCGAATTTTCCGCATCGGAGTACTGGAGCGGAAATAACCTGTATGTGCCTGGTTCGGGCGATCAAGAAATGATGGTGGTAGACAAGAGCAACACGAATCGTCCGCAGGATGGGCGTACGTATTATTGGGTCACCAATTCAGGATGGTATTTCTCTTGTCTGGACTCCACGGCTAATGGTGTGCCGGGAGAAGGCTTTCTGGCTCGTGCTCCGGACGGTACGCTTTACCAGTTCGACTGGTTTGCGAAACGAACTACACAGGCCATACATAAACCGGTCGGGTCGACGCCGCTGGGCGTATTGCCACGTGGTCGTGGACGGAATATTGCCGTGGTTGGAAGGCGCGAGCGTACAGTACTGTCGCCGCAGATTTCGCATGTGCGCTCGGGATCCATTTCCGCGACACTGGGGGCCAAACGGTCGGCCTGCATAGCAGCGACTTTGACCTTGGGCCGTCAAGAGGTATGGATCCTGCCAACACGCGTGCAGGATCGATTCGGCAACTGGGTGACGTACACCTACGATACCGCGCACCCCTGGCAATTGACGACTATTACCGCCAGTGACGGCCGGCAGCTGTCGTTGAGCTACAACAGCGATGGCTATGTAAGTTCAGTCACCGATGGCACCAGGACCTGGTCTTATAGTTATGACAGTCAAGGGCTTCGCAGCGTTACCCTTGCAGACCAGAGTACCTGGAAATACGCCCTGAATGATTTGAAATTGGTGAACTTCGGTACTGTAATCAATGAGGATTGCGGAGAGCCATCATTCGCTGCAATGACGTATTCGGGGACTATCACCTCTCCCTCAGGAGCCACGGGGGCGTTCTCCGTGGAGCGGCGGAATTTCGGCCGCTCCTATGTTCCCAAGTCATGCTACAAGGAAAGTGATGATGGCAGTGCACCAGAATTTTCGTGGTATCCGCGAATATTCAATGTGCTAGCTTTAAAGTCAAAAACCCTAACTGGACCGGGCATGGGGTCCTATCAGTGGACTTATGGCTACGGAGCCATGAGCCCGAGCTGGGCTTCGGATTGCACCACAACAGCGTGCACGGACACCAGCCAGGTGACGGTAGGTAATCCGGATGGGAGTTGGCAGCGTTATACTTTCGGAACGCATTTCAGGCAGAACGAAGGCAAAGCTCTAAAGGTTGAGCATGGCAATGCCTCGGGAGCGGTACTTTCTATCCAGCAGAATGATTATGTGCTCGATCCGGCTGGTCATGCATATCCCCAGCGGATAGGTACCAATCCCAACATGCGTGGAGACTCGGTTGGCGATCGCTATCTGCCGCTATCCGTTGTCACTATCACGCAGGACGCGGCGACCTATATTCACGCGGTGAATAGTTTCGACAGTTTTGCAAGGCCGCTCTCAGTCCAGAGCTATAGTCCTTGGAACAGTCGTACGGATGTGACTGCCTATCATGACGACATGACTCTATGGGTCATGGGGCAGGTGGCCTCATTGACCAACGCTGAGACAGGTCTGGTGGTGTCCTCCACCGAATATGATGCTTCTACTGCATTGCCGCTGCGTACTTACGCCTTCGGCAAGCTACGGCAAACACTGACCTACAACGGCGACGGCACCATAGCCACCGTCAAGGACGGCAACAACAACACAGCCACGCTATCGTCATGGAAGCGTGGTATCCCACAGTCGATCACCTGCGCGGATGGCAGCGCCCAATCGGCGGTAGTCAACGACAACGGCTGGATCACCTCGGTGACCGACGAGAACGCCTACGTCACCGGCTATGGCTACGATGCGATGGGGCGGTTGGCGAGCATTGCTTATCCCAGTGGGGACAGTACCGCCTGGAACACGACCACCCAGACGTTCGAGCCGGTGTCAGCGGCCGAGTACGGTATCGCCACAGGGCATTGGCGTCAGACCGTGGCAACCGGCAATGCGCGCAAGATCACTTACTTCGACGCGTTGTTTCGACCGCTGCTCACGCGGGAGTACGACACCGCCAATGAAGCCGGGACCCAGCGTTTCCAGCGCTTCGTCTATGACTACGCAGGCAGGACGACCTTCGCCTCGTATCCCGGCAGCAGTGATGGGTTGAGCACCGGCACCTGGACCGAATACGACCCGCTCGGACGCACGACATCGACATCGCAGGATTCGGAGCTGGGGTTGCTGACCACGTCGACCGCGTACGCGGGCAACCAGACCAGCGTGACCAATCCACGCGGGCAGACAACGGTGACCAGCTATCAGGTATTCGACCAACCGAGCTATGACCGGCCAGTCGCGATCCAGCATCCGGAAGGGGCTTATACCGGTATCTCGCGTGACGTGTTCGGCAAGCCGACAGCTATCACGCGCCGCAACGCCGACAGCAGTACGACGGTGACTCGTCGTTATATCTATCGCCCCGATTTCAATACGCTGTGCAAAGTCATCGAGCCAGAGACGGGGGCCACTGTCATGGATTATGACGGCGCGGGCAATCTGGGTTGGTCCGCTGCGGGAGTGAATTTGCCATCGACCACGGATTGCAACCTGGTTGAAGCTTATTCTTCCGGATACCGGGTAAGCCGCACTTATGACGCACGCAACCGTCTGACTGCACTCACCTTTGCCGATGGCATTGGCAGCCAGAACTGGAGCTATACCGCCGACGGGTTGCCTTCGCAGGTAACTACCTACAACAGCAATGGTGGCGACACCGCCGTCAACACCTATACCTACAACAAGCGTCGGCTGCCGACCGGGGAGAGCATCAGCCAGCCGGGCTGGTACACCTGGAGCCTGGGGTATGGCTACGACGCCAACGGTGCGCCATCCAGCCTGGTCTATCCCTCTGGCCTGACGGTGAACTACGCGCCCAATGCACTGGGCCAGCCGACCCAGGCCGGCACTTACGCTACCGGCGTGAGCTACTACCCGAATGGGGCGATCAAACAGTTCACCTATGGCAACGGCATCGTCCACACGATGACCCAGAACGCGCGCCAACTGCCGACGCGAAGCACGGACAGTGGCGGCGGCAATCCCCTGGATCTGGGCTACAGCTTCGACGCCAACGCCAACGTCAGTGCGATCACCGACTACACCAGTTCGGGCCGACAGACCCGCAGCATGACCTACGACGGACTGGACCGGTTGCTGACCACGCAGTCAGCGATGTTCGGCGGCGACAACCTGGCCCGCTACAGCTACGACGTGCTGGATAACCTGACGACGGCCAAGGTGGGCAGCCGCTACGACTACCGCTATGCCTACAACGCCAATCAGCAGTTGCTGACGGTCAACGACAGCACCAGCGGTGCGGCGGTGGTGGGGTTGGGGTACGACGTGCGCGGCAATCTGGCCAACAAGAACGGCGTGCTGTACGGCTTCGATCTGGGCAACCGCCTGCGCCAGGTCACCGGGCGTGAATCCTACCGCTACGATGCCTACGGCCGTCGAGTCCTGGCGACCAGTCCGACCTTGGGCAGCATCCTGTCCTTCTATGGAAAGGACGGAACGCTGCGCTATCAGCGTGACGAGCGCACGGCAACGGTATCCCAATACATCAGTCTGGGCGGCAGCCTGGTGGCCAAGGTGAGTGGTTCGGCCTTGCCACTGCCGTCGGGTTTGACCGCGCCCGCCAACAACACGACGGGCAGCTACACGGTGAGCTGGACGGCCGTATCCGGAACGACCAGCTACCAATTGCAGGAGCAGGCCAACGGCGGCAGTTGGGTCGACTCATACAGCGGTACGGCGACCAGCCAGGCGATCACGGGCAAGGGCAGCGGCAGCTATGCGTATCGGGTGCGTTCCTGCTTGAACGCGAACTGCGGTGATTGGAGTGCGACTGTCACCACGACGGTGCTGTTGGCGCCGAGCGCCGCACCGACCCTGACGGTGCCGGGCACCGGCGCGAATGGCAGCTACACGGTCAGTTGGACGACGGTGGCGACGGCCAGCAGCTACACGTTGGAAGAAAGCAGCAACGCAGGTAGCAGTTGGAGCGCGGTGCAGAGTTCGGGCTCGACGAGCTGGAACGCCAGTGGCAAGGCCGCGGGCAGCTACGTGTATCGGGTCAAGGCGTGCAACAGCACCGGCTGTGGCGCGTACTCGACAACCGGGACGGTGCAGGTGATCTATCCGCCGGGCTCGGCACCGACGGCAACCACGCCGGCGACCAACACCAGCGGAAGCTACACGGTCAGTTGGACCACCGTCTCGACAGCGACCAGCTACACCTTGGAGGAAAGCAGCAACGGCGGCGGCAGCTGGAGTGCGGTACAGAGTGCGAACGCGAGCAGTTGGGGCGCCAGCGGCAAGGCGGCCGGAACGTACAGCTACCGGGTCAACGCCTGCAACGTGGCCGGCTGTGGCGGTTACTCGGGTACGGTGTCCACGCAGGTGGTGTTTGCACCGACTTCGGCACCCACGCTGACAGTACCCAGCAGCAGTGCGACCGGCAGCTACGGCGTGAGCTGGACGACCGTCTCGGCGGCGACCAGTTACACCCTGGAGGAAAGCAGCAACGGGGGAAGTAGTTGGAGCGTGATCCAGTCTGCCTCCAGCACCAGCGCCTCGATCAGCGGCAAGGGCGATGGCAGCTATGCCTACCGGGTCAAGGCCTGCAACCTGGCCGGTTGTGGCGGGTACTCGGATACGCAGACGGCCACCGTGGCCATTCCGCCCCCAGTACCGACAGGCCTGAAGCTGGTGGGCACTTCGGCGACGGGAACGTTTACCACCTACAAGGCGTCCTGGACGGCTGTGTCGGGGGCTACTAGGTACGAGCTGGGTGGAGCGGCCACTTACAGCGGAACCAGCACGAGTTATTCGTGGGTCATGAGTGGGCCAGTTAGCACCATCTGGCAGGTCGAAGTGCGTGCTTGTAACGCTGTGGCCTGCTCGGCTTGGTCGGCTTCCGTCAACGCGGTCAAGCAGTAGGGGGACGGGGATGAACGCGATGATGATGCGCAGGATGGCGGGCTGGATTGTGGCATTGGCGTGGCTGCTGCCACTGGTAGCGTGGGCCGACACGGTGGAATACATCCACACCGATGCGCTGGGCACGCCGATCGCGGTAACGGATGCCAGCGGGAACGTGATCCAGACCAGCGAGTACGCGCCGTACGGGGAGCTGCTGAACCGGGCAGTGACGGATGGGCCGGGGTTTACAGGGCATGTACAGGATGCGGCGACCGGGCTGACGTATATGCAGCAGCGCTACTATGACCCGACGTGTGGTTGCTTCCTCTCGGTCGATCCAGTTACTGCCTATAAAAGCAGCAATTGGCGGCAGTTCAGCCGTTATGCCTATGCATTCAACAATCCCTATAAATTCAACGATCCAGATGGGCGCTGCCCTTTTTGCTCTACGCTGAGCTTGAAGAATGACTTGATTAATTCTATACAATTATTGTCCGACAAGGCGGACGCGATAACCGAGAGGTTGGATAAGGTGGATGTTCGGCTTGAGGGGGGAGTTGCACTAGGTCCGGGTATTGAGGGATCAATTAGCCTCTTGCATGGTGATGGTCAGATTGGATTTATCTCGGTTGGAGAGGGGGAGGATATAAGTGTCTCGCTTCAACCTAAAGAGGGTTTTGAAGTTAGCTTTGTAAAAAAGCCAGTTGATGCACCAATTAAATTGAGTGGCGCTGCGGAAGCTGCAGGCGGCGCGATTCTTCACGGTGGTGCTGAAGTTAATTTCAATCCGGGTGGTACAATTGAAGTGGTGCCAAAAGTAGGTATAGGTGAGGGTGAGCTGGTTAAATATTCGCCAACGATTAATTTCATTGAATGGAAATATTTGGACGAGAAGAAGAGAGAATAACATCAAAAGGATCAAGCGTGGACGCTAAGATAGTGATTGCAATAGGTGCGGCGTATGCTGGTATTTATTATTTCTCAGCGCGGCGTTTGTTGTTTGAACTAAAAGACATAGATCGGGAGTATTTTGAGCATCTTGGGGCTCGAGAAGGTATTGGGCAGAGGAATTCTGCTGCCGTGATATCGATGCTTATTGACAGCGGTGTGCCAAAGGAATTCTGGCCAAAGCGCTTCAAACGTCGGCTTGCCATGGTGCGTGTAATGCTTGCAGTATCTCCATTTGTCTTAGTCGCTATTTTCTTCTTGCTTTAAATGCAAGAAACTGAATCCGAGACAGACTAGCGACTTTCGCCAAGGCGAAAGGGTACACGGTGTCGATGAGCCGACTGACCAGGCGCCACCGTGCCTTCGGCGGGTGGCTGAGTTGTTCGAGCTGCAGTCGCTTCGGCGCTGGTTCCCAATTGACACTGCGCCAAGCGTTCGCCAAGGTCACGGAAAAGGCGAGTCCTTCGTTGCCGATCACCACCAGCGGGGAGGGGAGGGGCCAACCAACCGAAGGGCAAAAACAAAAAAGCCCCGCATCGCGGGGCTTTTTGTCATGCTCACAACCGAAGTGGTGCTCCCTAGGGGACTCGAACCCCTGTTTTAGCCTTGAGAGGGCCACGTCCTAACCACTAGACGAAGGGAGCGTTTTGTTACGTCGGTGTGAGCGCGCTAGTATAGTGAGCTCGAGCCCGTTCGGCAACATCCTGCATCACCTTGGGAAGCGCCACCATCGAACCTACAGTTACATCTCCATTCACCTTGCGAGTGATCCCGCGCGACCAGCACGTGATCTCGCGCAAGGACATCAGCCCCAACGCACTGCGCGTGCTCTACCGCCTGCGCGAAGCGGGCTTCGGTGCCTACCTGGTCGGGGGCGCGGTCCGCGACCTTCTGGTCGAAGGGCACCCCAAGGACTTCGACGTCGCCACCGACGCCACGCCGGAGGAGGTCAAGGGCCTGTTCCGCAACTGCCGCCTGATCGGCCGCCGTTTCCGTCTGGCGCATGTGGTGTTCGGCCGCGAGATCATCGAGGTCGCCACGTTCCGCGCCAACAGCGACGACGGCAGCGGCGACCGCGAGCTTGAGAACGGCCGGCTGGTGCGCGACAACGTCTACGGCAACATCGAAGAAGACGCGATCCGCCGTGACTTCACCTGCAACGCCTTGTACTACGCGATCGAGGACTTCTCGGTGCGCGACTACGTGGGCGGCTTCGACGACGTGCAGGCGCGGGTGATGCGCCTGATCGGCGATCCCGAGCAGCGCTACCGCGAAGATCCGGTACGGATGCTGCGTGCGGTGCGGTTGGCGGCCAAGCTCAGTTTCGAGATCGAGCCGGCCACTGCCGAGCCGCTCCCGCGCCTGGCCGGGTTGCTGGTCGATGCGGCGCCGGCGCGGTTGTTCGAAGAAGTGCTCAAGCTGTTCCTGTCCGGCCAAGCCGTGGCCAGCTTCGAGGGGCTTGAGCGACATGGCCTGCTTGAGGCGCTGTTCCCGGAGAGTGCCACCGCGCTGCGCTCCAATCGCAGCGGTGCGCTGCGGCGGATGCTGATCGCCGGCTTGCGCAATACCGATGCACGCGTGGCCAACGATGAGCCGGTGTCGCCGGCATTCCTGTTCGCGTTGCTGTTGTGGCCGGCGTTCTGCCGCACCCTGGCGACCTTGCAGGCGCAGGGCGTCTCGGTGGAAGAGGCGCAGCGCCGCGCCGCCGATCGCGTCACCCTGCACGAGATCGAGCGGGTGGCACTGCCGCGGCGCTTTTCGCTGCCGATGCAGGAAATCTGGCTGCTGCAGACACGCTTCTCGCTGCGTCAGCGCAAGCGCGTGTTCCGCACGCTGGCGCACCCGCGCTTCCGCGCGGCGTTCGACTTCCTGATGCTGCGTCAGATCGCCTCGCCGGACCATGCGGCCGATGTCGAGTTCTGGCGCGAGGCGCAGTTGCAGTCGGGTCCGGAGCTGACCTCGGCGATCGAGGCGGTGCAGGCCGAACTCGGCGAGGATGCAGCACCGTCACCGCACAAGCGCCGGCGTCGCCGGCGCCGTGCCGGCTCCAGTCCGGAGTAAGGCGGTCTTGGTACGGGCCTGCATTGGCCTGGGTGCGAACCTGGGCGATGCGCCGGCGGCGGTGCGGCAGGCGCAGTCGGCGCTGGCCGGGCTGCCGCGGACCCGCCTGCTGGCGGCCTCGCGGCTGTACCGGACCCCGGCCTGGGGGCGCGAGGACCAGCCTGACTTCATCAATGCCGCCGCCTTGCTCGATACCGAACTGACGGCCGAGGCATTGCTGGACCAGTTGCTCGATATCGAGCAGCGCTTCGGCCGCATCCGCCTGCCGGGCGAGCGCTGGGGGCCGCGTACGCTGGATCTGGACCTGCTGCTGTATGGCGAGCAGCGGATCGAACTGCCGCGCCTGCGGGTACCGCACCCGCACCTGCATGAACGCGCATTCGCGCTGGTGCCGCTGGCCGAAATAGCGCCGGAGGCAGCGATTCCCGGGCATGGAACGGTGAAGTCCGTACTCGCCGGTATCGATGCCTGCGGGATCGAGCCGATTGGGTAGATAATGCCCGGCTTATCACCCCACGTAATGAGTTCATGAGCAGCCATACCGATAGCAAGCCCTGGACCGTCCCCGCGTTGGTCGAGGCCAAGCGCGAGGGTCGCAAGCTGGTGGTGTTGACCGCCTACGACGCCGGATTCGCCCGTACTTTCGACACCAACGGTGTCGATGTGGTGCTGATCGGCGATTCGCTGGGCATGGTGGTGCAGGGGCATGACTCGACCCTGCCGGTCACCGTGCAGGACATGGTCTATCACACCACCGCCGTGGCGCGGGTGCTGAAGCAGGCGCTGCTGATGGCCGATCTGCCGTTCGGCGCCGATGCCACGCCGGAGCGTGCTTTCGACGCCTCGATGCAGTTGCTGCAGGCGGGCGCGCAGATGGTCAAGCTCGAGGGCGCCGGCTTCAAGCTGGATGTGATCCGCTATCTGGTCGAGCGTGAGATTCCGGTCTGCTCGCATCTGGGCCTGACCCCGCAATCGGTGCTGCGCCTGGGCGGTTACCGCGTGCAGGGACGTGGTGATGCCGCGCAGCGTCTGCGCGACGATGCGCGTGCCGCGGTCGAGGCCGGTGCAGGCGCGGTGTTGCTGGAGTGCGTACCGAGCCCGTTGGCCGCGCAGATCACCGCTGATCTGCCGGTGCCGACCATCGGCATCGGCGCCGGTCCCGGCTGCGATGGCCAGGTGCTGGTGTTGCACGACTTCCTGGGCCTGGACAGCGGCCACCGCCGGCCCAAGTTCGTCAAGGATTTCCTGGCCGAGGGCGGCTCGGTCGCAGGCGCGGTGCAGGCCTATGCCGCTGCCGTTCGCGACGGCAGCTTCCCCGATGCCGAGCACGCCTACGCCGCATGATCGAGACCGTCAATGATCTGTCCCGGCTGCGCGCGATCGTCGCCGGCTGGAAACGCGAAGGCCTGCGCGTGGCACTGGTGCCGACCATGGGCAACCTGCACGCCGGCCACTTTTCACTGGTGATGCTGGCGCGGCAGTACGCCGACCGCGTGGTGTCCAGCGTGTTCGTCAATCCGACCCAGTTCGGCCCGAACGAGGACTTCACGCGCTACCCGCGCACGCCCGAGGCCGACATGCGCGGCCTTGAGGACGCCGGTTGCGACCTGCTGTGGTTGCCGAGCGTGGAAGCGATGTATCCGCTTGGCACCGAGCTGGCGATGCGCATGCACGCACCGGGTGTCAGCGAGGTGCTGGAAGGGGCTCACCGCCCTGGCCACTTCGACGGCGTATGCACGGTGGTGGCGCGGCTGTTCAATCAGGTGCAGCCGGACTTTGCCGCATTCGGCAAGAAGGATTACCAGCAGTTGGCGGTGATCCGGCAGATGGTGACCGACTTGGCCTTCCCGATCGAGCTGCTCCCCGGCAGCATCGTGCGTGAACTGGACGGGCTGGCGATGAGTTCGCGCAACCAGTATCTGAGCGAGGAAGAGCGTCCGCGCGCGGCGTTGATCCGCAAGGTGCTGCTGGGCATGCGTGACGCGATCAAGGCCGGCACGCCGCGTGCACAGGTCGAGGCGGCAGCGGCGGCCGAGCTGGCTGAAGGCGGCTTCGTGGTCGACTATGCGGCGATCCGCACGCCGGAGCTGACCGAACCGGGCGACGAACATGCTGGCCCGCGCGTGGCGCTGATCGCGGCCAAGCTGGGCCGCACCCGGCTGATCGACAACCTGGAGTTCTGAGGTTCACGGTATTCGGCCGGTGCCGCGTACCTGTAAAGGCCAGCGGCAGCGCAGGGGTGTAAACTGCATGTCTTCTTTTTGCCGTTCCGCACGACCATGCAACTGTCCCTGCTGAAAGCCAAGATCCACCGCGCCACCGTCACCCATTCCGAGCTCAACTACGAGGGCTCGATCGCGATCGACGACCTGTTGCTGCGAGCCACCGGCATCCGCGAGTTCGAACAGGTCCATATCTGGGACGTGACCAACGGTGCACGTTTCAGCACCTACGCGATCCGTGCGGAAGAGGGCAGTGGCATCATCTCGCTCAATGGCGGCGCCGCGCGCCACGTACAGGTCGGTGACCTGATCATCATCGCCGCGTTCGCCAGCATGAGCGAAGCCGAGGCTGACACGTTCAAGCCGAACCTGGTCTACGTCGACGGCGCCAACAAGATCTCCCACACCAACCAATCGATCCCGACCCAGGCCGCATGACCCAGAACAACGGATTCGACTCGCTGCACCCCCACGCCCAGCGCCTGCGGGGCGCTGCCATCCCCGCGTTGTTGGCCGCCGAGCCCGATCGGCTGGAGCAGTACGCGAAGCGGGTCGGTCCGTTGTATTTCAACTTCGCGCGACAGAAGTACGATCGCGCGGCGTTGGACGCGTTGCTGGCGCTGGCCGCCGAGCGCGACGTCGCCGGCGCATTCCAGCGCCTGTTTCGTGGCGAACAGGTCAACGTCACCGAGCAGCGCGCCGCGCTGCACACCGCACTGCGCGGCAATCTGACCGGTGCGCCGGTTGCGGCCGAGGCTTACGCCACCGCTGCCGAAGTGCGTCAGAACATGAAGGCACTGATCGAAGCGCTGGAGGGCAGTGGTGTCACCGACATCGTCAGCGTCGGCATCGGTGGTTCCGACCTCGGTCCGCGTCTGGTCGCCGACGCGCTGCGCCCGGTCTCGAATGCACGCTTCCGCGTGCATTTCGTTTCCAACGTCGACGGCGCGGCGATGCAGCGAACGTTGGCGACGCTGGATCCGGCGACCACCGCCGGCATCCTGATTTCCAAGACCTTCGGTACCCAGGAGACGCTGCTCAACGGCGGCATCCTGCACGGCTGGCTGGGCGGCAGTGAGCGCCTGTATGCAGTCAGCGCCAATCCCGAGCGTGCCGCCAAGGCGTTCAACATCGCGCCGGGTCGCGTGCTGCCGATGTGGGACTGGGTCGGCGGCCGTTATTCGCTGTGGTCGGCGGTCGGCTTTCCGATCGCGCTGGCGATCGGCTTCGAGCGCTTCGAGCAGTTGCTGGCGGGCGCGGCCGAGTTCGACAAGCACGTGCTGGAAACGCCGCTGGCCGACAACGTCGCGGTGCTGCACGGCCTGACCGCCGTGTGGAACCGCAACCTGCTCGGCAGCGCGACCTACGCGGTGATGACCTACGACCAGCGTCTGGCGCTGCTGCCGGCCTACCTGCAGCAGTTGGTGATGGAGAGCCTGGGCAAGCGCGTCAAGCTCGACGGCTCGCCGGTCGACAGCGACACCGTGTCGGTGTGGTGGGGCGGCGCGGGCACCGATGTGCAGCACAGCTTCTTCCAGGCGCTGCACCAGGGCACCAGCATCGTGCCGGCCGACTTCATCGGCGTGGTCCACAACGACGATCCCTATGTCGAGAACCATCAGGCGCTGCTGGCCAATCTGCTGGCGCAGACCGAGGCGCTCGCCAACGGCGAGAGCAGCGACGATCCGGCCCGCAGCTATCCGGGCGGCCGGCCGAGTACGCTGATCCTGTTCGACGCGCTGACCCCGCAGGCGCTGGGCGCGCTGATCTCGATGTACGAACACAGCGTGTACGTGCAGTCGGTGATGTGGGGTATCAACGCGTTCGACCAGTTCGGCGTCGAGCTGGGCAAGCATCTGGCCAGCCAGTTGCTGCCGGCCTTGAAGGGCGAGGCGTCCGGGATCACCGATCCGGTGACGCGTGCGGTGCTGGGGCAGCTCGCGGCGAAGTAAGCGGTCCATTGCAGGGTTACTGAAAACGGATGCCGAGAGGCATCCGTTTTTCGTTGGCTCTGTTTGCATTCGGCACGGCCAGCTCTTGTGGGAGGGACTTCAGTCCCGACGCTTTACCGGTAATGCCTGTCGGGACTGAAGTCCCTCCCACAAGATCACTGGCGCTATCTCGCGCGCGACCTTGAGGGCACTTCTTCGCGCAATTGCAGCGCATGTCGATATTGCGGTGCAGCATCGCATTGCCGATCAGGCCGCTCAGGCAGACGCCCGAGTCGGCGGAAAACCTGCTATTTCATTGTGTTTGCGTTGGGTTCGGATATATCGCATTCCGATATACGCTTGCCCATGGGCTATATCGTTCGCTTTTGTTGACAGCCATTCACGGATGAGAAAGCGTACGCGCCGGATGACGGCCCGCGAGCGGGTCGGTCGGTAACCCGTGTATGGAGATCGCCCTTTGCAAACCACGTCCCGCCGCGCTTCGGCGCTTTTGATCCGCCGCGCGCTTTCGATCGCCACCGCCAGTTCGGTGCTGCTGTTGGCCGCCTGCCAAGGCAAACCGGCCGCCGATGGCGCCAGTGCCGCCCCGGTGCAGGACACCGCCGCTTCCACCACCATCCATCCGGAGAAGTGGCCCTCGCCGAAGTGGCCGTTCGCTGAAGATGCGGCGCTGGAAAAGCGCGTCAGCGACGTGATGGCGCAGATGAGCGTCGAAGAGAAGGTCGCGCAGACCATCCAGGGCGACATCGCCAGCATGACGCCCGAGGACGTGCGCAAGTACCGGCTCGGCTCGGTGCTGGCCGGCGGCAATTCCGATCCCGGCGGCAAGTACGACGCCAGCCCGGCCGAGTGGCTGAAGCTGGCCGATGCGTTCTATGACGCATCGATGGACACCTCGCAGGGCGGCCATGCGATCCCGATCATCTTCGGTATCGATGCGGTGCACGGCCAGAGCAACATCGTCGGTGCGACGCTGTTCCCGCACAACATCGGCCTGGGGGCCACGCGCAACCCGGAACTGATGCGCAAGATCGGCGAGGTCACTGCCGCCGAGACTCGCGTCACCGGCATGGAGTGGACTTTCGCGCCGACCGTGGCGGTGCCACAGGACGATCGCTGGGGCCGCTCTTACGAGGGCTATTCCGAATCGCCGGATGTAGTGGCCAGCTATGCCGGCAAGGTGGTCGAGGGCTTGCAGGGCGTGCCGGGCACGCCGCAGTTCCTTGACGGCAGCCACGTGATCTCCTCGGTCAAGCATTTCGTCGGCGACGGCGGCACCACCGATGGCAAGGACCAGGGCGATACGCAGGTTTCGGAAGAGACCCTGCGCGACGTGCATGCCGCCGGTTATCCGCCGGCGATCGCAGCCGGTGCGCAGAGCGTGATGGCCTCGTTCAACAGCTTCAACGGCGAGAAGATGCACGGCTACAAGGCTATGCTGACCGACGTGCTGAAGGGCCAGATGCACTTCGGCGGCTTCGTGGTCGGCGACTGGAACGGTCACGGCCAGGTCAAGGGCTGCAGCAACACCGACTGCCCGGCCTCGTTCCTCGCTGGCGTGGACATGGCGATGGCGCCGGACAGCTGGAAGGGTGTCTACGAAACCGAGTTGGCGGCGGTGAAGTCGGGGCAGGTCCCGATGGAACGCCTGGACGACGCGGTGCGGCGCATTCTGCGGGTCAAGATGCGGTTGGGCCTGTTCGAAGCCGGCAAGCCGTCGCAGCGTCCGCTGGGTGGCAAGTTCGAGCTGCTCGGTGCGCCTGAGCACCGTGCGATCGCACGCCAGGCGGTGCGCGAGTCGCTGGTGTTGCTGAAGAACCAGAACGGCATCCTGCCGCTGGATCCGCACAAGCATGTGCTGGTCACCGGCGATGGCGCCAATGACATGGGCAAGCAGTCCGGCGGCTGGACGTTGAACTGGCAGGGCACCGGCACCAAGCGTTCGGACTACCCCAATGGCAACACCATCTGGGAGGGCCTGGACAAGCAGGTCAAGGCTGGCGGCGGCAGTGCCGAGCTGGCGATCGACGGCAAGTACAAGCGCAAGCCCGACGTGGCGATCGTGGTGTTCGGTGAGAACCCGTATGCCGAGTTCCAGGGCGACATCCCGAACCTGCTGTACAAGGCTGGCGACGAGAGCGACCTGCAACTGCTGAAGAAGCTCAAGGCCGATGGCATCCCGGTGGTGGCGGTGTTCCTGAGCGGTCGCCCGCTGTGGATGAACCGCGAGATCAACACCTCCGATGCCTTCGTTGCCGCATGGCTGCCGGGCTCGGAAGGCGAGGGCATCGCCGACGTGCTGCTGCGCAAGGCCGATGGCAGCGTACAGAACGATTTCCACGGCAAGCTGAGCTTCTCCTGGCCGCGTACCGCGGTGCAGTTCCACAACAACGTCGGTCAGAAGGATTACGACCCACAGTTCGCGTTCGGCTTCGGTCTGACCTATGCCGACAAGGGCGATCTGGCACCGCTGCCGGAAGAGTCGGGCGTGAGCGGCGAGCAATCGGCCGCCGGCGTCTACTTCAATCGCGGCAAGCCGGCGCTGGGCATCACAGTGCATCTGTCCAATGCCGGGCAGACCAACATGCCGGCGACCACGCTGCCGGTGGCGTTGTCCGACGGCAGCATGAAGCTGAGCGCGGTCGATCACAAGGCACAGGAAGATGCGCGTCGCCTGCAGTGGTCCGGTTCGGAAGCGGCCAAGCTGGTACTGATCGCGGCCACGCCGTTCGACCTCACCCGTGAGAGCAACGGCGATGTGCAACTGCAGCTGACCCTGCGCCGCGACAGCGCGGTGAGCGCACCGGTGTGGCTGGGGGTGGGCTGTGGCGACGCTTGTTCGGGCCGCGTCGATATCCAGAAGACGCTGGCGGCGCTGCCGCAGGGTCAGTGGAAGGTAGTCGGCGTGCCGCTGAAGTGCTTCGCGACGGCGGGCGCGGACGTGAGCAAGCTGGTGCAGGTGCCTACGCTGGAAAGCGCCAAGGCGCTGGACCTGTCGGTGTCGCGGATCGCGCTGGGCGCGTTGAACGAGGCCGAGGTCACGGTGGATTGCCCGGTGCGGTAAAGCGGTGGATGCATCCGCGTTGCCTGCGAAGGCGACGCATTGGGAGGTGGTCGCCCCTGTGGCGGCCACGACGACAGCAGCCGGGAGGGCGCTGCCGGTCCTGCGGGAATATGCCGGCTCTTGTAGGAGCGGCTTTAGCCGCGATGAGGCTTTACCGATAAAGCCTCATCGCGGCTAAAGCC
>NZ_JBYSVX010000054.1:0-18753 GCF_058986605.1 Pseudomonas sp. GW821-FHT07E12 | reverse complement strand
GTGTGCTTTCTTTTGGTTACTTTTCTTTGCACAAGCAAAGAACAAGTGACTCGCTCCGAAGGAGCGAAAGCCTTTGCAGTTGCTCTAGCTACCCCTTCAAACCCCAAAAGCAACGTCCATGGATCCCCGCTTTCGCGGGGATGACGGTAGAGAGATTGCGCGGAAGTCACTGGGTTCCCGCCTACGCGGGGACGACGATAGAGAGATGGCGTGGAAGTCGCTGGGTCCCCGCCTACGCGGGGACGACGGCGGAGAGATGCCGCAGAAGAAACAGACGAAGAGCAAGCCGCCACATCCCCACCCACAACACAACAACAGCGCCCACCCCACAACCGAACCCCCCACCCGATTTGCTAGTCTGCGCGCGTCCGCAAAGGAACCTGCATGTCCAGCCACAGCCAGTTCGCCCTCCTGAAGCAGCGCCGCTTCCTGCCCTTCTTCGCCGTGCAGGCCCTGGGCGCCTTCAACGACAACGTCTACCGCCAGGCCATCATCGGCCTGTTGTTCTACCTGGGCATAGACGAGGCGCAGCGCACCCTCTACACCAACCTAGCACCGGCACTGTTCATCCTCCCCTACTTTTTGTTCTCGGCCATCGCCGGCCAGATCGCCGAGAAGATGGAGAAGCAGAAACTCATCGTGATCACCACCACGATGGAGATCGGAATCATGTCGCTGGCCGCGGCCGGCTTCCTGACCCAGAGCATGCCGATCCTGCTGGTCGCGCTGTTCTGCACCGGCCTGCAGTCCACGATGTTCGGCCCGGTGAAATACTCGATCCTGCCGGCGGTGCTCAAGCCGGAAGAACTCACCGGCGGCAACGGCCTGGTCGAGATGGGCACCTCGATCTCGATCCTGTGCGGCATGATCATCGGTGGACTGGTGTTCCAGATCGCCGGCGCGCATGGACCGCAAGCCGCTGCCACCGCGGTGATCGCGATCGCCGTGTGCGGCAACCTGTGTGCCCGCATGATCCCCAAGGTCGATGCCGGCGCGCCGGAACTGAAAGTACGCTGGAATCCGGTCCCGGAATCGCTGGCGATCATGCGCCTGACCCGCAAGACGCTGGCGGTGCGCAACGCCATCCTCGGCGTGTCCTGGTTCTGGTTCATCGGCACGGTGCTGACCGCGCAGCTGCCCAGCTACGCCGAAATCAATCTCGGCGGCCAACCGGGTCTGTACGTGTTCGCACTGGCACTGTTCTCGATCGGCACCGGCACCGGCTCGCTGCTGTGCGAAAAGCTGTCCGGCCGCACCGTCGAAATCGGCCTGGTGCCGCTGGGTGCATTCGGCATCAGCGCATTCCTGCTCGATCTGTACTTCGCGCGGCCCGGCCATGCATTGGTGAGCGACCTCACTCTCAGCCAGTTCGTCCACCAGGCAGGCAGCATCCGGATCATGTTCGATCTGGTCGGCATCGGCGTGTTCACCGGCTTCTTCGTGGTGCCGTTGTTCGCGCTGATCCAGAGCCGCACGCCCAAGACCGAACTGTCGCGGGTGATCGCCGGGCTCAACATCCAGAACTCGTTGTTCATCGTGGTCGCCGCGCTGCTCGGTATCGCCGTGCAGCGCCTGCTCGGCTGGAGCATCCCGCAGGTGTTCCTGGCGCTGGCGATCGCCAACACATTGGTGGCGATCTGGATCTTCAGCATCGTGCCCGAATTCCTGATGCGCCTGCTGAGCTGGATGATGGTGCGCACGCTGTACCGGCTGCGCCTGCACGGCATCGAGCGCAGCGTGCCCGACGAGGGCGCCGCGCTGATCGTCTGCAACCACGTCAGCTACATGGACGCGCTGATCCTGTCGGCGACGATCCCGCGCCCGGTGCGCTTCGTCATGTACTACAAGATCTTCAACATCCCGGTGATGCGCTGGATCTTCCATACCGCCAAGGCAATCCCGATCGCCGGCGCGAAGGAGAATCCCGAACTGATGCAGCGCGCGTTCGATGCCGTCGATGCGGCGCTGGCCGAGGGCGAGCTGGTGTGCATATTCCCGGAAGGCGCGCTCACCAGGGACGGCGATATCGCCGCCTTCAAGTCCGGCGTCGAGAAGATCCTCGCGCAGCGGCCGGTACCGGTGGTGCCGATGGCGCTGCGCGGGATGTGGAGCAGCATGTGGAGCCGGCGTGATTCACGGCTGGGCCGCATGCGCGTGCCGCGACGCTTCCGCGCGCACATCGACGTGGTCGCCGGCGAGGCGATGCCGGCCGACAGCAGCGCCGAGGCCCTGGAGGCACGCGTGCGGGCGCTACGCGGCGACCAGGCCTGAGCGCGCGGCGGCCGGATGTCTTTGCGCTCCTTCACGCTCGCCGTTACGCTGTAGCCGTTCACGCGGCGAGCCTGTCACCACGCCGCGCGTGTAAGGGGAATCCACCACCGGGGAAGGCGACACGGATACCCGATCCAGCACCGATACCGGCCGCCGTCCTTCAACATCCCGTTGATGCTCGTGTTCGTAGGCTTCATCGCCGCGCCTGCTGTGTGGGGCCGTGGCGATGATCGTCTCCCTGCTCACCGCTGCCAACGCCTGTAAGACACGCTGGTCCCGTACCACCACCCAAGGAAACAGGAGTTCCACATGAGCGCAGTACCTCCGATTGTCCAACCGCCGGTCGCCCCGTCGCAGCCGATCCAGAACTACCTGGTGTGGTCGATCATCTCGACCGTCATCGCCACCTGTCTGTGCTGTCCGCTCGGCCTGGTCGGCATCGTCGCGATCGTGTTCTCCAGCAAGGTCAACACCCTGCTCAACCAGGGCGACATCGATGGCGCCCAGCGCGCATCGAAGAACGCCAAGACCTGGTGCTGGGTGGCAACCGCGCTCGCCATCATCGGCCTGATCATCAACATCATCTGGCTCGCCACCGGCGGCACCCAGGCTTACATGCAGTTCCTGCAGCAGTACCAGCACTGAAGCATCGGCCTTGAAAACCCCGACGTGGCTCAAGGTCACCGGACTGGCATCGGCCGCGCTCGCGGCCGGTGCCGGTATCTGGGTACTGCGCCACTACGATCCCAACGTGGCGGGAAATCCGTTTCCGCCCTGCATGTTCTATGCGATGACCGGGCACTACTGCATCGGCTGCGGACTGACGCGTGCCCTGCATGCGCTGGTGCATGGCGACATCGTGCGTGCCTTCCACATGAATCCGCTGGCGATGACCACCATGCCGCTGATGCCGCTGATGGTGGCGTGGTCACGCGGCTGGCAGCCGCGCATCCTGCAGCCGCTGATGCGGGTCGTGCTGGAACCGAAGCTATGGCTGGTGCTGTTGCCGGTCTACTGGATCGCCCGCAATCTGCCGTGGCCGCCCTTTACCTGGCTCGCGCCGATCTGACGATCACGAACCACCGTGGAGCCGAGCCTGCTCGGCTCTACAACCCCATGCTGATCGTCACGCCACCCAGCCGGCGATCACCAGCAGCGCCAGCACCACCATCCACAGCAGCAGCACCCGCCACACCAGGCTCATCGCATCGCGCACCTCCGGCAAGCGGCGCCACACCGGCACCAGCCCCGCATCGGTGTAATCGTGCGCCTCGTCGCGCAGCTCGGCACTGACGCTGGCCCGCGCCACCGCGCCAAGAAACGCCGGCTCCAGCGACCAACGGTTGCCATGCGCCTCGCGCCAGGCGCGATACACCGTATCGAAGTTGCCCACCAGCGCCATCGACAGCGTCATCAGCTGCGCCACCGGCCACTCCAGCGCGGCCAACAGCCGGTGCGCGCCTTCCCGATTGCGTTCGGGCAGGCGTTCGGACAAGGCACCTTCCACCAGCTGTGCGTTCAGGCGATACAGCAGTGCACCGAATGGCCCCAGCAGCAGGAACCAGAACATCACCGCGAACCAGCGCCGCAGCGCATTGACCACGACCGCAGCCACCAGCGACGGTGCGTCCTCGTGCAGGCTGCCGCCCGCCGCCTGCAGGTGCGCGATCGCCAGTCGCCGTGACGACATGTCGTCGGCATCGATCACCGCTTCCACATCGCGATCGAGATCGCGTGGCCCCCAGGTCCAGACCAGCACCAGCACGCCGAACAACAGCGACAACGCCCCATACCCGACGCCAGAGAACAGCCATTGCAGCAGCAACACCGGCAACAACGGCGGCACCAGCGCCAGGGCCACGCCATAGAGCCCGCGCCAAGCGCCCAGCCCGTCGGCATGCGAGTCCAACCAGCGCACCCAATGCTCAAGCCAGGCGAAACGACGCAGCGACGCCGCCAGTGCCGGAGCAACATGCCCCAGCGCAAGCGCGACGATCACGGCAACCAGGGTGGTGAACATGTCCGATCCTCCTCGACCGATTCTATGCATGCCCCTCGCGACGGTCGTGTCATCGAGAGGCCGCCATCAATTGCGTGCGTGGAACCAGTGCTCGATCAACGCCCGCGCGATCGAGATCGGCGGCGGCAGGCTGATGGCTGCACCATCATCCTGTGTATCACGCGCCAGCGCCGCAGCCACTTCGTCACGGCTGAACCAGCGCGCGTCCTCCAGCTCGCCATTCACCTGCGGCAGCTGGCCAGACGCGGCGACCGCCTGGAACCCCAACATCAACGCGCCCGGGAACGGCCACGGCTGGGCACCCAGGTAACCGCAGCCCGCGATCCGGATCTGGGTTTCCTCGAACACTTCACGCGCCACGGTCTGCTCGAGCGATTCGCCCGGCTCGACGAAACCGGCGATCACCGAGTAACGGCGCGGCGCCCAGCTCGCCTGCCGCCCCAGCAGCAGATGCTCGCCGTCACCGACCGCCACGATCACCGCAGGGTCCACGCGCGGATAGTGCTCAGTACTACATTGCGCGCAGTGGCCGATGAAACCGGCGCGGCGGAACGCGATCGCGCCTCCGCAGACACCGCAGAAGCGGGTGCGCGCCTGCCAGTACGACATCCCGCGCGCGTAAGCGAACGCGCTCGACGTGGGTGCGTCCCAACTGGTCGCCGCCAGGCGCAGGTCGATCCGCCCGGGTGCCTGCACCGCAACCGCCGCTGCATCGACGCAGAACCAGCCGCGCCCGTCCTGCAGACCGAGGAAGATCGCCGTGCCGGGGCCGCCGCCGAGGTCCGCGCCGGTCAGCAGCAGCGGCCCACCGTCCTGGTCGGCGAAGGCGGTGCCGTCCTTGTCCAGCACCAGCACGCGTCCGGCGTCCCACAGCGCAGCGATGGCGACGGGGTCGTCACGCAGCGTATCGGCACGGTCGAGCGGCTCGCTGACAAAGGCGAACCCGGAGAAGGTCTGCGAAAGGAAGTTCGACATCCGCTGAAGCGTGCCGGCATTCGCATGGCATCGCAACCGTGCCGTCAGGCGTTCAATTCAATCGCCGAAGGCCACGAGCCCCATACCCCGGCTCACCGCCGCTTCGAGAAGGTCGCGCATCACACCGAACGCAGCCAGCGCCTGCCGGTTCCCCTCCAATGCACGCGCGTTCGCCGTGAAGGTTCCCAGCAATATCGCCACCTGCGCGGGCGCCAGCAGCGAATCCTCGAAATACCTGAGATCGGCACCCGCCTGCCGCCCCTTGTCGAACAGGGCGGCTAGCGAACGGTGCGCATCCAGATCGATGGAGCCGGCGCGTTCCAAGCGCGCCGGATCCACGGGCATGAACGTGATGGCGGGGTCGGCGTAGTAGATATCCAGCATCTTCAGTCAGTCCCGTCGCCACACATCGTCATCCCCGCATGGTCGGGGAACCGGCGACGTTCGAACAGGGGAAGCAATGGCACCGAAGACGCAAACCGCTCCGCCATCGTCGCCGGAGCTATCTGCGCAGCGCAATCAGACGCTGAAACTGCTGCCGCAGCCGCAGGTGGTCCGCGCGTTCGGATTGCGGATCACGAACTGCGCGCCGGTCAGGCTCTCGGTGTAGTCGACCTCGGCGCCCATCAGGTACTGCAGGCTCAGCGGATCGACCAGCAGCGAGACCCCGTCGGTGTCCACCGCCAGATCATCCTCGGCGCGGTTCTCGTCGAACTCGAAGCCGTACTGGAAGCCGGAACAGCCACCGCCCTGGATATAGACCCGCAACGCCAGGTCGGCATTGCCTTCGTCCTGGATCAGCTCGCGCACCTTGGCGGCGGCAGAGGAGGTGAAGTTCAGCGGCCGGTCCAGCGACTGGTAGTCGGGAGCCGGTGCGGCCGTGGGCAGGGAGACGAGCGTACTCATGGGCGCAGGATGGGGACACCCGCGCCAGTTATCAAGCGCTGGCGACCGCGGCTTCCAACGCCTCTTCATGCACCGGCGACGGCAGCGCGGCGACCGCGCCGGCGTGGATCAGCCGTCCGGTCAGTTGCGCGCCGGCACTCATCTCGACCACCTGGTAGTGCACGTTGCCCTGAACACGCGCATTGGCGGCCAGCTCGACCTTGTCCGAAGCATGCACATCGCCGGTCAACCGACCATTGATGATCACCACCGGGGCACGGATCTCACCCTCGACGATACCGGTCTCGGACAGCGTCACCGCGGCCTGCGCCCCGTCCTCGGCGATCACCTTGCCGACCACGCGGCCCTCGATGTACAGCCCGCCACTGAACGTCAGGTCGCCGCGGATCACCACCTGCGCCCCGATCAGCGTATCGACCACGGTCTGTTCGCCGCGGCTGGATTTGTTGCCAAACATGCCCTACTCCCCCGCGTCGCTGCCGACGCGCTTCCAATCGAAGGTCTGGTTCACCGGCGTCCCACCACCGGAGAGGGAGATTCTCACACGTTGCGGGGTGAAATCCTTGGGCAATATCACGCTGCCGCCCAATTGCTGGAAATAGCGGAACGAGTAGTCCTGCCCCGGCGCACCCGGCTTCTGGTGCAGGTCGTCCCAGTTGACCGTCGTCAGCTTGCCGGCACGCACGCCCTCCACCGAGAAGCGCAGCTGGCCCTGGCTGATCGCGCCACGGTTGAGATTCTGGGTCAGCACCGTGGTGTAGCTCCAACTGCCGCCGGCCTCCGGCTCGAACTCGATGGAATGCACGTTCAGGCCCTTGCGCTGGCTGGTCGAGCCGACCAGGCGCTCATAGAACGCCACGTCGGCGCGCAGCGCGGCGATCTGCTCGTCGCGCTCGGCCAGCGAGGACTGGATCTCGGAATTGGCCGCGCGGCTGATCTTGTCCGAGACGGTCAGGTTCACCTGACGCTGTTTCAGCTCCTCGATCTGGCGCGCCTGCGTGGCTTCACGCCCGCGGGCCTGGCTCAGTTCCGCTTCCGCCTCGGCCAGCCTGGGCACCGCGCTGCGGCTGGCCCACCACCAGGTCAGCCCGAGCGAGATCAGCCACAGCGCCACGAAGGCACCGGCCCACCAACGCCACTGAGGTGATGTCCCCGACGAGGTCTTCTGCATGATGCGGATACGCGGTCTGGGTTGGCTCATCGTGGGGAGGATGCGGCCGGAACACGGCCAGATATCCTGAAACGGGAACGGTCTGGCAGTGTAAACCACCGCCCGGACCTGTCCGTCGGAGCAGCATGACGCGGCATCGGAAGGGCTCCCGGGAGCCCCTGGCCTCCAGGACGCCCTCGCTCGGGATCCGGCAGCCCTCTGGTACCGCGGACGCGCTTGACGGATAGTCTCCAATCTCCGCCTGCGCCCGGGAGTCTGGCGTGAACGAAGCGCATCTTTTCGTCATCGGCATCCTGCTGGCCTGGCTGGCCGGCATCCGTGTCTACCTGACCGTGTTCGGCGTCGGCCTGGCCGGTCTGCTCGGCTGGGTCGATCTGCCGCCGGCCCTGCACGCGACCGAGTCGTGGTGGGTGCTGGGCACCTCCGGTGCGCTCGCGCTGGTCGAGTTCTTCGCCGACAAGATTCCCGGCGTGGATTCGGTCTGGGACCTGCTGCAGACCTTGGCGCGCATCCCGGCCGGCGCGTTCCTCGCCGCGGCGATGCTCTCCCCCGATGGTCACCTCGGTGCCGGTGCACTGGCCGCGGGCGCCGGCGTCGCGCTGGCCAGCCACGGGCTCAAGGCCGGTACGCGGGCGCTGCTGAACACCTCTCCGGAGCCGGCCAGCAACTGGATCGCCTCGATCACCGAGGACACCCTGGTGACCGCCACGCTCGCGCTTGCACTGGCGCATCCGGTGCTGGCGCTGATCTTCGTGCTGACGGTGAGCCTGCTCGGCGCACTGCTGGTGTGGTGGGTCTGGCGCCTGCTCTGGCGCGGCATGCAACGCCTGGTCGCGCCCCTGCGCGCGCCCTCGTCGCCCGGCGGTCCAAGCTCCCCGCTGCCTTGAAGTTCATCGCATAATCGTTGCCCTTGCAGGGAGTCCTGATGGCCGATCGAAATCCGGTGTCTTCCCCGTTGCGCGAGAATGCCAATCCACGCGGCCGCAACGCCGTGCGCGCCGAGACGCCGCCGGCCGATCACTGGCAACGCTGGGCGAAGGGGTCGGCCGCCGCACCCACACCGCAACCGGAAGTCGCCAGCCTCGTCACTGCGGCTGCGCCCGCTGCATCGGCACCGACGCCCGAGCTCCCGGCCTCGGTATTGCCGGAGCTGCCGACCACCAGCGACGCGCCCTACCGCATCCTGATCGTCGAGGACGACCGTTCGCAGGCGCTGTTCGCACAGAGCGTGCTGCACGGCGCCGGCATGCACGCGCAGGTGGAGATGGCCGCGGCCAACGTCCAGCAGGCGATCCAGGAGTACCGGCCGGATCTGATCCTGATGGACCTGCACATGCCGGACCTGGACGGCCTGCGCCTGACCGCCCTGATCCGCCAGCATCCGCAGCACCAGTTGTTGCCGATCGTGTTCCTGACCGGCGATCCGGATCCGGAGCGCCAGTTCGAGGTCCTCGACAGCGGCGCCGACGACTTCCTCACCAAGCCGATCCGGCCACGTCATCTGATCGCCGCGGTCTCCAACCGCATCCGCCGCGCGCGCCAGCAGGCCCAGCTCAGCCAGCCCACACCGGCCGCGGTCGCGACCAGCAACCCGGAAACCGGCCTGTCCACGCGCGCCCATCTGATGCGCCAGCTCGGCCAGATCCTGGACGAACGCACGCCGGCCGGACTGTTCTTCATCGAGATCGCCAGCGCGCTCGGCCTGCGCGAACGCTTCGGCTACGCCGCCTTCGAGCGCCTGATGACCCAGGCCGGCCATCGCCTGGCCACCGCCGCGCAATCGCACTCGCTGGCTCGATTGAGCGACAACAGCTTCCTGCTGCTGGCACCGCGCATGCAGTCGGCACAGATGGAAGCCTTCGCCGGCGATCTGCGCACGCAACTGGCGGCACAACCCTTCCCGATCCGTGATGACGAGGCCGTGCACCTGCGCTGCGTGATCGGCTTCGCGCCGCTCTCGGAGGAATTCGGCGACGCCGGCAGCGCGCTGGAAGCGGTCGAGCGCACCGCACTGCAGGCACGCCTGGACAGCAACGGCATCCAGCGTTACCTCCCGGCCGACGCATCGAACCACGAAGACCATCTCAAGCTGGTCGCAGGCCAGCTGGAACTGGCCTACCAGCCGATCGTCGCGGTGACCGGCGGCGGCGGCGCCCAGTACCAAGTCCTGCTGCGCCTGCGCCAAGCGGACGGCACGCTGCTCTCGGCCGGACAGATCGTCCCGGCGGCCGAGGCGGCCGGTCGCATCGTCGACCTCGACCAGCAGGTGATCGAACACGCACTCGGACTGCTGCACACCTATCAGCATGCGACGCCACCGCTGCGCCTGTTCGTCTCGCAGTCGCCGCGCACGCTCGCGCGCGAAGCCTTCATCGACTGGTTGCTGAAATCGATCGAGCAGCGCGCGATCCAGGGCACCTCGCTGGTGATCGACGTGCGCCTGCACGACGCGCTGATCCACACCGTCACCCTCGAACGCTTCTGCGCACGGTTGATGCCGCTCGGCGTGCAGTTCTGCATCAGCCAGTACGAGCCCGGCCCGGATGCCAATGCACTGCTGAATCACCTGCCCCTGGGCTACATCCGCCTGGCCTCCCGCTTTGCCGGCAGCCACGCCGACGCGCGCCTGGGCGGCGAACTGCGCGAGACCATCGAACTGGCGCACCGGCACAGCCTGCAGATCATCGGCCAGCAGATCGAGGATGCACAGTCGGCGGCAGCGATGTGGATGAGCGGGGTGGACTTCATCCAGGGCAACCTCGTGCAGTCCGTTGGCAGCGATCTGAACTTCGATTTCCAGAACGCGGTGCTGTGAGTCGTGGCCACGCCCATCAACCGCACCGCAGCCTTCTGGCTTGGCCTCTCGGCCGCGGTAGCGGCACTGGCCTGCATCGCGGCGCTGCTGCTGCGCGTCCAGGGCCCGTGGTTGTGGGCATTGGCACCGCTGGTGCTGGTAACGCTGTTCGCCACGCTACGGCTGGTCGGCGGGCTGCGTGAGCAACGCCAGCGCGAACTGGCGCTGGGGAAACAACTGAGATCCGCCGAGCAGGAGCGCGACAGCCTGCGCCAGGAGCTGCTCCGCCACGACCAGCTTGAACAGCAACTGCTGCAGGCCAAGCAGGCTGCCGAAGCGGCGGTGCTGGCCAAGGGCGAATTCCTCGCCACGATGAGCCACGAGATCCGCACCCCGCTCAACGGCATCCTGCCGATGCTGGACCTGATCGCGCGCGGCCCGCTCGGGCTGGACCAGCGCGACATGCTGCAGACCGCCACCGCCAGTTCGATGCAGCTGCTGCGCATCGTCGATGACATCCTCGACTACTCCAAGCTCGAAGCCGACAAGCTCGAACTGGAGATCACTACCTTCAACCTGCGCGAAATGCTCGAAGGCGTGGTGCAACTGATGCAGCGCGCCGCCGAAGACAAACGCCTCAAGCTCTCGCTGCAGATCGATCCGGCGGTACGGCTGTCGGTGCGTGGCGATCCGGTGCGACTGCGCCAGGTGCTGGGCAACCTGATCAGCAACGCGGTGAAGTTCACCGAGCGCGGCCATATCGAGCTGCAGGTACAGCGGCTCGGCGAGGCCAAGGCCCAGCACCTGCTGCGCTTCCAGGTACAGGACACCGGCATCGGCATCGCCGCCGAGCAGCAATCACGGCTGTTCCGCTCCTTCACCCAGGCCGATGCCTCCACCACCCGCCTGTACGGCGGCACCGGCCTCGGCTTGGCGATCTGCAAGCGCATCATCGATCTGATGGGCGGCAGGATCGGCGTGGATTCCGCGCCCGGCGCCGGTTCGAGCTTCTGGTTCGAGATTCCGCTGCTGAAGGTGATCGGCGACCTCGGCGCCAGCACCACGACCGCACGCGGTCGCCGTGGCCTGCTGGTTTCCAGCGATGCGCGCCTGCTGCAACGGATCGCGGGCCTGCTGAGCAGCTGGGAACTGGATGTGCAGAGCGTGGAGACCACCCAGGAAGCCCTGGAACACCTGCGCACGAACGGCGCCTCCGCGCATGCCGGCTACAGCTTCGTGATCGCCGACCACGACACCCTGCGCTACAGCGCACGCGCCCTGCAGCGCACGCTGGCGCGCCAGGAATCGGGTCAAGCCCGGTTGATCTGGCTGTACGGCGAGCACGCCCTGCCCGACGAAATCCAGCAGCATCCGGATCTCATCCCGCGCAACACGCCGGACGCCAGCATCCACAGCCTGCTGTTCCCGCCCGAGCCGGCGGCCACCAACCCGGCCATGGTGATCCCCACGCTGGCCAGCGTGCCTGCCGATACGCGTCCATCGTCCACCTCCGCCCGCCCGACCCGGATCCTGCTGGTCGAGGACAACGCGGTGAACATGCTGGTCGCGCGCAAGATCCTCGCTTCGCTGGGGCACGACGCCGAGACCGCCGGCAACGGCGAGGAAGCATTGGCCATGATGGCCAACGCCCGCTACGACCTGGTGCTGATGGACTGCCAGATGCCGGTGCTGGACGGCTACGCGGCGACCCGGCGCTGGCGCTCGATGGAATCGGGCCAGCCCGCGCGTCCGCTGCCGATCATCGCCATGACCGCCAACGCCATGGCCGGCGATCGCGAACGCTGCCTGCATGCCGGCATGGATGACTACCTGTCCAAGCCGGTCTCGCGTGACCAGCTGGCCGCGTGCCTGGCACGCTGGCTACCGCCGCAGTCCACCCGATCCGGCACGCCGGTACCAGCGCCGACAAGCCCGCCGGAGCCCGAAGTGGCCGCCAATGCCAGCCAATCGGCCGCGCTGCCGGTGCTGGACACCGATGTACTCGACGAACTTCATGAAGTGGCCGGCGCGGAAACCGCGCGCATCATCGCGCTGTTCCTGGAAGACGTCCCGGGCCTGATCGGTCAGCTCGAAGCCGCCGCGACCACCGGCGACATCGACAAGCTGCGCGATGTCGCCCACATCCTCAAATCCTCCAGCGCCAACGTCGGCGCGATCGCACTGTCCAACGCCGCGCGACGGATCGAACTGGCCGCGCGTACCGGCAGCCTGGAGCGGCCGGGCGTGCTGGTCGCACTGGCCATCGCCGAGAACGCACGCGCCCGCGTCGCCCTGAGCGGCTACGCGGGACGACTCATTTCGGCCGTCGTCCCCACGCGCTGAGGCAGCTCTCAGTCTTCCAGCTTGGCCAGCAGGTAATTCGGCTCGCCGATGCGCTCGACCAGATCCAGCTGCGTCTCCAGCCAGTCGATGTGCTCTTCCTCCTGCTCCAGGATGTCGGCGAACAGCTGGCGGCTGACGTAGTCGCTGACCGACTCGGCATAGGCGATCGCCTCGCGCAGCACCACCACGCCTTCGCGCTCAAGCGTCAAATCGCAGCGGAACATCTCGCTCGGGTTCTCGCCGATACGCAGCTTGCCCAGCGCCTGGAAGTTCGGCAGCCCCTCGAGGAACAGGATGCGATCCGACAGCTTGTCGGCGTGCTTCATCTCCTCGATCGACTCCTTGTACTCGTGCTCGGCCAGTTCCTTCAGGCCCCAGTTCTTCAGCATCTTGGCGTGCAGGAAGTACTGGTTGATCGCAGTGAGCTCGTTGTAGAGCACCTTGTTGAGGTATTCGATGACCTTGGTATCGCCTTTCATGCGATGTTCTCCGGCGGTGAGGCCGGCGAACTCTAGCGCCTTCGTCGCTTCGATGAAGAAACGCGAATCGTGCTCAGTTCATTCGAAGGTCGCATGACGGGTAGAGCCAAGCTTGCTCGGCTGATGCGTTCCCGGTAAATCCGCAGCCGGGCAAGCTCGGCTCTACGGGATCGGCAGACGGCTCAGGCCGCGCTGGCCAATCCAAGCATCGGCAGCGGCAAGTCGCGGACCGCGCGCAGCTGCGTCATCAGATCAGCGGCCATGTCCAGGCAGGAGCCACAGTTGGACCCGCAACCGGTGCGCATGGTGAGTTCGGTGACGCTGGCGCAGCCGTTGGCGACTGCTTCGCGGATCTGGTGGTCGGTGACCCCGTTACAGATGCATACGTACACGTTCGAAAGCCAAGGCTCGCACCCCGGAATCAGGGGCTCGGGCATTCAATCTCAAACGAGAATAGTTGTCAATTCCAATCGTGAATCATTCAATACCGGACACGCGCGGGCCGAATCGGCGCTTCCGCGAGCGCTTGCGCGGCCGGTCGTGGCCGGCGCTGCTGCCGGGCAGCCAGGCTTCCTGGGCCCGCTCCGGCATCGCCCCGACCCCGCCCTCGGCAATCCCGCGCGCCAGTGGCGCCAGATGTCGCAGCGCCCGCGCGTAGACCCCACGCTTGAATATCACCACGTGCTCGACCGGGTACCAGAAGTCCACCCAGCGCCAGTGATCGAACTCGGGGGTGTCGGTGTGGTCAAGCTGCAGATGGGATTCGTCCCCGGTCAGCCGCAGCAGGAACCAGACCTGCTTCTGGCCGATGCAGACCTGCTTTTCGCCATGGCGGATCGCCCGCGCGGGTAGCCGATAGCGCAGCCAGCCCGGCGTCGCGCCGAGCAGCTCCACGTGCTCGGGCAACAGCCCGGTCTCTTCACGCAACTCACGGTACATGGCCTCGACCGGCGTCTCGTCGCTATTCATGCCGCCTTGCGGGAACTGCCAGCCATCCCGGCGCACACGGCGCGCCCAGAACACCTGTCCGTCCTGCCGCATCAGCACGATGCCGACATTGGGCCGGTAGCCGTCCGGATCGATCACGATGCGGACTCCTGAAAATCTACTGTCAACGACTCTGCCACGCCGGATCGAAGCCCACAAGCTTCACAGAAAGCCGTTGACAACAATCGACCGCATCATCAAAATTGGCGGTTCCCTAGGCTATGTAGCTCAGCCGGTTAGAGCACAGCACTCATAATGCTGGGGTCGGTGGTTCGAGTCCACCCATAGCCACCAAGGTTCTCAGCCTGCTTCAAGCATGCGATAATTTTGGAGCAACAAGTTTTGCCCCGTCGCCAAGCGGTAAGGCACCTGACTCTGACTCAGGCATTCGGTGGTTCGAATCCATCCGGGGCAGCCAAATCCAAGAAGGCCTGATCGCAAGATCAGGCCTTTTTCTTTGCCCGTTCCACGAGACTCGCAGGAGCGGCTTTAGCCGCGATGAAGCTTCCCCGGCATGGCCTCATCGCGGCTAAAGCCGCTCCTACGGGAAGCGGAAATGCAAAAGCCCGGCATGAGCCGGGCTTTTGTTGAAACATCCAGTTCGGGCGACTCGCGCCACCCGGACCAGGCACCAATGAATCAGCGCTTGGAGAACTGGCTGGCGCGGCGAGCCTTGTGCAGACCGACCTTCTTGCGCTCGACTTCACGGGCGTCGCGGGTGATGAAGCCCGCCTTGCGCAGCTCGGACTTCAGCGTCTCGTCGTACTCGACCAGCGCGCGGGCGATGCCCAGGCGGATCGCACCGGCCTGGCCGGTGGTGCCGCCGCCGGTGGCGGTGACGAGGATGTCGAAGCTCTCGGTGTTCTTGGTCAGCTCCAGCGGCTGGCGCACGATCATGCGCGCGGTCTCGCGGCCAAAGAACTCGTCCAGCGGACGGCCGTTGACGACGATGTTGCCGGTGCCCTTGCGCAGGAACACGCGGGCAGTGGAGGACTTGCGACGGCCAGTGCCGTAGTTCTGAGTGATAGCCATGATTAGATGTCCAGGACCTGCGGCTGCTGAGCGGCGTGCGGATGGTTCGAGCCGGCGTAGACCTTGAGCTTGCGATACATCGCACGACCCAGCGGCCCCTTGGGCAACATGCCCTTGACGGCGATTTCGATCACGCGCTCCGGGTGGCGCTCCAGCGCCTGGGCCAGATTCTCGGTCTTCAGGTTGCCGATATAGCCGGTGAAGCGGTGGTACTGCTTGTCCTGCAGCTTCTTGCCGGTGACGACGATCTTCTCGGCATTGATCACGACCAGATAGTCGCCGGTATCAACGTGAGGGGTGTAGACGGGCTTGTGCTTGCCGCGCAGGCGGCGGGCCAGCTCGGAGGCCAGACGACCCAGCGTCTTGCCGGAAGCGTCAACGAGATACCAGTCGCGCTGGACGGTCTCGGACTTTGCGGTGAAAGTGCTCATAGGAAACTCAAGTTAGGTCGGGCTCATTGCGGCACTGAAACCACCGGAACTCTGCCACGCGTTGTGAAGGGTGAAACGCAAGGGGCGGAATTATACGGACTTCCCCGATCCAGTTCAAGTCAGGGGGTCGGCCGCTGGCCCGGGGGCGGTTTCCGGGGGAAAATCGGACCATCCTCACCGCCGACATGCCCATGCCCCGCCTGAATACCCCGCTCGATGACCTGTTGATCGAAGCCCAGCGCGCGCTCGACACGGTGTTCGGCAATCCCCCGGCGCTGCGTGCCAACCCGGCCGGGCAGACCCCCGACCTGGACCTGGACGCCCCCGCCCGACGCCATGCCGCCGGACTCATGCGGATCAACCATGTCGGCGAGGTCTGCGCGCAGGGCCTGTACTTCGGCCAGGCCGCGGTCGCCCGCGACCCGATCACCCGCGAACACATGCTGGAAGCGGCCCAGGAGGAAACCGACCATCTGGCCTGGTGCGCCGACCGCCTGCACGAGCTGCACAGCCGCCCGAGCCTGTTCAACCCGCTCTGGTACGCCGGCAGCTATGCGCTGGGCACGTTCGCCGGGCTGGCCGGCGACCCCTGGAGCCTGGGTTTCGTGGTCGAGACCGAGCGCCAGGTCGAGGCGCACCTGGACGAACACCTGGAAACGCTGCCGGCCGACGACCTGCGCAGCCGCGAAATCCTGAAGGTGATGAAGGCCGACGAGGCCCGCCACGCCGACCACGCCGAGCAGGCTGGCGCGCGCATCCTGCCGCCGCCGATCCCGCGCGTGATGGCGTTGGCCTCCAAATTGATGAAGGCGGTTGCCTACCGGCTCTGAGGCCTGATCGAAACAGGCCGCCTTTGTTAATGAGGGCATGCCAAAGGCGCGGGGTAGGCCGCAATGGCGCCGGAACCCCAGGCTTGCCGCACAAATTTGCGGGGACAGGCCTGCTGCACAGGCCTGACTACGAAACCAGCTTCAAGCCGATCACGCCGGCGACGATCAGCGCGACGCAGGCCAGACGCGCCGGCGAAGCACTGTCATTGAAAAGCAGGATGCCCAGCACCGCTATGCCCATGGCGCCGATACCCGTCCAGACCGCATAGGCGGTGCCGACCGGAATGCTCTTCATCGCCTGACTCATCAGATACAGGCTGATCAGCGCCGCCACCACCGTGCCTACCGTCGGCAATGGCTTGCTGAAGCCCTCCGAGTACTTCAACCCCAAGGCGAAACCGATCTCGAACAGGCCGGCCAACAACAGATAGATCCAGGGCATCTCACACCTCCAATCAAGCAAAACAGGTGAATCCCCGCACATGGATGCACGGGTTCCCGCGAAGGATTCGCCAAAAAGAAAGCGGCCCGATGCTTTCGCACCGGGCCGCCGTCGGCTCTGATCCGCGACTTGCGTCGCGCGGCGGGCCGTCCCGCCTGTCAATTCGTGGCGCCGATTCTAGCCATCGGCGACCGAACCGGATGTAACCCTCACTCGGCCAGGTTGCGGCCGTGGAACAGTTCCTCGATCTCGCGCTTGAGCAGCGCCTCGATCTTCATGCGCTCCTTGAACGAGAGGTTCTTGGCCTTCTCTTCGAACAGGTACTGGTCCAGGTCGAAGTCCTTCAGGTGCATCTTGGTGTGGAAGATGTTTTCCTGATAGACGTTGACGTCGAACATCTCGTAGCGCGACTTGACGTTCTTGGCCAGGAAGTTCTGGATCGAATTGATCTTGTGATCGATATAGTGCTTCTTGCCCTTCACGTCGCGGGTGAAGCCACGGACGCGGTAGTCCATGATCACGATGTCCGAATCCAGCGACTCGATCAGGTAGTTCAACGCCTTCAGCGGCGAGATCACGCCGCAGGTGGCAACGTCGATGTCGGCGCGGAAGGTGGCGATGCCTTCCTGCGGGTGCGTCTCCGGATAGGTGTGCACGGTGATGTGCGACTTGTCCATGTGCGCGACCACGGCATCGGAGATCAGCTCCCGGCCGGCCTGCTTCTTGTCGATCACCGGCTCTTCGGAGATCAGGATCGTCACCGAGGCACCCTGCGGGTCGTAGTCCTGACGGGCGATATTGAGAATGTTGGCACCGATGATCTCGGCCACATCCGTCAGGATCTGGGTCAGGCGGTCGGCGTCGTACTGCTCGTCGATGTACTCGATGTAGCGCTGGCGCTCTTCTTCGGTACGGGCGTAGCAGACGTCGTAGATGTTGAAGCTCAGCGCCTTGGTGAGATTGTTAAAACCTTGCAACCTCAGGCGAGGCAACGGCTTGACCACGGCGGTCGATCCTATTGAGAGACGGGAAAGGGGCGAATTATGAGGCAAAGCGCTCAGCAACGAAACGTCAAGTGCCAGAATGGTTTACGTTGGACGATCCATCCCGTTAAGCTTCCGACGATTGAGCTGCGGAACTGTCATGAGCCTAGTGAATCCCCACATTGTGACACCGGCACGTCAAGGCGTCCCACCACTGGCATTGGACACCGTGACGGTCGAGCGTTTTCTCGCCCATAGCCACCGGCGCCGCTACCCGACCCGGACCGACGTGTTCCGCCCGGGCGACCCGGCCGGCACGCTGTATTACGTGATCAGCGGCTCGGTGAGCATCATTGCCGAGGAGGAAGACGACCGCGAACTGGTGCTGGGCTACTTCGGCGCCGGCGAATTCGTCGGTGAGATGGGCCTGTTCATCGAATCGGACGTGCGCGAGGTGGTACTGCGGACCCGAAGCCAGTGCGAACTGGCCGAGATCAGCTACGAACGCCTGCACCAGCTGCTGCAGGGCGCCCTGGTCGCCGACGCGCCCCGGCTGCTCTACGCCATCGGCTCGCAGCTGTCCAAGCGCCTGCTTGACACCACCCGCAAGGCCAGCCGGCTGGCGTTCCTGGACGTGACCGACCGCATCGTGCGCACCCTGCACGATCTGGCCAAGGAACCGGAGTCGATGAGCCACCCGCAGGGCACACAGCTGCGCGTGTCACGCCAGGAGCTGGCGCGACTGGTCGGCTGCTCGCGCGAGATGGCCGGACGCGTGCTGAAGAAGCTGCAGGCCGATGGCCTGCTGCATGCCCGCGGCAAGACGGTGGTGCTGTACGGGACGCGCTGATTGAGCGCTTTTGCGCATTCGCGCAAAAGCCCCACGGTTCGCTGCGCGAACCGTGGGCCCCGGCTCATGAGCTTCCGATCCCCGCGCCTGTCGGCGCGCGCCCCTTACCAAGGGGCGCTCTCCTCCAGAATGTTCACCGGGATCCGGACGGCTGCTGGCGCGATCTGGACGCTGTCTCGGTAGGAGCGGCTTCAGCCGCGATGGGGCGTTCCCGGTAACGCCCCATCGCGGCTGAAGCC
>NZ_JBYSVX010000053.1:0-19605 GCF_058986605.1 Pseudomonas sp. GW821-FHT07E12 | reverse complement strand
TTGGTTACTTTTCTTTGCACAAGCAAAGAACAAGTGACTCGCTCCGAAGGAGCGAAAGCCTTTGCTGTTGCTGTTGCTGTTGCCTTTGCTGTTGCTGTCACCGCAACGTCAAACCCAACAAGCAACGTCCATGGATCCCCGCTTTCGCGGGGATGACGGTGGAGAGATCACGAGGAAGTCACTGGGTCCCCGCCTTCGCGGGGACGACGATAGATAGATGACTTGGAAGGCCGCGGATTGCCTCCTATACGGGCACAACGGCAAAACACCTCTACCTGCCAACATCCGATTCCAAACCACCCCAACCTCACCCGACCCAATCCGAGCCAACCCCACACCGTCACCCCCACGTAATATCCCCGCAATAGCCTGCCCAGCACTATCGGAAAGGCGTGAGGCCAATGACGGCGGGACAGACAAAGCGAACCTGGACAAGTCTGTTCGTCGAACACAGGCCCGCACTGCGCGGCTTCTTCGCCCGCCGCGGCGCCCACGAAGAGGCCGAGGACATGGTGCAGGAAACCTATCTGCGGCTGTTACGCGCGCATCAGTCGCAAGGTGAAGCCATCACCAATCCCGAGGCTTACCTGTACACCGTCGCCACCAACCTGGCGCGCGAGCAGGCCGCGCGCCGTCGCCCCTCGCCGCTGCCGATGGAAGAACTCGAGCAGCTGTCATTCGCACTGGCCACCGGCGAGGCTGCCGATGACGTGGTCGAACGCCAGCAGCGCCAGCAACGTCTGCAGGCGCTGGTCACCGACCTGCCAGCCAGTACCCGCGCGGTGCTGGTGATGCAGTACCGCGACGGGCTCAGCTACAAGCAGATCGCCGAGCGCATGGGCGTATCGCCGCATATGGTCAAGAAACACGTGGTGCGTGGACTTTCCGCCTGCCGTCGCGCGCTCGCCGACGAGATGGAGGCAGGATGAGCAGCGCGCCCATCCAGCATCCGGCCCACCTCACCCATGAGGCCGCGCACTGGCATGCCTTGCAGCGCGCAGGCGGCCTCACGCCGGAACAGCAGGCGCAGTTCATGGACTGGCTGGTGGCCTCGCCGTTGCATCTGCGCGAGTACCTGGCAGTGCAGTGCATCGCCGGTGAACTCGGCAGCGCGCTGCATGCGATGGACATCGATCTGGATGCACTGCTGGCGACCACCCCACCGACCCCGCAAGCCAACGTGGTGGCATTGCCCGTCTCGCCACGGCGTCCGGCCCGGGTCGCCTCATCACCTCAACGTCGCCACGGCATCGCCCGTGCGCTCGCCCTTGTCGCAACGCTGGCCGGCGTCGTAGTGCTGGCGCAGGGGGTCTGGCCGCGCGAACAGATACAGCAGGCCACGCGCGGCGCCCCTCGCACGTTGGTGCTCGACGACGGCACCCGTGTGCATCTCGCTGGCGACAGCGCCATCGCAGTGCGGATGGGCTGGTTGCGTCGGCACGTCGAACTGCAACGCGGCCAGGCCAGCTTCGAGGTCGCGCCCGGCCGTCGCCCGTTCGACGTGCGTGCGGCGGGGCTGCGCATCGAGGACATCGGCACCACCTTCGACGTCGCGCTACGCCACGCGCAGGCCCGCATCGATGTCGCCGAAGGCCGGGTCAAGGTATGGGACGAGCGCAAGCCGGCCACGACGCCGCTGGCGGATCTGCATGCTGGCCAGAGCGCACGCATCGCCTATCTCGATCGAGCCACGCACATCAGCAACGAAGATCCCGACACCATGACCGCGTGGTGGAACGGCCGCGTGGTGTTCCGCGACGAAACGCTGCAGGAAGTCGCCGAGCGCTTCAATCAGTTCAACCGCGTGCAACTGCGGATAGAGGATGCCGACGCGGCCGCACTGCGCCTGACCGGCAACCTGCGTGGTGGCGACATCGAGTCGCTGCTTGCGTTCCTGCATGACCAGCCCTCGCTCGATGTCCGCCGCACCAGCAGCGAACTTCTGATACGTCGCCGCGGCGCCGTATCCGTGACCCCGGCGCGCCTGTAAGAAAAAATTCATCGAAAACCGGTGCCCGACCCGCTTCGTCATCCCTCGTAGGTAGGCATGCGTGGACAAATCCCACGCGCTCTCCTACCCCACCTGGACCCGACGATGCGCAAGACGCTGTTCCTTTCGATCGCCCTCGCCCTCAATACCGGCACTGTCTTTGCCCAGGCCACGCCGCCGGCCACGCAGCAGGCCATACCGGCACAAGCGCTGGATCGCGCACTCAACCTGCTGTCGCGCCAGACCGGCCTGCAGTTTGTCTACGATGCGCATGCGGCAGGCAATCCGCAGGCCGGCGCGGTCGCACCCGGCCTGAGTGCCGAACAGGCGCTGCAGCAGCTGCTGCAGGGTACCGGCCTGCGCTACCGCTATCTCAACTCCAGCACGGTGACGATCGAAGCCGAACCGGCGAGCGCGCCGGCGGCACAGGCGGCGGACGGTCACGAAGCCCGTCCGGCCGTGACCCGCGATGCGATGCCGCAGGCCACCGATCTGGAACGCATCGAAGTCACCGGCACCTATGCCGGCAGCCTCAGCGAGCAGATGCGCCGCAAGCGCTACGCCGACAGCGTGGTGGACGTGATCGCCGCCGAGGACATCGGCAAGCTCCCGGCGCAGAACGTCGCCGAGGCCTTGCAGCGCGTGCCCGGCGTGTCGATCGTGCGTGATCGCGGCGAAGGCGTGTACGTGCGCGTGCGCGGCCTCGGCCCGAATTTCCAGGTCACCACGCTCAACGGCCAGACCATGGCGGTCAACGAGAACGTGCGCAACTCCGGGCAGACCGGTCGCCAGTTTCGCTACGACACTCTGCCGGCCGAGCTGGTGTCGGGCCTGGACGTGATCAAGAGCCCGACCGCCGATCTCGATGAAGGCGCGATCGGCGGCATCGTCAACGTGCGCACCTTTCGTCCGCTCGAACTCGGCAAGACGCTGACCAATCTCTCCATCGAATCCAGCCAGGCGCAGAAGGCCGAGTCCCACGATCCGCGCGTGTCGGGCCTGTTCAACTGGGTCAACGCCGAAGGCACTTTCGGTGTACTGATCTCCGGCGCGTATGCCGAGCGCAGCCTGCGCCAGGATCGCGTGACCGAGGTCAGCTGGAATTACTACGAGAACGGCGTGCCGGGCACCAACGGCCAGGCGCACTACGCGCCGACCGGCATCCGCCCGACGCTGGAGCTGGAAGAGCGCAAGCGCACCGGTGTAGCCGCCTCGCTGCAATGGCGCCCGACTTCGGCGCTGGAAATGACCCTGGACCTGTTCTACGCCCGCCAGAAGATCAACTACGACGAATACAGCATCGGCGTGGGCACTGACACCCTCAGCAAGATGAGCAACCTCACCGTCGCCAACGATGCCATCACCGGCTTCGACTACACCGGTGGGCAGGTGCAGATCTCGCGCGAGACCTCCGGCATCGTCGATGACAACCGCAGCGCGCGTTTCGGCACTACCTGGTCGGGCGACACCTGGACGCTGAGCGGCGTCGCGTTCCACTCGCAGGCGCACAGCTACGATTCCGATCCGATCCGCCGCACCCGCCTGCGCACCGGCAGCAACGTCAACATGCACATCGACATGCCGCAAGCCGATGGCGACAACGTGCCGGACTGGGTATTCACCAACGGCTACGATCCGACATCGACCAGCGCCACGCCAGGCCGCCGTCTTGAATGGCGCACCATCGACGCGATGGACAAGGAGGATGCGCTGCAGTTCGACGCCAACCGCGCGCTCGACGGCTCGTTTCTGCATGGCTTCAAGACCGGCGTGAAGTATCGCCAGCGTTCGCGCGACTACGACCGTGCCGACCTGATCCTCAACAGCATCAGCGGCAAGGTGTTCGATGCCAGCTATTTCACTGCGCTGCCGGTGAGCGACATGCTGTCCGGCGCCGACGGCACGCTGCCGCGCACGTGGCTGGCACCGATCGAGTCGAAGTTCTGGGGCGACTACCCTACCGCTGCCGATCTGGCCAACACGCCCAACGCCGCTGATCTGCAGAACTCCTATGAGGTGAAGGAAAAGATCGCCTCGGCTTACGCGATGGTCGATTTCGGCCACGAGCTGATCGGTCGCGAACTGCGCGGCAACGCGGGCGTGCGCGTGGTGCGCACCGAACAGACCACCGATGGCTATGCCGACCTCAACGGGGCCGCCTCGCCGGTGCATTTCGAACGCACGTATACCAAGGCCCTGCCCTCGTTCAACGCGGCATGGGATGTGCGCGATGACATGGTGGTGCGCACTTCGGCGGCCAAGGTGATGACCCGCCCCGACCTGACCGATCTGTCCTCCAAGCTCACCTTCAACTCCAGTGGCGAGATCCTCACCGCCAGCGGCGGCAATCCGGCACTGCGACCGTTCGAGGCATGGCAGTACGACCTGACCTGGGAGTGGTATGTCGACAAGACCACCGCGCTCACCGCCGGTGTGTTCTACAAGGACATCTCGCGCTTCATCCAGACCGAGATCTCCAACCTGCTGTACCAGGGCCAGATCTACCAGCTCTCATCGAAGACCAACGGCGGCCAGGCCACGGTCAAGGGTGCGGAAGTGGCCTACCAGCAGGTATTCACCGGCCTGCCGGCGCCACTGGACGGACTCGGCATGCAGCTCAACTACACCTGGACCGACAGCAAGGCACAGTATCGCGACGGCAATGATACCTTCGAAGACAAGCTCGAAGGCGTAGCGAAGAACACCTACAACGCGGTGCTGTTCTATGAGAAGGGCCCGCTGGCGGCACGATTGAGCCACAGCTGGAGCGACAAGATCCTCAACGCCGTGGGCACCGCCAACGTCGCCACGCTCAACAGCGACGCGTTCGGCAGCCTGGATGCGAACCTGTCGTACACCGTCAACGATCACCTGTCGCTGTTCGTCAACGCGATCAACCTGACCGGTGAAGTCCAGCGCCAGTACGTCGGCAACGGACTGTTCGGCGGCTATACCGACTACGGCCGCACCTGGTCGGTGGGCCTGCGCGCGCGCTTCTGACGCATCACGTGCGAGTGCGGCGAAGGCACCACACTCGCACGATCCGTCACTTCACGGCACAACGCCGTCGTTCGCGATGGCGTTGCAGCCACGGCCATGCCCGTCTTTCCGACCGGATTCATCGATGAAACCACGCGCTTCACTCATTGCGGTCTTGCTGGCCGTTGCCCTGCTGCCAACGCTCGCCTGCGCCACCACGCAGGACACGCTGGAAAAGGTCGTCGTGCTCAAGCGCCACGGCGTGCGTGCGGCGATGTCCAGTCCCGAACGGCTGGCGTCGTTTTCCGCTCGACCATGGCCACGCTTCGGCGTGCCTGCCGGCGACCTCAGCGCACACGGCGCCGAACTGGAACGCCGGTTCGGCAGTTACTACCGTGCGCGCTACCTGCAACTCGGGCTGCTGCGCGGCGATGACTGCGATCGCGTCTACTACTGGGCCAATCGCACGCAACGCACCATCGCCTCCGCCGAGGCGATGGCACAGACACTCACTCCCGGCTGCACCCAGTACATCCACCACGTTGCCGATGGCGAAAGCGATGCGATGTTCGACGGCCCCCCCGCATTGCGCTCACCTGCGGCACTGACGCTGGCACGCGCCGCACTGGCAGGACGCGTCGGTGGCGACGCGGCGGCATGGAATCGTGCGCAGCGGCTTTCGGTCGATCAACTGCAAGCGCTGCTGTTGCAATGCGATCACGTGCCATGCGCCGCCGATGCAGGCAAAGGCAAACAACGCATCGATACCGCCGTGGCAACACTGCCCGAATACGGCCAGGGCCTGCCCGAAATCGCCGGCCCCGCTGCCACCGCCTCCGGCCTCAGCGAAAGCCTGCTGATGGCCTGGGCCGACGGCGCCGACTTCGCCGCGCTCGGCTGGCACGGTCTGGACGACGCCCGCGTGATCGAAGCCTCGATCCCGCACCAGGCCGAATTTTCCCTACGCCTGCGCGCACCCGACATCGCCCGCATGGCCAGCTCGCAGATCGCCGCAAGGTTGACTGCCACGCTGCTGCAAGGCACCGGCCTCGACTCGCTGTATGCGCCAATCGATGACGACGCAGCGCTGATCGTGGTGTCCGGCCACGACGGCACACTGACACTGCTGGCCGGCCTGCTCGACCTGCACTGGCAACTGCCGGGCTACCTGCCCGATCAGGTACCGCCCGGCGGCGCGCTGGTATTCGAACGCTGGCGCCTGGCCAACGGCGAGCGCGTGCTGCGGGTGCGCTACACCGCACAGAGTCTGCAACAACTGCGCCGCAACCTACCGCTGACACTGGACGCACCTCCGCCGGAATCCGCCGTATTCGTGCCCAACTGCAGCATCGCCAGCACGCACTACGACTGTCCACTGGAGCGCTTCGCCCAGCGGATGACGCAGTTGATCGATCCCGCCTTCGTCGTACCGACACCCTGACGTCTTTTCTTCACCCCCACCGGAGAGCAACGCGATGTCGAAGTACCTGTCCCTGGCCCTTGCCGCAATCGCCCCCCTTTCACTCGCCGTCACCGCGCACGCCCAGACTCGCGCCGAGACCGGCAATCTCGACCAGTACCCGCTCAATCGCGTGCAGCTGGCCGGCTCGCACAACACCTACGACAAGAAGGACGTCTACCAGTACCTGAGCGACGCGCTCCAGGACGTGCAGATGATCGAGATCGACGCCTGGACGAATCTGGGCAGCTGGCGCGTCTCGCACAGCAACCCACTGGCCAACGTCAACAACTGCCCCAAGAACGGCCAGCCCGGCAACGACCGCAACCAGGATCTGCGCTCATGCCTGGACACCGTCGCCAGCTATCACCGCAACGCGCCGGGACACCCGCTGATCCTGGTCAAGCTGGAAATGAAGAACGGCTTCGGCAGCAACACCCAGCCGGCCGACCTGGACGAGATGATCGCCAACCTGTCTGCAAACGGCTTGAATGCACGCATCCCCGAAACCGACATCTTCACCCCGCTCAAGCTGATGTGTCGCGACAGCGCCTGCAGCAGCCGTTACGCGACCCCGGCCGAGGCACTGGCGAACAAGGAATGGCCGACGCTGCAGGAACTGCGTGGCAAGGTGATGTTCGTGATCGTGCCCGGCACCGTGTCCGACAGCGGACCACGCGATTACGCCGCCGCACTGGCATCGGGCAAAGCGCGCCTGGCCTTCCCGATGCTGATCGTCAAGGACACCACCACCGACCCCACCGCCAGCTACTACGGCGCCAACGCCGGCTGGAACGTCGCCTACGACGTACAGGCCGGCCGCCTGGACACCGGCACAATCCCCGGCACCTTGGTGCAGAGCTGGACCAGCCGCCGCTACCTGCTCAGCGTCAACGACGACGCACCGGGCGGCGATGGTGCCGACGTCACCACCGGACGCGCACGCCTGCATCAGCTCGCACGCGACTACAACGCCAATTTCGTCAATACCGACCAGGAACACACCGGTATCCCGGCCTCGTTCGTGATTCCCTGATTGCCACACTGCGATGGGCGATTCGCCATGTTATCCCCGTGCAAGCGGGGATCCAGTGGATTGTGTGATGACCCGATCATGAGTGGCTGGAGAATGGGACGCTACCTCTGAGGCACTTGGGTGATAGCGCAACCCCACAACAATTCAGCGCCTGGTTGCTGCCATTGATCTTGCCGTTGCCGTTGCCGTTGCTGTTGCTGTTGCTGTTGCTGTTGCTGTTGCTGTTGCTCGTGATTCTGCCTTTGCAGTTGCCTTGGACTTTGACTTTCCCGGGGCCCCCATCCGCAGCGACGGAGCCAGCGGGAAAAGCCCGAAGGGCGACGCACATGGATGTGCGTCGTTTTCTGCCGCGGCATGGATGCCGCGTCAGAAAATCCCGCTGGCGCAGTGCACCCGTAGCGCAGCGGAGGGCGCGAGGACTGGGGCGTGCTTTCTTTGGGTTACCTTTCTTTGCACGAGCAAAGAAAGGTGACTCGCTCCGAAGGAGCGAAAGCCTTGGCTGTTGAAGTTGCTGCAACGTCAAACCCAACAAGCAACGTCCATGGATCCCCGCCTACGCGGGGACGACGATAGATGAATGGCGTAGAAGGCACTTGGTCCCCGCCTTCGCGAGGGCAGGCTCTGCGCAGGGACGACAGTTTAAGTATCCACAACGAACGTCCCTCAATCACCCCCACACCCGCATCCACATCCACATCCATCGACCCAATGCAGCCCGAACCGGCCTATCGAGTCCGAATCAAGATCGAGCCCGAATCGAACCAAACCCCAGCAACAGCCCCCACAAACATCCACACGCACAAAACACCAACCACCAAGCCCCCATCCCACCGCAATGCAGCATTGCAATTCCGATATACCCCAGACCCGTTAAGTCATTGGTCTCCCATCACCCCCATCTTCTACGCTGCGCTGCGCTCCCGGGTTTCCCGGTGTGCGGTCTGGCGGGAAGCCCTGCGGCTGCGCCCACCTCGCCCATCGTCCATCGCAGCCGCATGCGTGCACGCCCAGGCGTGCGCCTGGAGATGCGATCCCAATGGCAGGACCGATCGGAACCACCGCTACCGCCACCACTCAGACCAATCCCACAGCACAGGCCTCCAGCTACCGCCCGGCGCTGATGCTGCTGGCCTCGCTGTTCTTCATGTGGGGCTTCGTCACCGTCATCAACAACACGCTGCTGCCGCATCTGCGCAGCGTGTTCGAGCTGTCGTACCTGCAAGCCACACTGATCGAGTCGGTCTGGTTCATCGCCTACTTCTTCGCCTCGCTGCCGTCGGCGCGCTTGATCGAGCGGATCGGCTACCAGCGCGCACTGGTGATCGGCCTGGGCATCATGGCGGTGGGCGCACTGGGCATGATCCCGGCCGCGCGGCTGCCGTCCTATGCGATCACGCTAGGCTCGCTGTTCGTCATCGCCAGCGGCATCACCTTGTTGCAGGTCGCCGCCAATCCCTATGTCGCGGTCATCGGCACGCCTGAGACTGCGTCCTCGCGGCTCAACCTGGTACAGGCGTTCAACTCGGCCGGGACCACGCTGGCGCCGTTGTTCGGCGGTTATCTGATCCTGGGCCGCTCAGCCTCCGGCACCGTCGTCGGCGATGCGGTGCTGTCCCCGGCCCAGCGTCTGGCCGACGCGCAATCAGTGCAACTGCCCTACCTCATCGTCGCGGCGGTATTGATCGTGCTGGCGATCGTGATCGCACGCTTCCCACTGCCAGCCCTCGGGCAGTCCACACAGCGCGTCACGCGCGAGGAACGCGCCCGGCATTCATTGTGGAAGCATCGCAACCTGGTGCTCGGCATCCCGGCGATCTTCATCTATCTCATCGCCGAGATCGGCGTATCCAACCTCTTCATCAACTTCGTCTCGCAGCCGCAGATCGGCAATCTCACCCATCAACAGGCTTCGCATTATCTGTTCCTGCTGTGGGGCGGGATGATGGTGGGCCGCTTCATCGGCAGCGCGTTGATGCGCAAGATCCCCGCCGAGACCGTGCTTGCGCTGTTTGCGATCGGCGCATTCGTGACGATGCTGGTGACGGTCTTCACCACCGGCGCGGTGGCAATGTGGGCGCTGATCGCGGTGGGGCTGTTCCACTCGATCATGTTTCCGACCCTGTTCGCGCTGGGTATCCGCGGCCTGGGCCCGCTTACCGAGGAAGGCGCCGGCCTGCTGGTCATGGCCATCGCCGGCGGCGCGCTGGTGGCGGTGCAAGGCTGGCTTGCCGATGCCTACGGCCTGCAGAACGCATTCGTGCTGACCGCAATCTGCGAGCTGTACGTGCTGTTCTATGCGCTGTGGGGTGCGCGGGTGACGGTACGGGAGTGATGCATCCAACCCGTAGGAGCGGCTTAAGCCGCGATGGGGCTTTACCAGTAACGCCCCATCGCGGCTTAAGCCGCTCCTACGGGTACCTAGCTTATTTTTCCAATGCAATCTGCTCCACGCTGGGCCAACCATCGGCGTCCCAGCTCATCGGCAGCACGTGCAACTTGGGTAGGCCGTTGTCGCGCGCGTCATAGGCGTGGAACACCAGATAGTCCTTGCCATCAAAGGTGTACGCGCTGTTGTGGCCGGGGCCGACCCAGCGCTGGGTGCCGTGCAGCACTTCGGTGCCGCCGCCGTGGTCCATGCGTCGGCCGTCGCGATCCAGATATGGGCCGCGCACGTCGCGCGAGCGGCCGACCACGATCTTGTAATCGCTCTTCAATCCGCGACAGCAGTGGTCCCACGAGGCGAACAGGTAATACCAGCCGCCGTGCGTGAACACGAACGGGGCTTCGATCGCGCCCGGCTCCGGCTCGGCATCGTCGGTCTGCCACGGGCGCTCGCGCCGGGCCAGCGTGTGCCATTCCTGCGGCTCGGCCAGGTGCAGGCGATCCGGTGCCAGCTTGGCCAGTTTCAAGCCGCCCCAGAACGAACCGAACGCCAGCCACGGGGTGCCGTCGGTGCCCTCGATCAGATTGGGATCGATCGCGTTCCAGGCATCGCGATACGGTTGTGAGCGCACCACGATGCCGTGATCGACCCATTTGAACTTCGGGTCGGACGGATCGAGCGTGGTGTTGGTCGCCACACCGATCGCCGAGGTGTTCTTGCCGCCGGTCGATATCGAGTAGTACAGCGTGTAGACGCCGTCATGGAACGACACGTCCGGCGCCCAGATGTGGCCATTGAAGTCCGGCACGATGCCGTAGGCCCAGTCCGGAATCCTGGCGAATACCGGCGCCTCGGCCTTCCAGGTCTTCAGGTTCTTCGAGCTGTAGACGCTGATGCCGGGGCCGGTGATGAACAGGTACCAGGTCTTGCCCTGCTGGATCATCACCGGGTCGTGCGCGAGCACGTCGGCCGAGTAGCCCTTCTTCGGCTTGGCGACCGGTGGTGCGGCCATCATGTCGCTGTTGTCGGCCGGTGCCTGTTGCGCGAACGCGGGTACGATCATTGCGGTCGCCAGCGCCAACAGCACGCGGCTGGCCAGACGCGCCGGCCTCACAGCGTCACCTCACGCAGCGGACGGCCGAACACCGGCATGCCCTGCGCATCCCATTGCAGCGGCTGCATGCACATCTGGCGATCGGGGTTCCACAGCGGGTCGCCTTCGATCTCGCGATAGTTGCGGGCGTGGTAGACCATCAGATCGGTGGCACCGTCTTCGGTGGTGGTGAAGCTGTTGTGGCCGGGCCCGAACACCTTGCGCTCGACATCGGTGACGAACACCGGCGTTGGCGACTTGTGCCAGCTGGCCGGATCGAGCAGATCAGCCTCCGCGTCCACCCACAGCAGGCCGACCGCGTAACGCTCATCGGTGGCGCTGGCCGAGTAGCTGACGAATACCTTGCCGTTGCGGATCAACACCGCGGGACCTTCGTTGACCAGGAAGCCCTGCACTTCCCAATCGAACTCAGGCTTGGTCAGCAGCACCGGTGTGCCACCCAGCGTGGTCGGCGTCGCCAGCGGCGCGATATAGAGGTTGGAGTTGCCGGCGATATCCGGATGCTTCTGCGCCCACAGGTAGTAGCGCTGGCCCTTGTGCTCGAACGAGGTCGCGTCCAGGCAGAACGCATCGATGCCGCTGTCGACACGGCCGACGAATTCCCATTCGCCCTGCATCGGATCGTTCGACGGATTACGCAGCGCGTACATGCGGTGCTGGAACAAGCCGTCCTTGATTTCGCGCGACGGCGCGGCGGCGAAGTAGACGTACCACGCATCGTCGAAGCGATGGATCTCCGGTGCCCAGATCAACGAACTGGCCGGACCGTCGGCCGGTGCGCGCCACAAGGTCTTTTCTTCGGCATCCTTCAACCCGGCCAGTGTCGGCGCGCGGCGCAACACCACGCGGTCGTATTCCGGCACCGAGGCGGTGAAGTGATAGTGGTCGTCGTGGCGCAGCACGAACGGATCGGCGCGGTGGACGATGAAGGGGTTGGAGAACGAAAACGTCATGTCGGGCATTCCGTGGTGCGTGCGGTGAAAGCGTCGTGCGTGGGCTCGGATTCGGGATCCGGCGTCTCTTCGACGATCTGCGCCTTGAGCTGGCGGTAGTAGTCGTCGGTGATGCGATACAGGAACATCAACCCGCCCATCAGCACGTGGAACGCGCCGGAAATGACGGTGAGCATCAACGCGATGCCGTTGAGGGTGAATGCGCTCTGCGGCTGGTCGGGCACGTAGTTGAAGCCGGCCAGCAGCCAACCGACGATCGCGCCGGCTATGCCCATGCCGGCCTTCTGGCAGAACGAGATGCCACCGAACGACAACCCCGCCACGCGCTTGCCACTGCGTGCGTGACCGTAGTCCACCGCCTCGGCGATTGCCGACCAGAACACCGGCGCGTGCAGATCCACCACCAGGCTGATCAGGAAATACATCACGAACGCCAGCACCACATCGCCCGGCTTGACCAGCAGGTACATCGCCACGCTGAGTACGCCCACTACCAGCTGGCTGTAGCGGAACAGCTTGACCTTGCAATAGACCTTGGTGATCCAGGTGGACACCACCATCGCCAGGATCGCCGCGACCACGCCGGTCGCCATGAACGCGGACATCATCGCCGCGTTGCCGCCCAGGTAGTACTTGGCGTAATAGACCGCAACCGAACCACGCACCACGTAGCCGATGGTGCCGACGATACAGACCGCGCCCAGGATCAGCCACTGGTCGTTGCGCAGCAGCAGGCGGATCTGCTCGCGCAGCGGCTTGCGCTCGACCTGGTGCTGGATGCGCTCGGTGGTGGAGAAGAAGCAGAACAGGAACAGCACCGTCGCCAGCAATCCCATCAGGCCCATCGCCCACTTGTAGCCGTCGGCCAGATGCCCGCCGCCCCACACCACGGCCAGTTGCGGCACCACGATGGTGACCAGGAAGGCGGCCACCTTGGCGAAGAACAACCGATAGCCATTGGCCGACAACCGCTCCTGCGGATCGGCCGTCAGCACGCCGATCAACGAGATGTACGGGATGGTCACCGCAGTGAACACCAGCATCACCAGCAGATACGTGGAGTAGGCCCACACCAGCTTGAGGTTGTAGGACACATCCGGCGTGGTGAAGGTCAGGAACACCGAGATGCCGAACGGCACCGCCATCACCAGAAAGTATGGCCGGTAGCGGCCCCAGCGCGTGGTGTGGCGATCGGTGAACATGCCCATCGCCGGGTCGGCGAAGGCATCGATCAGGCGCACCACGATGAACAGCAATGCCACGTCCTGCGGCTTGAGCCCGTACACGTCGGTGTAGAAGAACGTGATGATCAGCATCATCGACGAGATCACGACGTTGACCGCCATGTCGCCGGCGCCGTAACCGAGCTTCTCGACTACGGAAAGTTTGTGGGTGTGCATGTGCCCCTCCTCTTCAAAGCGCACGCGGGAATCTGGAAACGCCACCGGTGCCCTCCACCGCGACGCACGGGAATCGGTTCAATCCAATTGCAGTACGAACCCTCCCCGGGCAGGCAGTTGCAGATCGAGCGGCTTGCCGGCCGCCAGTTCGATACGACGATGCGAGAATCCGAGTGCGTCGTTACCGTTGGTGATCAAGGTTCCGCGCACAGGCCCGGTGCCAAGTGCGCCCAGATCCAGCGACAACCTGCGCGGCTTCGTATCGGCGTTGATGCCTGATACGAACCAGTGGCCGGCGCCCTGACGCGCGAACACCGCGTAGCGTCCGGGCCAACCGTCGATAAAGCGGCTGTCATCCCACGAAGGTGGCAACGCCTTCAGGAACCCGCGCACATACTCCGGTGCCTGCGCCATGCCCTCGGGCGTTTCGGCGTAGTGCTGGATGCCGGAGACGAACAGCACCGACTCGGCCAGTTCGAACGGCGCAGTGGTGCGACGCTGCACGCGGTCGTTGAGCTTGACCAATGCCATCGGGGTGAAGTCCATCGGATCGAACACGTTGCGCGCGAACGGCAACGTCGCCGCATGCGCCGGCACCTGGTCGGCGTTGACCTGTTCGAAGGTGGCGAACTCCAGCCCGCGCACCGACTCCATCGTCATCAGGTTCGGCCAGGTGCGCTGCCAACCACGCGGCAGCGTGGCGCCGTGGAAATTGATCTGGAAACCGTACGGCGCCGCGTCGCGCAGGATGTCCAGGTAGTAGGCGATCATCGAAGAACCGTCGCCACCGAAGAAATCGATCTTCAGCCCGGCCACGCCCATCGCCTTGAGCTGCTCGAACTGGCGGATGCGGCTGGCGTGATCGAGCAACTGCCCACGCGGCGTCTGCGGCGCTTCGTTCCATGCACCGGCCGAGTTGTACCAGACCAGGATCGCCACACCCTTGCTGCGTGCGTAGTCGACCAGTTCGCGCATGCGATCGATGCCGATCTGGCTGTCCCACATCGAGTCGATCAGCGTGTAGCCCCAACCCATCGAGGCGGCGTAATCGATGTAGCGCTTCTGCACGTCGTAGACGGTGAACTCGTCGCCCATCAGCGGCCAGCTCCACGAGGCCTTGCCGGGATGCGGCGCGGCCGGCAGCGCCGGATCGGGCGGATCGGCCAGATCGGTACCGAGCGTGGAATCGGCGACGGTCGCCAGACTGCCGACCGCGATGATCCGCCACGGCGAATGCCACGGATACGACTCGATCCAGGGATCGGAAGCGCCACCGGGCACGACCTCGCGCGGATCCGGGAAGCCGATGCGGTACTCGCCGGCGCTGGCACCATCGAGCAAGCGGCTGCCAGCATCGCCACGACGCAACGAACCCTCGCTCAGCAGAATCCAATCGTCGCCCGCATGGAACAGCGCCGGGAACACCCAGCCCACACCCAATGGCGACGCCGTACCGACCGGCACATCCTGCAGGTAATACTCCTCGTAGGAGGGATTGGTCTGCGCGAAACCGGTCCGCGCCACCGACATCGGTTGCAACCAGCCATGTGCTTTGTTCGGCAGACGGAACGTCGCTGCGTCACTGCGCAGTGTTCGCATCCCCGGCACCGCCCCGGGCAATGCGTAGCGGAACGCCGCACCGTCGTTGGATACCTGCCAGACCACGTCCAGTTGCTGGCCCTGGTCACCATGCCAATGGAACACGCGGCGATTGGCGCGGTAGTGGTTCTCGCGGCGCTTGCCGGATAGCAGCTGGTAGTCGTCACTGACGGGCTCGGATGCATCGACCCCCTTGAACGTCAGTCCGTGCGAAAGGTCGGCGCCCTCGCCTACCAGTCCCAGTGGCGAAGCGGCAATCACCTCGCGCTTCTGCCGTAATAGGCGATACGTGGGGCGACCTTCCGCATCGCGCGACATCTCCACACGCAGCTGCCCGTCCGGACTTTCCACCGTGCCCAACACCTCGGCCAGCGCAGGCCACGACACCGCCGTCAGCAGCCCGGCGATGCACCATGCGCGCACGCGGCGCGTCAGAACTGCGGATTCTTTTCCCATTGCGGCCTCACTCTGCAATACACGGCGTAACGTTCATGACCGATGCGATACAGCGGCACCAGTTCCAGTGGGCCTTCGATGCCCTCGGCCGAGAAACGCAGTGCGGACTCGTCCTTTGTCTCTACCCACGACTTTTCCGGTGCGAAGTACGTAGTCGGCAGTTGCCGACCCACGATGCGATTGAGCGAGGGCCGCTGATCGGCCACGTGCAGTTGCTCTGCCGGAATGCCATCGCTGCCCATGCGCGCGGCCAGCACCAGTGGGCCGTACATCATTGCCTGCAACGAGGGCTCGTCCGGCAGCGGTGCAGCGTGCAATGCCATCGGCAGGCGCAGGCCAATCCGGTCACCATCGGCCCAGCGGCGGCGCAACGTCGCGTAACTTCCGGGTTCAAGCTTGAGATCCTGGCGCTCGCCGTTGATGCTCAGCTCAGCACCACTGGCCCAGTACGGAATACGCAACCTCAGCGCAAACTCGCTCGGCCGCTTCATCGCCAGTTCCAGCGTGCTGCCCTGCTCATCCGGGAAGCGCGTGCGCTGAAGCAGGCGGACGCCGCGCTCGCGCCAATCCAACTGCGAGGCGATGTAGAGATTGACGGTCAGCCCGTCATCGTCGTGGAAGTAGATCGTGTCCTGCAGCTTGGCGAAGTCCTCCGCGCCGGTGCCGGTGCAGCACCAGAACGAATCGAACGGCGTGTTGAACAGCTTCCAGTAACCGGCATCCATCGGCACGAAGTACATCATCATGCCGGCCTCGTCCTGGGTGCCCAGGCGGGCGTTGAACAACGCGCGCTCGTAGTAATCCATCAGCGCTGCATCCGGCGCCCAGCCATACAGATGACGGGTCAGCTTGAGCAGGTTGTAGGTGCAGCAGCACTCGTGGCTGTGCCCGGAAAGGCGCCCGGCGAAATGATCCGGGCGGCCGAAATGCTCGTAATCGCTGGTGCCACCGGTGCAATAGGCGTGGTGATCGGTGACCGTCTTCCAGAAGAACTCGGAGAGGTCGCGCTGGCGCGCGTCACCGCTGATCTCGTAAGCACGCGCGGCAGCGACGATCTTCGGAATCTGGGTGTTGGCATGCAGGCCGTCGAGCGCATCGCGATGCTGCTCCAGCGGCTGCAACAGGCTGTGCTGTTCGAAGCGCGTCGCCCAACGCTGGTACTTGGGATCGCCATCGAGCGCGTACAACTCCAGCAGCGACTCCTGCACACCGCCGAACTCGACCTTGAGAATTTCCTGCCAGCGCGCGTCGTCGAAACCGTCCATCCATGCACCCAGCCAATCCGCCAACCGCTGCGCGCTGCGATAGGCCTGCGCGTTGCCGCACAGCCGTGCCATGTCGAGATGCCCGGCAAGCAGCTTGTGCAGCGTGTAGATCGGTACCCACACCTCATCGCCACGGCCAAGACGATCGTAGAAGTCGGAGGGATAGGCGCCTAGGTAGCCATCTTCACGCTGGCACCTGGCCAATCCGGCCACCAGCGCATCGGCCTTGCGCCGCACCGCCTCGTCACCGGTGGAGGCGTATAGCAACGCGCACGCCGACAGGTAGTGGCCGCCAGCAAAGTGGCCACGGATCTCGCAATGCGGCGATTCCCAACCACCCAGCGGCTGCGCGCTGGACGGCAGACCCGCGGTGATGCGGAAGCAATGCAGCAACCGCTCGTTCGGGATCGACATCAGAAAGCCGCGGCAACGCTCGCGCGCCTGCAGGAACGGCCCATCCAGCAGTTGCACCCGGTCCAGCGCGAATGGCTGTTCACGCCAACGCACCTTGTCGGCCACCGCCGGCTTGCGCCCCGGCGCGACTTCCGCTCCCGCGTCCTGCGGGATACCGGCGGCCAGCGCGGCGGCGCTCATGCCACCGGCAAGGAGGAAGCTGCGGCGATCCAGCACAAGGCCAGCGGATTGCTGCGACGTCATGGTCATCCTGCGTCTCCCTGTCTACGCTGACGACTGGCGAACACGCGCTGCAACAGGCAGAACACCAGCAACAGCACGCCGATGGCGATACGCGTCCACCACGAACTGAGGGTGCCATCGAACACGATCAGGGTCTGGATCAATCCCAGGATCAGCACGCCGAACAACGTGCCCAATACGTAACCGCTGCCGCCGGCCAGCAACGTGCCGCCGATCACCACCGCGGCGATCGCATCCAGTTCCATGCCCAACGCATGCAGGCTGTAGCCGCTGAGCATGTAGAAGGTGTACACCACACCGGCCAGCGCTGCGCAGAACCCGCTCAGCGCGTACACGCGCACCTGCGTGGAGGCGACCGGCAAGCCCATCAACACCGCCGACTGCTCATTGCCGCCGATCGCATACACGGTGCGGCCAAACCGTGTGAATCCGGCCAGCACTACGCCCGCCACGACCACGATCAACGCCACCACCGCACCGACCGACAACGAGGCACCCAAGCCCACCGGCAGGCGCAGACTGGCGACCGCGACGTAGAACGGGTGATCGATATTGATCGAATCGACGCTGATCAACGTCGCCGCGCCGCGCGCGAGGAACATCCCGGCCAGCGTCACCACGAACGGCTGCAGGCGATAGCGCTGGATCAGCGTACCCATCAGCGCACCGAAGCCGGTTCCGAGCAGCAGCACCAATGGAATCGCCGCCAGCGGATGCCAGCCGTGGCGCTGCACCAGCGCCGCCGACAGCACCGTGGTGAAGGCGATCACCGCACCGACTGACAGATCAATGCCGCCGGTAAGAATCACGAACGTCATGCCGACCGCGACAATCAGCAGGAACGCGTTGTCGATCAGCAGATTGAGGAACACCTGCGGCGACAGGAACCCGTCGTAGAGCACGCCACCGGCCGCGGACATCGCCACGAACAGCGCGATCGTCACAGCCAGCGACAGGTAACGCGGATCACGCCAAAGCCGCAGCAGACCACCCGACGCAGGCACCACCGGAATCGCACTCATCGCCCGCCCTCCCGCGTCGGCCGCACCACCCAGCCGCGCACGCTGCGACGGAACTCGGCCGATTGCAGCAGCATCATCGCGAACACCAGCACCGCCTTGACCACCAGGTTGACCTGCGGCGGCACCCCGATCGCGTAGATCGTCGACGTCAGCGTCTGGATGATCAACGCACCGACCAGGCTACCGGCAAGGCTGAAACGCCCACCGCTGAGCAGCGTACCGCCCAGGCTGACTGCCAGGATTGCGTCCAGTTCAAGCAACTGCCCGGCGTTGTTGGCATCGGCGCTGGCGACGTTGGAACTGACCAGCAATCCCGCCAACCCGGCACTGAACCCGCAGAACACATACAGCACCAGCGTGATCACCCGTGCCCGCACACCGGCTACATGCGCCGCCAGCGGGTTATGCCCGATCGCGCGCACGAACAGGCCAAGCGCACTGCGGCCGAGCAATAGTTGCAGTCCCACGAACACCGCGGCGACCACGAACAACGAGAACGGCAACCCGAACAGGAATCCATTGCCGAGGAACGCATACGGTTCGTAATAGATGGTCAGGATCTGGCCGTCACTGATCAGCTGGGCGACACCGCGCCCGGCCACCATCAGGATCAGCGTGGCGATGATCGGCTGCATGCCGGCCTTGACCACAAGCAGCCCGTTCCACAACCCGCACAACGCCGCCACCGCCAACGCCGCACCGATCGCCGCGACCAGCGGCAGCAGACCCTGCCCACTGGTACCACCTTGCAGTCGCGCAATCGTCCACGCCGCCACCGTCGCCGCGATCGCCAGCACCGCACCGACCGAAATATCCAGCCCACGCACCGCGATCACCAGCGTCATACCGAGCGACACAAGTACCAACGGCGCGGCACGATTACCGATATCGACGAGATTCCCGTAGAGATGCCCATCGCGCCATTCCAGCGCCAGGAAGCCGGGATTGAACACACCGTTGCCGACCAGCAGCAACACCAGCGTCAACAGCGGCCAGAACAGCGGCTGCGCCATGTAGCCCTGCAGTCGCTGCCGCCAACGCGGCGCTACCGGCAACGGAGAAGAAGACGTCATCTCGTTCATAACCTCACGATGCCCCGGCACGAATCGACGCGCATGAGCAAGCTGTTGCTGTTGCTGTTGCTGTTGCTCGTGATTTTGCTGTAGATCTTCAGCTTTTGACTTACCGGGGCCCCTGCCGCAGCGGCGGAGACGACGGGAATAACCCGAAGGGCGACGTGCATGGATGCACGTCGTTTTCTGCCGCGGCATGGATGCCGCGTCAGAAAATCC